>CAZHPN010000040.1:0-37286 GCA_964534375.1 uncultured bacterium | reverse complement strand
AGGATATCCACGACGAATCGATCGTCTCCTACGGCTTCGGCGACGGCGGCGGCGGACCGACGCCCGAGCAGGTCGAACGCGTCGAGGCGATGAACCGCCTGCCGGTTGTGCCCGCGGTCGAGTTGTCCTCGGTCGAAGGCTTCTTCGATCGGCTGCGCGAAGAAACCAAAGACAAAATCTTGCCCGTCTGGCGCGGCGAGATGTATCTCGAATGCCACCGCGCGACCCTCACCACGCAGGGCCGCACCAAAGCCCTCATGCGCCGCGGCCAGGCCGCCCTCGCCGCCGCGGAACTGCTCGAAGGGCTGTGCTGGATGGCCGGCGGCAGCGACGGCCGCGACTACGGGCCGGAATGGCGAACGCTGCTGCGAAGCCAATTCCACGACGCCCTGCCCGGCTCGTCAATTCGCGAGGTCTACATCGAGGCCGAGCAAGAGCTTAGCGACGTGCTCGCCGCCGCCGACGCGGGCTGCGATCAGGCGCTTCGCGACCTCGCCGCGCGCGTGGCCCCGGGCGCGACTCCGGGCGTCTTTGCCGTGGAAACGGCCGGCTCCGCCGCGCCGAATCTCAAGCTGTCGCTGAAAGCGACCGACGCGGAATCCGCAACCGCCCTCGCCGCCCAGCCCGCGGCCGATGGCGGCTGGGTGCTGTCGTCGCCGCTGGGTCTGCGGCCCCTCGAAGCGCGTTTTGTTGCGCGCCCGCCCGCGCCGGCGCCGCTTTCGGCCGCTGCGCGGCGGCTCGAAAACGATCTCGTTACGGTTCGGTTCGACGACTTGGGGCGGATCGCTTCGATTTGGGATAAGCGCCGCAAGCGCGAAACGCTCGCGGGCCCCGGCAACCAGATTTGGGCCTACAAAGACCGCACGCGTTTGTACGACGCGTGGGATATCGAAGCGAATTTCGATCTCGGCGGCGCCGAAATCGTCGATCTCGAATCCATGGAACTCACCGAACGCGGGCCGCACCGCGCCGAGATCGTCGTCAAGCGACGCTTCGGCGAAAAGAGCCGGCTGACCCAGCGCTATCGCCTTTGGGCCGACTCCGCCCGGCTCGATATCCACACGACGATCGAACTCGGCGACCGCCGCACGTATCTGCGCGCCCTTTTTCCATTTGCCGTGCTTGCCGACTACGCGACCTTCGACCAGGCCCTGGGCGTGACGCGCCGGCCCGTCGATGAAAACACGAGTTGGCAGCGCGCGCAGTTCGAGAGCGCCGCGCACCGCTTTGTCGATCTCTCCGAGGCCGGCTTCGGCGCGGTCCTGGCGAACGACGGCAAATACGGCCATTCCGCGAAAGGCAACGTGCTAACGATCAGCCTCGTCCGCGGGCCGACCTTCCCCGATCCGTTCGCGGACGAAGGTCGCCAAACTTTCACTTACTCGATTCTACCGCACGACGGCCGTTGGTGGTCGGACGAAGTATTGGGCGAGATCGACGGCCTCGCCGGCGCCGCACGGGCCATCGCCTGCCGCGGCGGCGACGCGAGTTGGCGGCCCATCGCGTGGGACGGCCTCTCCCTCCGCGCCCTCGCCTTCAAGCGCGCCGAAAACGGCGCCGGCCGCGTGCTGCGGGTCGCCGAGGCCTGCGGCGCGCGCGGCGAACTGGATTTGCGCCTCGCCGCGGGCTTCGTCTGCGACGGCGAGGTGAATACGCTCGAAGAATCCGTCGCTCCTACGGACCGCGTTTTTACCCCTTTCCGCATGCGATCGTGGGGGATCAAGAAGGCCTGAAAGGGCGTCGAGCAGAGCCGATCGTGTGCGCCGCCGGCGACTGTTTTACCCAATTATCCCAGAGCGCCTCGAAGCGCGCTCGACCGCCGCAGCGCCGGCGGTGTATAGTGGCGCCCGGCGAGAAGCGAGGCGCGGGATTGCTCCGACTGACCAAACGAATTCGCGCACGGGCGCGCTGGTGGCGGCCACGGCTGGCTGCGGCGCTGCTCGGGCTGGCGCTGGGCGCGCTGCTGGCAGCCGCCGCGGGCCTGACGGCGGCGCGACACTGGTCGGCCGGGGCGGTGTGGGCGCGGCGGTGGGTTGCGCCGGATTGCCGGACGGAAGGCGATCCCCTGTTGCAGCGCGACGATTGGCTGGGCTCGGCGCTGACGAAAAACGCGGCGACGCGCGAGCGCTGCCGGGTCGACGGGCGCGAATTGTACGACGTGTGGCTGCACACCGACGCGCTGGGCCGGCGCGTCACGCCGCAAACGGCCGCGACGCCCGAGTCGTTCGTCGCGATTCTCGGCTGCTCGTTGGCGTTCGGCATGGGGTTGCGCGACGACGAAACGATCGCGGCGCGATTGGCGCGAACTGAGGCGGGGCGCACGGCGACGGTTTACAATTACGGTGCGCCGGGCTGGGGGCCGAACGAGATCCTCGCGCTTTTAAGCAGCCCGGAATTCGCGGCGGGCGTCAAGGAGCGACGCGGCGCGGCGGTGCTCGTTTACCATGACGGCATGATCGCGCGCGCCATCGGCAGTCTCGCGTGGCTGCGGTGCCAGAAATATCCGATTCCCTGCTACGAGATCGACGCCGCCGGCCGTCTGACGCGCGCGGGCCTGATGGATTGGGACCGCCCGCCGCGCACGCACTACTCGCCGGCGGAGGCCGCCGTGCACCGCACGTACATGATGCCCGGCTACGACTGGCCGCCGGCCGCGCGGCCGGCGGTCGCCCGTTTCGCCGCGCAATTGATCGAGGAGGCCGCCCGCGCATTTTTGCAACGCTTCCCAACCAGCGAATTTTACCTGGCGGTTTATCCCGAGAATTACGCGCGCGGAATGCGGCTGTATTTCGCGCCCGACGGCCCTGTCCAATTGCTTGACTTGTCCCACGCTTTCGACAATTACCGCCGCGAGGATATGATGATTCCCATCGACGGCCATCCGTCCGCGCTTGCCGCCGGCGTTTTCGCCGAGGCGCTCGCCAAGGCGCTGGCTCGGCGGCAGGCGGCGCGCCCGGGGCCGGTCTGAAGACCGGGCTCCTTGCGCCAAATCCGACCCCCGGATTCCGCGCTGCGATCGCGAATGACTTTCACCGGCCCCCCCGCCCAAAGGTCCGGATCTCGATGAGTCGCTCAAGTCCGCGCAGCCACACCTGCAGCCCGAATTCGAAGAGCCCGTCCTGATTGTCGTCGGCCACGTGGTTGGCGAGTTTGCTGAGGCTCGGGAACTCGCCCGGCGGCAGTTCCCGAAAATACTGGCGCGCCCCCGCGAGCAGTTCGCGGCGCGTCACCCCCAGGGCCTCGGCGGCAAGGGTGATCCGGGCTTCGTCGGAGGCGAACTCGGTCACCAGGTTGTTCATGTGGTACGCCGCGCGGGCCGCATCCCGCCCGGTCAAGCCGGCGGAAAGGAGGATGCGCAGGGTGGTCTCGATGTGGCGGAGCCGCCGCGGCCCGGCCGGCATCGTGGCGGACAACAGGCGCGCCGCGTCGCGGTGTTTCTGCAGGCCGCGGCGCAGGCGGCGGGCCTTGTCGAGAAGCTGCTGCTGCCACGTCCGGCCGGCGCATTCGACGGCGATTTCGCCGCTGATCTCGTCGGCGAGCAGGGTCAGCAGTTCCTCTTTGTCGCGCACGTGGCGGTAGAGCGAGGCGGCTTTGACGCCCAGCCGTTCGGCGAGGCTGCGCATCGTCAGGCTGTCGAGGCCGGCTTCATCGAGCAGGACGAGCGCCGTCGCGACAATCTGCGCGCGGTCGAGCGGCGCCCGCTTTCGGGCGCGCGGCGAATTGCGGTAGGGGACAATGCTCACGGCCAACCTCCGCGGCAAATTTACCACGGCGGTCTTGACAGGGCAACCGGGTTCACCTAAGCTAACGGTGTTAGCTATTCACGATGCCTGTTAGTTCGGCGGGCGTCGCGGGCGCGAAAGGAGCCGGCCATGACGACCCAACCGAAGGCTTACAAGGGAATCGCGATGGAGGGCGTCATCGCCTCCTGGTACGCGAAAAACACGAAAGGCGACATCCGCGACGTTCTCGTTTGCGCAAAATCCGTCGCCGCGCGGCTGCCGGCGGGCGGCGCGGTCTTGGAAGCGGCGCCGGGGCCCGGATACCTGGCGATCGAAATTGCCAAACTGGGCGACTTTCGCATCTCCGGCCTCGACATCAGCAAGTCGTTCGTCCGCATCGCGGCCGAGAACGCGCGGGCGGCCGGCGTGGCGATCGACTTCCGCCAGGGCAACGCCTCGGAGATGCCGTATGCCGACAACTCCTTCGATTTCGTCGTCTGCCGGGCCGCGTTCAAAAACTTCGCCGACCCCGTGGGCGCGCTCAACGAGATCCACCGCGTGCTGAAGCCGGGCGGCCAGGCCTCGATTTTCGATCTCCGCAAAGACGCCTCGCGCGAAGAGATCTACGCCGAGGTCGACGAGATGAAGATGTCGCGCTGGAACTCGTTCTTCACGAAGTTGACGTTTCGGTTCATGCTCCTGAAGACCGCCTACACAAGTGACGCGGTCCAGCGGATGGCCGCCGCGAGCCGCTTCGGCGCCGGCGAGATTGTGCAAAGCGGCATCGGTTTCGACTTGCGGCTCACGAAGCGCTAGATCGCATGCGCGCCCGCAAGGCCAGCAACACCGCGCAATTTGCCGCGTTCAACCGTGCGCTGGCGAACCTCGCCCCCGAGGTTCCGGGCTTCGCGGACCCGATAGCGGCGCAGTTGCTCGCTCCGGCTTGGCGGCGGCAGGTGGACCGCGCGGCGCGGCGGCTGCCCGCCTCGCCGTATCCGTTTTGGGCGCCGCGCGGCCGGCCACGACCCAACGCGGCCGACGGTCTGGCTGTGGGAAGGCGTGACGATGTGCCTCGCGCCCGAAGATGTCGCCCGGACAATGGCCGATATTCGCGCGATCTCCGCCCCGGGCAGCCGGCTCGCGCTCACTTATCTCAAGAAAATGCGCTTGTCGCTCGGCCGGCGGCTGTCGCTCCTGTTGTTCGGCGTGATGACCGGCGAGCCGAGGCGTTCGTCCTTCGCGCCCGCGGAATTCGACGAATTGGCTCGTTCCGCCGGCTGGGGGGCGCTCGCGGATTCGGGCATCGAAGACTGGAAACGCGATCAATTTTCGCCGGAGGCTGCTTGGTTTCGCCAACGATTCGCCCAACCGCAGGCAGCGACGCGACCGGGTCTGGCCGTTCATGCCTATTGTGCGCGAATTAACCCCTTTACGCGGCGTCTCGATTCCGTGATAATTCGGTCCAGCGCAATTTCATTCTTTCTGACGGCTGGAGGTATTCCGATGAAACGGGGCAATTGGCTTCCAATTTTTCTGTTGGCCGCAGTGTTGCTTGCCTGCGCCGTCGCCTGCGGCAGTTCCAGCAGCAGTTCAAGCCGCCGCTCTGCCGTCGATGACGACAACGACGCGACGGACGACGATGACGACGCCTCGCCCGTCGATGACGACGCTTCGCCGGTCGACGATGACAACGACGACGACGCCTCGCCCGTCGATGACGACGACGACAACGACACGACGGACGACGACGACGACGCCTCACCCGTCGATGACGACGACGACAATGACACGACGGACGACGATGACGACGCTTCGCCCGTCGATGACGACGACGACAATGACACCGTCGACGATGACGATGACAACGATGACGATGACAACGATGACGACGACAACGACGACAACGACGACAACGACACCGTCGATGATGACGACGACAACGACGACAATGACAATGACAATGACAACGACAACGACGACAACGATGACGACAACGACGATGACAACGACACCACGCCGTCCTGGTCGCCGATGTCGACCGGAATGGCGGGCTCAGGGAATCTGGCCGCGGTTTGGGGAAGTTCGGCCGCCAACGTGTTCGCCGTGGGGAACGACCCGACGTCCAATCTCGCGCTGATCCTGCAGTACGACGGATCGTCGTGGTCGTCGATGGCGCCCGGCGTGACCGACACGGCGAATTTGCGCTGCGTGTGGGGCAGTTCCGCCACGAACGTGTTCGCCGTGGGTCAGGACATAACTTCGTTTTCGGCGCTGATCGTGCAATACGATGGGGCGTCCTGGTCGCCGATGACGACCGGCCTGACGGACCAGGCGGCGTTGGCCGGCGTGTGGGGCAATTCGGCCGCCGACGTATTCGCCGTGGGGCAGGATGCGGACGACGGACTCGCGCTGATCATGCAGTACGACGGTTCGTCGTGGTCGCCGATGATCGCCGGCCTGACGGACGAGGCGCAGTTGGTCAGCGTTTGGGGAAGCTCCGCCACGGACGTCTTCGCGGTGGGGTACGACGGGACCTCATTTTCCCCGCTGATCTTGCACTTCGACGGTTCGTCGTGGTCGCCGATGACGACCGGAACGACGGACAACGGGAGCTTGAAGGCCGTTTGGGGAAGTTCGGCCGCCGACGTGTTTGCCGTGGGGGTCGACCTGACTTCATTTCACGCGCTGATCCTGCACTACGACGGTTCGTCGTGGTCGTCGATGACCAGCGGCGTGACGGGCTTTGCGACGTTGGGGGGCGTCGGCGGCAGTTCCGCCGCGGACGTGTTCGCCGCGGGAGCGAACATCACGGCCGATCTCGCGTTGATTCTGCACTACGACGGTTCGTCGTGGTCGTCGATGACCACCGGCGTGACGGACCATGCGGAATTGGCAGGCATTTGGGCTGCCTCGCCCACGAACGTGTTCGCGGTTGGGGAGGACACGGACTCCCAATCCGCGTTGATCTTGCACTACGGCTACTGATATGGTTTTGCGCGACGATATCGATCCGGGCCCGATCGCGATTCCCTGCGGGCGAAGCCGTAGGCGATTGACGTCGACATTCAAGGCGCAGGACCGTTATTCACAGTGACCGCGATAAGGAGATGCGCATGCGAAGCTCAAGTTGCGGACTGCTGCTGACTCTCCTCGTTCTCTTGGCTGCGGGATGCGGAACCGGAGCGATGGCGGGCGCCGCCGCGTCGCAGACCTCAGAACAGAGCGGCAATCCCGCCATGGAGCAACGCGAGGAGGCGGCCCTCGGCGTGCGGTTCCTTTGCCCAGTTGGCTGGCAGCGGATCGACAAGAGCGCTCCCGGCGCCAAGGCTCTCGTGTTCAGCCCATCGCCGAGCGACATCCTCCCACGAATTTCGATACTGGCGCTTCCGGGCGCCGTCAGCCTTGAAATCCGCGAGGCGGGGATCATGAAAGTGGTTGGTTCGAAGCACCATCGAGTGCGTCTGGAAAAGACAACGGTGCTCGGCCGGCCGGGCGCAGTCTTGGAGTATTCCACCGAGGTCGAGCCGCCGCACCGGACCATCGAGTACGGCGTCCATGTCGGCGACAAGTTCTACATCTTCCAATTCGCGGCGGCTGCCGACGCGTGGCCCAAACTCGCTCCCATGTTCAAGGCGGCGTTCGACAGCATCGAATTGTCCGATGTTGCGCCGCCGCCGCTGCCGCCAAACGAGAGTTCGGTGATGGTCCCCATGCGAGATGGCGTGCGGCTCGAGACGCACGTGGTGTTGCCGCCGGCGATGGCAGCCGGCCAAAAGGCGCCCACGCTCCTCGTCCGCTCGCCGTACTACGCGCATTACGCACCCGATGCCGGATATGGCTTCGATGCCTGGCGTCCCTTCACGAAAGAGGGATATGCACTTGTGTTCCAAGCGGTTCGCGGGACCGGCAAGTCCGAGGGCGAGTTGCGGCCGATGAGCCAGGAGTTTGCCGACGGGCAAGATGCCGTTCGCTGGATCGCCAAGCAGCCCTGGTCGAATGGCGCGGTCGGCACGTTTGGCGCGTCTTACGCCGGGTTCGCCGCGGTGGCGGCAGCGGTCGACACCTCGGAAGTCAAACTGGTGATCGCCGATGGGGCGCCGAGCCGCGCCTTTGAGACCTGGCCGGCGACGCAGAACGGTATGATTAAGGGGCAACTCGTATGGTGGGATCGGTTCGTAAAGGGCCACGAGAACCTTCAGGAGGATCCCAAGTACAATCGCACGATCACGAATTCCCGGCCGGTTCGCGACCTGGACACAGCGATATTTGGCGAGCGAGACCCGGTGTGGCGCGCGGCTTTGCCATTCATGGACCGGCGGTCGGAGTACTGGGACAACTGGAGCCTTACCGGCAAACTTGCGCGGATCTGCGCGCCCGTGCTCACTTTGCAGGCGAAGAACGAGTATACCTCGGATGGTCTCGATACGTTCCTGGCGCTGCGCGGGAATTCGTGCAGCGAATCGGTCCGGGCCGCCCACAAGTTCATCCTGCACGCCGGCGATCATGGCGACGCCGTCAATCATCCGTTCGCGCCGGGACCGGCTGGAGAAATCATCCGCAGTTACGTGAAGAGATATCTCAAGGACGAGTCGGCCGCGGTTGACGCCGCGCCGATCCACTACTTCGTCCAGAATGCAAACGAGTGGCATACGTCGGATCGCTGGCCGCTCGCCGCCAAGACGAACACGTATTTTCTCGACGGCAGCAGCGTACGCCTGATCGATCGGCCCAAGGGGCATCCGGCGCATTTCGGCAAGCTCGCCGCCAGCCAGCCAGGCAACGAGGCGGTTGTCAGTTATACGTTCGACCCGGCGAAAGACGACTACTGCGATCCCAATGTTTTGTCCGAACGCCTGGCCTTCGAAACCCCGAAGCTCAGCGCGCCTCTCGATGTTGCGGGGCGAGCGGAATTGGTCCTGTTTCTCAAAATCGACACGCCCGACGCCGACATTTTCGCGGTTCTGCTCGACGGCTCGAATCGGCCGGTCGGGCAAGGCGTCGGCCTGCGCCTGCGCTTCCGCAACTCGATGGCCAAGCCCGAACCGATGCGGCCGGGCGAAGTCGTAGAGATTCACTTGCCGTTCAACGTCGCCGCATTTCGTTTCGAGGCTGGTTCGCCCATCCTTGTCACGATCAGGAGCACCACCTGCGGCCTCTCGGCGAATCCAAACACCGGCGGCTCGATGACGGACGAAACCGCGACGCGCCCGGTCCATGTGCAAGTGCTGACCGGTCCCGATCATCCGTCGCGGATTAGTTTGCCGACGTTATGATGACTCTCGTCTAGTTTGCGGTCGTCCGCACGCACGCGACGCGCGCGCAATTGCCGAAGCTGACTTCGGTGCTGTAGATGTCGGCCGTGCCGAAGGCGATAAGCCACGCGCGCGGGACGCCCGCGTTGACGAGCTGCGTTGACGACCAATACCAGTCGATCGGCCCCGCCAGCTCCGGCGACCAGTACGCGCCGTCCGGCCCGGGGCCCTTTCTTTCCGGACATCCCTTGCACGAGTCGGCCTTCCAGCAATCGAATTTCCGGCACGAATTCGTCACGCCGCAGGAACCGGCGGTTTGCGTTGCGGCGCAGCCGCGAATCAGGTACCGCAGTTCGTCGATCGTCGGCAGATGCCAATCGTTGCGGCCGCCCACGGTCAATTTCGCGCAAAACGCTTTCGCCTCGTCCCACGTCATCTGTTGGCCCGGCGAGGTCGTCTGCCACGTCAGTCCCGAAAGGGGGTCGTCCCACCGATCCTTGGGCGCCGGAGGCGCCGGCGAAGCGTCCGTGTTTGCGGCGGGCGCCGGCGAGGCGTCCGCGTCGGCGGGCAGCGGCGAGACGTCCAAGTTGACGGGCGCCGTAAGCGCGGGCGCGGCGCCTTCGCCGCCGTACGAAAGCGCCAAACCCACGGCCAGGCAGAGCGCCGCGAACAACACGGTCAAATGAAGCCGGCTCATTCTTCCTCCGTTGCGCCGGTCGGCGGACCGACCCCTGGTCAAGCGCGGATCAAGCGCCCGGGAACAACGCGTGAAGGATCTGCAAGACCGCGACGATCTCGTCGCGCAGTTTGGTCGGATTGGCGTCGTGGTACGCCGCGCCGAAGTCGATTTCCAGCAGGGGCGTGTCCGGAATCAACGCCGGCAACCCCAGCGCCTGCAGCAGCGGATTCAAATAGGACAATTTGAACGGCTGCGGCACGCCCGGATCGGTGTCGTACGGCGTGTATTCCAGAAAGCTGTTCGCCAGATGCTGGAAGACGCCTTGCGCCGCCCAGGCGACTTTGTCGGCGCCGGCGTCGAGCGCGCCAAACGGCGGCACGACGAGCGGTTCGTTCGCGTCCCACTTGTGGTTGCCGTTGAGGTCGGCGTAACCGAGCACTTCGGTGGCGACGTCGCCGCTGTCCTTCGTCATCCAACTGTAGGTTTCGGAGGCGTGCAGCCAGCCGAGGCCGGTCATCAACCCCGCCGCCTGGAAGGGCGCGCCGTTGTCGGTCAGCGTGAAAAAATCGGGGAACAGCGGGTTGTCGAACAGTTCCAGCGCCAGATTCACGATGTCGCCGATCACGAGGTCGATCGACTGGCTGAAGTCGATTTTCGTGAACGCGAAAAGCACGCCCAATTCGAAGTCGAGGTTCAGCGTCGTCAGGTGCGAAAGCAGGCCGCCGATCGCGCCGGACCAGGCCTCGGCCGCGACGGCGTCGGTCAGGTCGAAGTTGCCGGCGGGCGCGGCGACTTGCTGAAAGTTGAAGATGATCGGCAGACCGGCGAGCGGATAAATCATGTCCGGCGCGTTCGCGCGCACCCATTCCGCCTGCACGATCGCGTCGTTGGCGGCGTTGAGATAGGAGTTGCCGAGCATGATGTTGACCATGTCGTCGATGAAGCTCTGGCCGGTCTGCGGCTCGCCTTTCGTCGGCGGCTGGTAGCCCGCGATCGCCGCCGTGATGTAGGTGACCAGCAGCGACAGCGTGTTGCACTGCGTCGAACAATCCGCCAGCGTCAGACCGTAGCGGCAGTTCGCGGCGTTTGGGTCGAGCGCCAGTCCCTGCTGAAATTGCTCCGCGGCCAACGAGCCCTCGGCCGACAGCAGCAAGGTCTTGCCCGCGTCGCAGGAGGGTTGGGCCGGCGAAGGCGAACTGTCGTCGTCGGCCGGCGAACCGTCGTCATCCGCCGGCGAACCGTCGTCGTCCGCGGGACGGGTCGCGCTGCTGGAACTGCCGCCGCCGCAGGCGAACGCGAACATCCCCAACGCGGCAGCCAACGTGAACGCCAGGAAAATGCGCCGGAAGGACATCAACAAACTCCATTGCAATCGAATGTACGATCGAGTCCTAGAATAAAAGTCTTCGCGGGCGCGCGCAACAGGGAGTTACGAGTTACGAGTCACGAGTTACGAATTGCGAATTGCGAGCGCCCCCCACCTCTTTTTGCGTCAGACGGCGTCAGGGGTCGAACGAGGAATGACGGGTTGAGTATGCAACTCGCAACTCGTAACTCGCAACTCGTAACTCGCGACGCATCGCCCGCCCGTTTGCGATTTCGCGTTCCGTCCGGTATGTTTCCGGAAAACAAGGCACGGAGAGCGCCATGCGTCGATGGCTGGTTTATGCGGTTGTTCTGGGCCTCGCCCTCAGTGCTTGCGCCAATGGAAACGGCAAGCCGGCTTCCTCCGACCAGGCCAAGGCGGCGGGCGACAAAGCCGTCCCGACGCCGACGGCCACGGCGCTGGCGAAGCCCGGCGACGCCGGCGACGGCTCGATCATCATGGTCAACGGCCGGGCGATTTCGCCGGTCGGCTCCATGCGGAACGTCTTGGATTACCCCAGCAAGATTTTGCCCCTGCCCAACGGGAATCTGGCGATCTCGTCCTTGCGCAGCCCGGGCGTGACCATCATCGACGGCGCGACCTTCGCCGAGGTGGATCATTTCGCGGTTCCCGCGACGTTCGTCGGCCTCGCGGCGAATGCCGCCGGCGACAAGTTGTGGGTGAGCGGCGGCGGCGCGCAAGTCGTCTACGAATACGACATCAGCACCGGCTCGCCGGCGCTGCTGCAAACGATCGGCAGCCAATTGATCCCCGCCGGCCTGGCGGTGACGCCCGACGAAACGAAATTGCTGGTCTGCGATTCCTGGGGCTCGGGCGTGCAGATCTACGACCTGGCGACCGGCGCCGCGACCGCGGTCGCGCCGACGAATATGTATCCGTACGCCATCGCGCTCTCGGCGAGCGGCGCCGAAGCGTACGTTTCGAACTGGGGCGGCTCGTCGGTCACGATTATCGACGTGGCCACGGCCCAGCGCGTGGCCGAAGTGACCGTCGGCTCGCATCCGGCGGGCCTGGCGTTGTCGCCGGACGGGACGCGGCTGTACGTCGCCAACGCCGACGGCGACTCGGTCAGCGCGATCGACGTGACGACGCGGCAGGAAATCGCGGAATACCCCATCTTCGACGGCGCGGCGATGACGGCGACCTCGCCGGTGGATGTCGCCGTTGCGAGCGACGGCGCCACGCTGTATGTCGCCGCCGCCGGCCTGAACGCGGTGGTGGTGATGAATGCGGCCGGCGGCGCGATCGCCGGCATGATCCCGGCCGGCTACTACCCGAGTTCCGTCGCCGTCGATTCCGCCCGCAGCGTGCTGTACGTCGGCAACGGCAAGGGCGGCGGCATTCCGGGCGCCGAGCCGCCGCCGGGGGTCGACATGGGCGGCACGCTGCAGAAGATCGACCTTCCGAATGCGGCGCAACTCGCCGAATGGACGACGGCGGTCAACGCGAATCTGACGCGCACGTCGCTCTTTTGGGAATCGTTGTCGTTCGACAGCCCGATTCCGACGCAACGCGGCGTGCCTTCGCAGCAAATCAAACGGGTCGTGTTCATCATGAAGGAAAACAAGACCTACGATGAAGTGCTCGGCGACATGACGGGCACGGAAGCCGACCCGTCGCTGCTCGAATTCGGCCAGGCCTATACGCCCAACACGCACGCGCTCGCGACGCAATTCACGAACATGGACAACTATTATTCCGAGGCCAACATCAGTCTGCAGGGCCACATGTGGGCGTCGCTGATGTATTCCAACGATTACGAGGAGAAGAACTGGGCGATGACGTTCAATCGCCAACCGCTGTCGAACGCCGAGCCCGCGACGCGCAGCCGCAAAGGCAGCCTGTGGGAAACGATGCTGAAAAACAACGTCACATTTCGCGTGTACGGCGAAGTGCTGACGATGGGCGATTTCGCCGAGATCGCGCCGGAGGTCGATTTCCTGTACGGCTTCTGGAACCAGCAAATCTCCGACGTAACCAAGGCGAACGAAATCATCCGCGAGTGGAAAGCCGGCGTCTGGCCGCAATTGGTGTACATCAGCCTGCCGAACGACCACACCCTCGGCTCGCAGGCCGGCGCGCCGACGCCGCAATATTACGTCGGCGACAACGACGCGGGCCTGGGCCTGTTGCTCGACTACATCACGCACAGCGACCATTGGGCGGAAACCGCCGTTTTCGTGATCGAGGACGACCCGCAATCGGGCGCCGATCACATCGATCCGCACCGCAGCATTTGTTTGGCGATCTCGCCCTACGCCAAACACGGGTACACCTCGCACGTGTTGTATTCGATGTCGTCCCTCTGGCTGACGATCGAGATGATCCTCGGCCTGCCGTCGTTGACCGTTTACGACGACAACACCAGCCCCATGTACGACGCCTTCACCACGACGCCCGACCTGGCGACGTTCGCCACCGTCCCGAATCCGACCCCGCTGGCGTACAACGCGGCGGGCGCTCCGCTCGGCGACTACGCGGCGCACCAGAATTGGGATGTGCCGGACCAGGTGCAGCGGCTGGGCGAAATGCTGTGGGCGATCATGAAGCCGGGCGTGCCGTGGCCGGCGCAGTATTCGGTCGATTCGTATGCGGCGGCCGCCGGCGACGAGGAAGACGCCGCCGAGGCGCGCGCGTCGTACCTGAAAAGCATCCGCCTGGCGCAGCAGTACGCGCTGACCCACGGCCTCTGGGACGGCAAGCGCCTGCCGACCATCAACGAGACGGCTGGGCAACCCGCCCGCTGACCGGGGCCTCAAAATCCGTGAGGTTTCGGCGACTCTTCTCTCTCGCGCCACGGGTGTTCTCGGGAATCGGACGCGCATTTCGCGGCTGCCGTCACAGAACATAACGCGAATTTTGATATTGCTCTTCCGTTCTCGGGCGCCGCGGCATCGGATCGAAGGTTGAAAAGTTTTCACACTTTGTGAAAACTTTTCACATCGCGGTGGAAAATCGTTTTCAATATGTCGCATAACTATTTGGATCAAAAGAGGAAAAGGGCACAGCCCGGCGCGCAGATTTGGCACGCAATATGCAAAGACTTTTCAAGGACAAATAACATGGCGACGGAATCGCGGCGAGGCAGTTGGCAGCGGATCGGCATGGTGGGCCGCGATTGTTGAAAGGAGGCGCTCCGTGAAGGCATATGTGGCAATGGCGGCGGCAATTTTCGCAATTGGAATCGCTGTCGTGCTGCAAATCGGCTCACCGGCAGAGGCGCTGGAGGCCACGCGGATGACAACGGCGGCCGGGGCGGCGGTCCCGTGGAGTCTGGCGGCGCCGTCCCGCGGACGCGCCGGGGATTGCCGCGAGGAAAATTGCTGGTGGGGATGTTGCGATGCGAACGGCGCTTGCCAGCTCGGCACGGCGGATGATGTCTGCGGCATCCAGGGAATGGCGTGCACCAATTGCGCGGCAAACGGCTACTACTGCGGCCCGCAGCAGGTTTGCGCGGCGGGCGTGCCGTGCACGGTCGGTTGCAATGACGGTTGTTGCGATGCGTTTGACGAATGCCGCCAATTCCAAGGCGACCGCTACTGCGGTGTCGACACCGGGCCGTGCACCAACTGCGCCGGCGAGGGAAAGGGCTGCGGCTACAATCTGGGCGTTTGCACGACGGGCCCATGTACCCAAGCGACGTGCCCCTACGGCTGCTGCGACGCCGGCGGGCAAGGCTGCCTGCCTGGCACGGACGACAACGCTTGCGGCTTCAATGCGCAGACCTGTCAAACGTGCCCCGCGGGGCAACAGTGCATTGCCAATGTTTGCCAGACGCCGTGTTCGCCGGCCATTTGCCCGAGCGGGTGCTGCAATGGCGCCGTGTGCGTCGCCTTCGCCGATCAAAGCAACATCCTGTGCGGGGCGGGCGGCGCCGCCTGCGGCGCGTGCGGGCCGCTGTTGTCGGCGTGTCTTCCAACCGCCGATGGCGGCCTATGCGGCTGCGACGCGGCCAGTTGCCCCGACGGCTGTTGCGAGAATGGCCTCTATTGCCGGCCGGGAACGGATGACTCTTGGTGCGGGGGCCCGGGCGGCGCGGCCTGCGTGAACTGCGTCAACGGGGAAAATTGCATCGACCGCGCCTGCGTGCAGCCCTGCAATTCGTCGAATTGCGGCGGCTGCTGTTCGGGCGCGGACTGCGAATCGGGGCTCGATCCGTCGAACTGCGGCCAAGGCGGGATCCCCTGTGTGACTTGCCCGGAAAGCTGGTCGTGCGTCAGCGGCGTGTGCACCGATGACAACGACGATGACAGCGGCAGCGACGATGACGTTTCGCCGGCGGATGACGATGACAACGACGATGACAGCGGCAACGACGATGACGTTTCGCCGGCGGATGACGATGACAACGACGATGACAGCGGCAACGACGATGACGTTTCGCCGGCGGATGACGATGACGACAATGATGACGACGACAACGACGACGACTCAACGCCCAGTGATGACGATGAGTCGCCAGGCGACGACGATGATGATTCGTCCCCGGGCATCCACCGTGCGGAACACGCGAACGCCTCGTCTGGATGCGGGTGCTGAGAAAGGGGTGCGATGATGAGCGCGATTCAACGAACCGTGTTGGCCCTGGCGCTGGCGGTCTTGCTCTCGATCGCAACGGCGTGCGGCAGCAGCGGCGGCCAAAGCCATACCTACTTGCGGGCGGACGACGACGCATCCCCGGCGGATGACGACGAGACCCCGTCGGATGACGACGAATCGCCCGCGCCGGATGACGATTCTTCGCCGGGCGCGGACGACGACGCTTCGCCGACGGCGGATGACGATAGTTCGCCCGCGGTGGACGACGATTCTTCGCCCGCGGTGGACGACGATTCTTCGCCCGCGGTGGACGACGATTCTTCGCCGGCTGCGGACGACGACGCCGGTCCGGACGATGACGACAATAACGACGATGACAACGATAATGACAACGATAATGACAACGACAACGACAACGACAACGACAACGACGATGACAACGACGATGACTCGGCGCCGTTTTTCTCGATTGATTTCAACTCATACAATATCGGAGCCTTGCCCGACCCGCCGTGGGTTCCATTTTTTTGCCGCGGCTCCTCGACTATTACCGTGGCCGATTCGGGCACGGCCGGCCACGGCCACGTCATGCGGATCAACGGCGGTTACACCACCCAAGATTACTGCAGCGAGATTTACAATTTCGCGCCGATCGACCATAACGTCTTGCTGTCGTTCGACGTGTATCCGCATTCCGGCAGCCCCAACGCTTCGTTCGGTTTCCAGGTCGTCTCCTACTCAATGTACGAGACTTGGGCGTGGCGCGACCCGAACACCAAGACGCTCGTCGTGCAACAGCCGGCCGACAACGTCGACTGCGGCGTTGTGCTGCCCGATGACACGTGGTCCAACCTCGAATTCACGTACGACAACACGTCTCGCACGCTGACCGTCGGCATGAACGGCGGGCCGTTTGCGCCCTGCACCAATTTGACCAGACCAGGCGACCCGATCCAATACCTGGAACTGTTGGACTGGGACTACGACGGCTATGGCGGCGTTGTCGATATCGACAACATCGTCGCCGCGCCGTGGTGAGCGCCGGCGCGGCTGCGCAAGCAGGGCCGGGCGTCTCCCGGCCTTTTCCTTTCGTACGGGTCGCCGGTCTTCGGACCGGCCCGATTTCCACCACGCCACGACGAACCACACTTCGTCCAGGCGGCGGAAATGGCGCCGTGCGTTCCGCCAAGCGCCCCGGAGACGCCAGCCGCCATTTAGTCGGCCGCCGTTTTTTGGAAGCGGTTTCGCCCCCGGGGTCTTTCGCGACCCGGCGCTTGACGATGCGGTTGGCAGGATGTAGGCTCGACAAGCGGCTAGAATAAACTCAACGGAAAATATCTGGAAACCCAATTGCTTGTCGCGAAGGCGACGGAGGTGTCTGCATGAAAAGAATGTATTGGTTGCTACCGCTTATGTTATTGCTCGCGGCCTCGATCTATTTCGCCATTGCCTGCGGCGCCACGGCCAGCAGCTCCAGCAGCGCCGACGACGACACGTCCGACGACGACGCTTCGCCGGCCGACGACGATTCCTCGCCGGTTGCGGGGGAAAGCGTCTGGGCCGACACGACCACCGGGTTGACGTGGCAGAACGGGTCGGCGGTCGGGGCGTCGACCGCTTCGTTTGGCCAGGGCGGCGCGGCGAGTTATTGCACCAGCCTGAATTGGGCCGGCTACGCCAGCGGTTGGCGGTTGCCGACGATCACGGAGCTTCGCAGCTTGATCCGGGGGTGCCCCGGCACGATTACCGGCGGCTCCTGCAACGTGACGGACAATGGTCTGGATGAAGTTTACGACAACTCCCCGTGCGGCGGCTGCGGCAGTCTGACCGGTCCGGGGGCGGGCGGCGCCTACTGGCCCGCGGCGATCACGGCCGCGGTCGGCGCCTATTGGTCGTCCGTGGGCGACGAAACGGACCCCACCAGCAACGGGTGGGAAGTCGACTTCACCACGGGCGAAATCACGTACAACTCCCTCACCGACAACTACTCCGCCATCTGCGTGCGCGGCGGGACGGTTCCCCCGGTGCAAACCGTGTGGACCGATACGACCACCGGCCACATGTGGCAGAACGGCGGCACGGTCGGGGCGGCGAACCTTCAGGCAACCCAGGGCGGCGCGGGGACGTACTGCTCGGGCTTGACCTGGGCCGGCTACACCGGTTGGCGGTTGCCGACGATCTCGGAGCTTCGCACCCTGATCCAGGGCTGCGCCGCCACGGTCACCGGCGGTTCCTGCACCGTGACGGACACGTGCCTGAACGAGAGTTGCGACAACTCCCCGTGCGGCGGTTGCTCCAGCATGGGCAACACCGCGACGCCGGTCGGCGCCTACTGGCCGGCGGCGATCGGCGGCAACCCCGGGTTGTATTGGTCGTCCGAATTGGATGCCGACAACCCCACGAGCAACGGGTGGCAGGTCGACTTCACCACGGGGCAAGTCACCTACAACTCCGTCACCGACAATGAGTACGTGCGTTGCATTCGTAATTAGCCGGCCGGAGCGGAATTCGGCGATTCGGTTTCTTTGACTACGACGGCGCGGCGGCGCAAAACCGCCGCGCCGTTTTGCGTTCGCGGCAGGCCGCCATGGTGCGCCTTGAAACCCGCGCGCGATTCCACCAGAATCGCCCGATGAATCAAAACGAAGCGCTCATCAGTCGGAAGCCCATCCCCTTGGATGACCCCTCGCAAGGAATATTGGTCTGGGAGCACGAAGGTTTCTCGCAAACGAACTACGGTGCCTTTTCGCTGTGCGGTCCGTGCGATGTGGAAGCCCTCGATCGCGCGCTGCAAGAGGCGCAGGCCGACTTTCCCAATTTTCACGCCAATCTGGTTCCGTGCCGCAAAGGCTTGTGGACGGTCTGGGGTTGGCAGCGCCAGCCGCAGCCCATCGCGCTGGAGGTCCGCGATTTTACTTCGCTGCCGGAAGCGCCGGCCGACATGGAAGCGTGGATTCAAGCGGAAATGGCGCCGTACGTCGCGGACGTCCAAGACCTCGGGACCACCCTTCCGGTGCGGCTGCTGTTGTACCGCTTTCGCGGCGACCGCCAGATGTTCGTGTTTCTGTTTCACCACGTCGTCATCGACGGCGGCGGCTTCTATAACTTTTTCGCGGCCGCGCTGCGCATCTACCACCGCCTCGTCACCGGCCGCGAACCGGAGTGGGCCGGCGTTGCGGGCATGCACGCTCAGGCCGGCGCCGTGCAACTGGTCACCCCGATCCCCGCGGGGCGGATGATGCGCGAGATGATCGCGGAGTGGCGCAAATATCCGCCCTGGCGCGTCGCGCAGATCGCCAGCCGGCCGGAAGCGGCGCCGGGCCGCAAAATCGTGCGGCACATCATCGAAGACCGCGCGCTGCAACAGGCCTTCCGCGAACGGGCGCGCCGCGACGGCGGTTCGGTGACCGACCTCTTTCTGGCGGCGTCGAAAAAGGCGCTGGACGAATTCAACGGGGCCCGCGGCGCCGACCATGACATCATGCTGCACGGCCTGGCGGTGAACCAGCGCGTGCGCCGGCCGCAGGAGGAAACGGCGGGGCAAGGGAATCCCATGGGCGGGATCGGCATCGGGTCCAACGAGGCCGAACGCCGCGACCCCGCGGCGCTCCTGCGCTGGGTGATCGCCGAACGCAAGCGCAAGATGGCCGCGGGGCACGATTATTGGCTGTCGTGGTTCGGCCGCCAACTGGTCGCCGCGAGCCGCGTATTGCCGCTCCGCGCCCGGCCGCGCGTGCTCCGGCCCGTTTTCGACATCCGCATCTCGTATTTCGTCACCAACCTCGGCGTGGTGCTGCCGCGCATGGAGAATGGCCGGCCGACCGGCGAAACGGCGATCCGCGAGGCGGGACGCATGGAACTGGTCGACGTGCACAACAGCGTCGGGGCGACGGAGAAGAACGCCGGCGCGCTGATCCTCCGGACGTTCCTGAACCGCCTCTATCTGGTGTTCCCCTTCGGGCGGCACAAGGTCGCGGACGCCGACGCGGAAGTGTTTGCCCGGCTCGTTGTGGAACACGCGCACCGGTATTTGTGACGATTCGAAAAAGGCCGCAGAATTCGGATAGCGAAAATTGCGGCATGTTGCCGAGGTTTCAAGTGAATCAGCCAGTGAATTCCGACATCGCCCTTGCGCCGCAACACCCCATGCCGATGGACGTCGCCTCGCTGCAATTTCTGGTCTTGGAACATCCCGGCTTTACGCAGTGGAGCTACGGCGGTTTCTCGTTTGGCGGCCCGTGCGACGTGGAAGCCTTTCGCTGCGCCCTGCGCGAGCCGCAGGCCGATTTCCCGCTCTTCCACTCGTTCGTGGTTCCGTTCCGCCGCGGCGTGTGGACCGAGTGGGGCTGGCGGGTCCAGCCGGCGCCGGTCGAACTCGAAGTTTACGATCGCACCGCGCTGGCGCAGGCGCCGGCCGACATGGAAGCGTGGCTCCATGAAGAAATGACCGAGCGCGTCGCGAACATCCGCGACCTGCGAACGAACTACCCGGTGCGGTTTCTGCTGTTCCTCTTTCCCGGCGAGCGCCAGATGTTCGTGTTCCTGTTCCATCACTGCGCCGTCGACGGCGGGGGGTTTTACAATTTCTTTGGCGCCGTGCTGCAGAGCTACCACCGGCTGGCGACCGGCCGCGACCCGGAATGGGCCGGCGTCGCCGGCATTCACTCGCAGACCGGCGCGGCGCAAATCGTGACGCCGCTGCCGCTCGGCCGCGTGCTGCGCGAGATGTTCGCCGAGTTTCGCAAATATCCGCCCTGGCGCATCGGCCAGTTCGCCAACCCGCCGGCGGCCGCCTCGGGCCGCAAGGTCGTGCGTTTGCTCGTCGAGGATCGCGCCGTGCAACGGGCGCTGCGCGATCGGGCGCGGCGCGAGGGCGGCTCGATGACCGACATCTTCGTGGCGGCGGCGAAACGGGCGCTCGACGATTTCAACGCGGCGCGCGGCGGCGGCGGCGGCGGCGAAATCATGTTCTTTGCGCTGCCCGTGAATCAGCGGCTGCGCCGGCCGCGCGCGGAGACCGCCGCGCAGAGCAACCCGCTGGGCGCGGTGACCATTATGTCGAACGCGGACGATCGCCGCGACCCGGCGGCGCTGCTGCGCTGGGTGATATCCGAGCGCAAACGCAAATTGACCGGGGGCTACGATTATTGGCTCACCTGGCTCGGCCGGAAGTCGATCGCCGCCAGCGCCATATTGCCGCTCGGGCCGCGGTCGCGCGCGCTGCGGGCGCTGATGGGCTTCCGCGTCACGCTGGCCGTCACGAACCTGGGCGTGGTCTGGCCGCGCATCGAAAACGGCCGGCCGACCGGCGAGACGGCGATCCGCCAGGTCGGCCGCATGGAGCTGCTCGACGTGCACAACAACACGGCGCAGCCGAAAACCAACGGCGGCGCGCTCGTCTTGCGGACGTTCCTCGACCGGCTCTACCTGGTGTTCCAATTCGGCCGTCACCAGATCGGCGACGCCGACGCGGAAGAATACGGCCGGCTCGTCCTCGATCACGCCCAACGCTATCTGTAACGCCTCAAAAAGGGTCGCATTAAATGGATCGCTCGATGAATTCGGATGGCGCTCTTATTTCTCAAAAGCCGATTCTTCTGGATGCGTCTTCCGAAGCGCTGCTGGTTTGGGAACGCGACGGCCTGACGCAAACGAATTACGGCGCGTTTTCCCTCTGCGGCCCGTGCGACGTGGACGCCTTGAAGCGCGCCGTGTGCGAGGCGCAGGCCGGCTACCCGCGCTTCCGTGCCAATTTGGTTCCGTGCCGCCGGGGACCGTGGACCGTCTGGGGTTGGCGCGTGCGGCCGGAGCCGATCGCGTTGGAGGTGCGCGATTTGACGTCGCTCGCCGAAGCGCCGGCCGATATGGAATCGTGGATTCAGGCCGAAATGGCGCCGCTGGTCGAGCACGTTCAAGACCTTCAGGCGTGTTGCCCGGTGCGAATTTTTCTGTTCTGTTTCCCCGGCGAACGCCACGTCATGCTTCTCCTCTTCCATCATTGCGCGGCCGATGGCGGCGCCTTCTACAGTTTTTTCGCTGACGTTTTCCGGATCTACCACCGCCTCGTCACCGGCCGCGAACCCGCGTGGGCCGGGGTCGAGGCGATGCACGCGCAAGCCGGCGCCGTGCAACCGATCGCGCCAATTTCGGGCGGGCGGATGCTGCGCGAAACGCTGACCGAATGCCTCAAATACCCGCCCTGGCGCGCCGCGCATCCGACCAGCCAGCCGGCGGCGAAGCCCGGCCGGAAAATCGTGCGGCACGTCATCGACGATTGCGCGCTGCAGCAGGCGTGGCGCGATCGCGCGCGGCGCGATGGCGGTTCGTTGAGCGACCTCTTCATTGCGGCGTCGAAGTGCGCGCTCGAGGAATTCAATGCGGCGCGCGGCGGCGATCATGAAATCATGGTGCACGGCCTGGCGGTGAACCAGCGCCTGCGCCGCACCCGCGAGGAAACCGCCGGTCAAGGCGTGCCGCTCGGCGCGATCTCCGTGGCGAGCAATTCCGCCGACCGCCGCGACCCGGAGTCGCTGTTGCGGCGCGTGATCGCGGAACGGAAGCGCAAGATGGCCGGCGGCCACGATTATTGGCTGTCGTGGTTCGGCCGGCAACTGATCGGCATGAGCCGCGCGCTGCCGCTGGGCGTCCGTTGGCCGGCGCTGCGCCCGTTTTTCGACATCCGCATCTCGTTCATGGTCACCAACCTCGGCGTGGTTTGGCCGCGGATGGAAAACGGCCGGCCCACCGGCGAAACGTCGATCCGCGAAGCCGGCCGCATGCAGCTTGTCGACCTGCACAACAGCGTCGGCACCTCGCAAAAAAACGGCGGCACGCTGATTCTGCGCACGTTCCTCGACCGGCTTTATCTCGTGTTCCCGTTCGACCGCCACAAGATCGCCGACGCCGACGCCGAGGAGTTCGCACGGCTGGTGGTCCATCGGGCGCAATGTTATTTATAAGCCGCTAAGACAACCTCGCCGTGGAGATGGGCCATGTTGCTCGAACTCGAAAGTCTGCGAAAGGCTGTAACGGCGCTGAATGAGGCGCTCGCGATGAGCGATGACGCCGATTTTATGAACCGGTTGCCCAAGGCCAGGCAGGACACCGTAAAAGCCGGCGTCATCCACGCTTTCGAGTTCACCTATGAGTTGTGCTGGAAATTCATGAAACGGTGGCTGGACCTGAACGTCAGCCCAAACGCGACCGGCGCCATGACCCGGCGCGCGCTTTTCCGGCTGGCTGGCGAAAGCGGCCTCATCGACGATGTCGAGCGTTGGTTTCGGCATCACGAGGCGCGAAATCAAACGGCGAATACTTACCAAGCCGCGATCGCCGAAAGTGTTTGCGTCGTGGCGCACGACTTCGCGCGCGACGCCGCCGCACTTTTGAAAACGCTGGAAGCGCACAATGATTGACCTGTCTCCGGCGCATCTCGAAATCGTGAGGCGCCTGCTCGCCGCGCATGTGCCCGGTTGCGAGGTTCGCGCTTTTGGCTCGCGGGTGAACGGGACGGCGAGAAAATATTCCGATCTCGATTTGGCGGTGGTTGCCTGCGATTCGCTCGGCGCCGACGCGATCGGCGATCTGCGCGAAGCCTTTCAGGAATCCGATCTGCCGTTTCGCGTCGATGTGCTCGATTGGAGGCAGGTTTCGGAAAGTTTTTGTAGGGTCATTGAAGATCAATTTGAGGTGATACGTTAAATCTCTTACAGCGGTAAGAACATTTTTTGGCGTCGACATGCGCTCGCTTTTGCGAACAGTTTCCGCGCGACGAACTGCGCTTGCAGGCGGGTGGCGAGTCACGAATGACAAGTTACGAGTTCCATGCCGCCGCGGCGGCGTCGGAGAAGGGTCCGCGCGAGACCGCCGGTTGCTTGTTGCGGCCGGGTTTCCTATGATCCGCCGAACATCCGGAAACGCGAAGGGCGCCAATTCTCCAACTAGCGGTTGGAGAATTTCCGCAACGACACGGCGATGGCGGTGGAGGCAAGGGTGTGAAACGGGGCATTCTAATTTTCCGGCGGCCAGTTGGAGAATTTCGGCAACGACGCGACGAAACCGGTGAAGGTGTAAAATGACCCTCACCGAACTGGGGCAATTGATCGCGGCCGGCGAATCCGAGCGCTTGGAGTTCAAGAAATCGACCGGGCAGCGGACGGACGCCGCCAAGACGCTATGCGCGATGTTGAATGGCAAGGGCGGCCATGTGGTTTTTGGCGTGACGGACGCCGGCGAGCTTGTCGGCCAAACGATTTCGGCAAAAACCATGGAAGAAGAGTGTCTGAAATACCATTTGAAACCGCCGATATTTCGCGAAGAGGCGGGCGGAATCACCGTCGTCTTTCCCGCGCAAATTGCGGTCGAACAGCCCAAGTCACGGCCCAAGTCACGGCCCAAGTCACGGCCCAAGTCGACGGAAGAACGAGTGGTCGAAATGCTTGGCGCCGGGCCGCTGTCGAAATCGGAGATTGCCAATCGCCTGGGGCAGAAGGCGATCTCGGGCCAATTGAAGAAGGTGATGCTCAAATTGATTGCCGAGAAACGTATTGTTTACACGCGTCCATGGACTCCGAGAAGCCGTTTGCAAGAATATCAGCTCGGCCCTAACCCGGAGAACCCGAAAACTCGCTTGGCCCGAAAAGTCAAGATAACCACTCGGCATTCGCAATGAAAGAAAGGATCTGACGACGCCATGCGTTCTTTGCTGCGAACCGTTTCCGCGCGACGATTGGTCGAGCACCCGTTCCGCACGCTGCTGACGATCGTCGGCATCGCCCTGGGCGTCGCCTCGCTCGTGTCGGTGCAGATGATCCTGCACACGATGACCGATTCGTTCGCCTCGATGATCGACGCCGTCGCCGGCAAGGCCAAGCTGCAAATCACCGGCGGCGAAACGGGCGTCGACGACGCCATTTACGACGTGCTGCAAAAAAAGGACGCCGCCGGCCGTTTGCCCGTGCCCGGGCTGGCCGCGGCCGCGCCGACGATTCAGATCGTCACGAAATTCAAAAGCGAACGGCTGATGGTCCTCGCGGTCGATTTGCTCAACGACCGCGCCGCGCGCGATTACAAAACGACGGGCCAGGGCGGCGTCGAAATCACCGATCCGCTCGAACTGCTCAACTCGAAAGATTCGCTGCTGCTGAACATCGACTTCGCCAAGGCGCACGACATCGCGCTCGATTCGCGCATCGAACTGCTCACCGCGCACGGCCGCAAGTCGTTCGTCGTCCGCGGCTACCTGGCCGCCGTCGGCGCGGCGACCGCCTTCGGCGGCGCGTTCGGGCTGATGGATATTTATGCCGCGCAGCTCATTTTCGACAAAAAGGGCCGCTTCGACACCGTCGACCTCGTGCTCGCGCCCGACGCCGACGTCGACCGGGTGAAAGCCGGCGTCGAAGCGCTGCTGCACGGCCGCTACGACGTGCAGCGCCCGGCGAACCGCAACCAGGGGGTCGATTCGCTGCTGGGCAACATCCGCAGCGGCCTGATGATCATGTCCTTCGTCGTGCTGTTGATGGGCGCCTTCATCGTCTACAACACCGTCACCACGCTCGTCTATCAGCGCCTGCGCGAAATCGGCATCCTGCGCATGGTCGGCGTGACGCGCAGCGGCATCGCCTCGCTCTTCGTGTTGGAGGCGGCCCTGCTCGGCCTCGTCGGCGTCGCGATCGGCGTCGGCAGCGGCTTCTGGATCGGCCGCGTCACGATCCTGCGTTACCTCGCCACGGTCAGCAACGCCTTCGTGCCGGTCAGCGTCAACTACGCCGCGTTCGACTGGAAAATGGTGGCGCGCGGCGTCGCGATCGGCCTCGGCGTCAGCGTCGCCGGCGGCCTGTGGCCCGCGATCCGCGCCACGCGCATCACGCCGCTGGAAGTGCTGCACTTCAAACCCTCGCTGTCGCTGGGCAAGGGCTCTGCGCTCGGCCGTTGGGCCGCGCTGACGCTGCTCTGCGCCGCCTACGTCCTCGCGGCGCTGTTCGTGCCGGCGCTGAACTCGCTGTCGGGGCTCGCCGTCGCCATGCTGGCGCTGCTCCTGTGCGGCATCGGCTCGACGCCGCTGTTCATGCGCGGGTTTCTGGCGCTGACCACGCGCTTCACGAGCCGGCTGAAAAGCCCGCTGGGCCGCATGGCGGCCGAGAACATCGTGCGCGACCTCGGCCGCTCGGCGATGACCGTCGCCGCATTCATGGTCGCGCTCGCGGTCATGTTCGAAATCTACCTCTTCATGAACTCCACGCGCACCGAGGTGAAAAACTGGATGACCGAAGTGCTGACCGCCGATTTGATGGTCACCTCTTCGTCCACCTTCGCGACGCGCTCCAGCGTGCCGATGAGCGAAGAAATGACCGGCAAACTGCTCGCCGTGCCGGGCGTCGCCGACGCCATGCAAGTGCGCGGCCAATTCACGGACTACGAAAAAACGCGCATCCTCGTGCTCAGCGTCAATTACACCGGCCGCCTCGACCGCTCGCGCTTCCACTTCCGCGACCGCTACGACGCGCCCGCCGTCGAGGCGTTCGCCCGCGACGAGGGCGTCTTGCTTTCCGAAAACATGATCGGCCGGCATCCGGACCTGCGCGGCGCGCGCGAAATCGAACTCCCGACGCCGGACGGCAAAAAGCGGCTGCCGATCGTCGGCGTCATCGTCGACTACGCCTGCGAGACCGGCGCGGTCATCATCAATCGCGGGCTCTACACCAAGACGTTCGGCGACACGCTGGTCGACACGTTTCACCTGTTTCTGCGGCCCGGCGCGCCCATCAACGAAGTGCGCAAGAGCGTCGAGGCCCTGCTCGGCGAGGAATTCAACCTCTACGTGCTCACCAACCGCGAATTCCGCGACTCGATCCTCGACGCCGTCGACCAGATGTTCGCGCTGGCCGTCTCGCTCGAATTGCTGACGCTCTTCATCGCGCTCATCGGCATTATCAATAATTTAATGGCGAACGTCATCGACCACACGCGGGAAATCGGCGTGCTGCGCTCGCTCGGCGCGACGCGCGCGCAGGTGGCGGCGATCTACGTCGTGCAATCCGGCCTGCTCGGCTTTTCCGGCGCGTTCGTCGGCGCGTTCATCGGCTACGGCCTGGGTTGGCTGCACATGACGCGCCTCTCCCGCATGATGTCCGGCTGGGCGATGGAGATGCACTACTCGCTCGCTTGGATCGCCGTCATTTTCGTCGCCGCGATCATCGTCGCCGTCGTCGCCGGCTTGTTCCCGGCGCGCAAAGCGGCCGGCCTGCCGTTGCGCGAAGCGTTGAAGTACGAATAGCCGGCGGCCGTCGCGCGCGGCCGCACGATCAGTTGCACGGCGGGACCAAACAAGGGCCGGGCGTCAGATTCTGGCCGACAAAGCCCGGGTAATCGGGCGGATAGCGGTTCGCGCGGAACGAGGTGTTGGCGCCCCCGGTGAGGTGTTGTCCCTGCTGCGCAACGCCGGCGTCGGTGACGGGGCTGACGTATTGCCAAACGACGGCCCCGGCGGCGGTCACCTCCATGAACACCGCGGTTCCGCCGACGCAGATCAACGTGTTGCCGTTGGCCAGGCGTTGAACGCCGGAGTAATACGCCGAAAACATGTCGGCCGGAACCGCATCGACGAACGTCCAGCTCAGGCCCTCGGGCCCGTACGTCGGATCGGGCGCCGGATAGCTGCCGTCGGCGTTCACGTCGGGCGCGAACTCGTCCGCGCTCGAATAATTTCCGGCCGGGCGACCGACGCCGTTGTTGAACACGAGCAGATGGCCGGCGCCCGGCAAACCAGGGGCGATCCATTGGCCGTTGTGCTGGTAGTACAGGTCGCGCGGCGCGCCGTCCTGCCGATAAGCGCCCGGATTTCCCCAGCGGTAGAGCAGGTCGCCGCCGCGGCCCCGCACGCCGCCGCTGTGCGTCGCCGCTTCGGCGGTCGTCGTGCTGTGGTCGATCACCCACACTTCGCTGAAATTGCGGACGCTCACGAGAATCTGATCGTACTGGGCGTTGTAATCGATGCCGTTGGTGTGCAGCCAATCGGTTTGCCGCGGCGTGCCGTAATTGACATCGATCCATTCCGGATGGTCGGCGACGACGCCATAATTCGCCTGCGCCGGATCGTAATCTTGCACGAGGTGGTCCCACGCGTGCCATTCCCAAACGACTTTGGCGCCGTCCGTCCCCTCCGGCGTAATCTCGACGTAGTAATCGGGCCACAGTTCGTCGCCGGGCAGCGAATTCGGGTCGCGGCCCGCCGCGGCGGCCTCGGCCGGCGTCTTCTTTTCCCAGACGATCATCAAGATGTTGCCGTTGGGGAGCCGGCGAACGTCATGGTGCGAGCAGACGTGAGCGTCGGACACGAGGTAACTCCACGCGATCGCGCCATCCCAGTCTTGCAGCATGACGACGCCGCCCTGCCCGCCGCTGTCGAAATTCTCGTTGATCGTGTTTCCCGTGCGCAACAGTTGGCCGTCTTCGAGCAGATAAACGGACAACCCCGGCCAGTAGGGCCCGGTCCAGGCGTTGACGACGTGGCCGAACATGTCGATGAGATACACCGTGTTCGCCACCGCCGGCGCGAACAGCGTGTAACCGCCGAAGGCGCCGGGCCGGCAGGAGATCAAACCGACCGTCGAATCGGGGTGGGCGACATTGCAGGCAAATGCGTCGTTATCGTCATCGTCCGGAGACTGATCGTCGTCGGGCAACACGTGGTCGTCATCGTCGTCATCGTCGTTCGACGACGCATCGTCGTCGCTCACGCTCGCCGCTCGGCCGCCGTCGCTGCCGCTGGAACCGCGGCAGGCAATGGCGCAGGCGAGCAAGGCCGTCGCCAACACGAACGGCAAAAAGCGCTGGCCGCGTTTCATAGCGATGACTCCGGCGCCGTCGAGGCAAGCATGACGTTTCCCGGCATCCCGGTTGCACGTTCCGTAGGGTGTACTTTGTTTGTACCAATGCCGGCGCTCACGGTCAAGCAAGCAAATCGAGCCGCTTTCCCGGCGTTGCTCGCGGGCCCGCGTCACCCTGGCGCGGCGAGCGGCCCGCCGGCCGCGATTGTGAACAAGTTGCACATCGTGTGAAAAGTTTTCACAATTTGGCGGCGACGCCCGTCAGGCTGTTCCGTGGAACTATTTGATTTTTATGAAGAAAACTATTTCCAGCATCTGCGGAAACACGGCACAGAAAATGCAACCGGCAAATTCAACAAGAAATGATGTGTGGCGCGAGCGCTAGAACGTCGAACGTGGAGGCAATGCCGTGAGACCCGCGAAGATGACGATCGCAGCGCCGCCCGTGATGTCGTTGCCGCCGACTGCGAGCCCTCCCGGTCACCCCGTTGGGTACGGCCCGGAGGTAAATATTTTCCATGTCTGGGACAACTCCTCCTGGGACTCCCCCCCGCTATCGGATGGCCTTTTTTTCCATCACTGAGAGGCCTCAACCGCGGCCCTTGTCGATAACGAATTCTGCAAAAAAATCGCCCGCGACGAATCCGCCCACCGACGTGCGGTCGGCAGGCGGATCGTCTTCTCATTAACGGATCTTCTCCATTGCCGAGAAAATCGCCAACCTTTATGATCTGCCGCGTGGCGCAGAAAACAAAAGTTCCGCGATGAGAAAATCAAGGAGAATCCCCGTGAAATTGGCTTGCCGGTCGCTTTCGCTTCTTTGCTTGCTTCTCGTGCTGGGCGGCGTGTCGTGCGCCAAGAGCGGCGGCAACGCCAGCGCCGCGGCCGACGACGATGCGGCCGACGACGACGATGACAACGACGACAACAACGACAACGACGACGACAACGACGATGACGCGGCCTGCTGGACCGACCTGCCCGTCGGCGAAAAGGCCGTCGTCGCCGAAGGCTTCTCGGGCACGGAGGGCATCGGCTTTTCGTCAACGGGCGAATTGTTCGTCGGGGCCACGACCGGCGTCGCGCACGTGCACCCCGACGGCACGTGGGAAATGATCGCCAAGGTCACGCACGCCGTCGGCCTCGCGTTCGGCCCGGACGACGTGATGTACGTGTGCGACTTCGGCGCCAGTTCCCTGCCTGGCATCGACGACGGCGCCATGTGGCGGCTCGACATGGACGGCAACCTGACGCTGCTCGCGCGCGGCATCGACAACCCGAACTTCGTCGCGTACACGCCGTGGGACACGCTGCTGGTTTCCGACAACTTCACGGCGACGATCTACGAGGTGACGCTCGACGGGAAGGTGTCGCACTGGATCGACGGCCCGCTCGCGCCCAACGGCATGGTGTTCACGGCCGATTGGCGCTCGCTGTACGTGGCCGGCACGGTCCCGATTACGAGCCCCGTGTATCGCGTCGATCTGACCGCCGCAGGGGTCGCGACGGGCTTCACGACCATCGCCCACTTGCCCGCGGCCGCCCTGCCCGACGGCGCCGGGCTCGACGAAAAAGGCGGGCTTTACATCATGGAAAATTTCCTGGGCCAGATCGTGCGCATCGACCTGGCGGACGGCTCGCAAACGGTCGTCGGCTCCGGGATGGAGTCGCCGGCGTCGATCGCCTTCGGCCGCGGCGCGAACTACGACCCGTGTTCCATCTACGTCACCGAGACCTGGGGTCCGAAGGTGTGGCGCATCAGCCTCGGCGTGCACGGGGCGCCGCTGCTGGCCCAATAACCGCCGGCGCGGCCGATTGTTCCCGCCCTCACTGCCCGGCGGGCAGCGGCCCCATCGCAAATTCCAGCGTGCCGCCGTTCGCAATTTGGTCGTGCGTGAACAGGGGCGTCGTCAACGGTGCGCCGTTGAGCGTCGCGGATTGCACGTAGACGTTGTTGGGTCCGTTGTTCGCGGCGGTGATCTTGAGGTCGCCGTTGGGCAAGTGCAGGACCGCGCCGTCGAAGACCGGGCTGCCGAGCACGTACTTGACCGAGCCGGCTTGCGGGAAAAAGCCCAGCGCGGAGAAGATGTAAAAAGACGACATCGTGCCCGCGTCGTCGTTGCCCGGCAGGCCGCCGACAAAGTCGCGGTACTTCGTGGCCGACGCCCAGCGGCTCCACTTCTGCGTCAGGTCGGGCCGGCCGGCCTCGGCGAAGATGAACGGGTGGAACAGGCACGGCTCGTTGCCGAGCCAGACATACGCCGCCGGCGCCCAATCGAAATACTGGAACGGCACGTTCATCTCGAAGGCGTAGTTCAGCTTTTCCACCAGCGCCGCGGGGGAACCGAACAGCGCGGCCAGGCCCGCGACGTCGTGCGGCGCGAAAAATGTGTAATTCCAGGAGTCGCCTTCGGTGTAATACGGATCGAGGATATCGACCGGATCGAACGGCGAAACCCACGTGCCGTCGGCGAGGCGCGGCCGCAGGAACCCGGTCGATGAATCCCAATAGTTGCGGTAATTCTTGCTGCGCGCGAGGAACATCGCCGCGTCGTCGGGCTTGTTCAGCGCCGTCGCCCAGGCCGAGAGCGCCGAGTCGTCGTAACAATATTCGGTCGTGTAGCTCAGGCCCTTCTGATATTCGTCCGCCGGAATGTAGCCGAGCGAGATGTAGGAATCGAGTCCGTCGCGGCCGTCGTTGGGCACGGGCCCCGTCGCGTGCGCGTAGCAGCCTTCGTAGGCCGTCGCGTAGTCGAAATTGCGGATGCCTTTCAGATAAGCGTCCGCGAGCACGATATCGGCGCTCGTGCCGTCCATGCAGCCCGTGTAGGCCATGCCCGCCGGCCACTTGGGCATCGAGCCGCCCTGTTCGTACATCAACGTCAGCGACTGCATGAAATCCGCGGTGCGGACCGGGTCAAGCAGCGTCAGCAGCGGATGGAAGGTGCGGAACGTATCCCACAGCGAGAAATCCGTGTAGTACTGCCGCGCCCCGGCGTCGTGGGCCTGGGCGTCAAAGCCCATGTACTGACCGTTCGTCTCCGTCCAGTCGTGCGGCATCAGGCCCGCGTGGTAGAGCGCCGTGTAAAACACGCGGCGATCGGACAGCGAGCCGCCGCTGACCTCGATCTTGCCAAGGTACTGCCGCCAGGCGTCGCGCGTCGCGTTCATCATGCCGTCGAAATCCCAATTCGGCGCCCGCGCGGCCAGGTTCGCCTGCGCCTGCGCGAGGCTCTGGAAACTGATGCCGACGCGGATCAGCAACGGCTGGCCGCCGGCCGCGAAGCCGAGATACGCGCCGACGTCGGTCCCTGCCGCCGAGACGCTGCCGTCGGTCGGCTCGCCGCCGGTCCACGTGCCGTAGGCGGCGAACGGCTGCGAGAACTGCACGACGTAGTAGACGTTCGTGCCGCCCGGATGGCCGCCGGTCAGGCCGCCGGAGAAGTTGCTCACGCCCGAGACCGTCTGGTTGGAGGCGTCGATGGCGACCGTCGCGCTGTTGACCCATTTGGGAAGGATGCCGTACGACGGATCGACCACGACGTACGGTTCGCCGCCGCCCTGCCAGGTGTAGCGGTGCATCGCCGCCCAGTCGGTCGCGGTCAATTCGGCGAAGACCTGCGGATCGTCGAGCACCACGCTGTAGTAGCCCGCCTGGGCCGTCTCGTTGTCGTGCGAGAACTTGCTGCGGAAGGTGGGTTCGCCGATGGGCGCGGCAGGTTTTGCCTTCATCGGCATGATCAAAATGTTGCCGTAATCCGGGACGCCGGTGCCCTGCATGTGGGTGTGCGTGAAGCCGCGGATTTGCGGGTCCGGATAATAGTATCCGGCGCAATGGAACGAATCGACGATCAGGCCGAAGAACGTCGTGTCGGGGCTGAGGCCCATCATGCCGAACGGCGCGCTCGGCCCCGGATAGCACGAGGCCACGCCGATGCCGAAATTGCCCGTGCCGATCAGCGGGTCGACGTAATCGACGATGTCGACGGGCGAGGAATCGTCGTCCGCCGGCGAGGCGTCGTCGTCGGTCGGACTGGCGTCGTCGTCGGTCGGACTGGCGTCGTTGTCGTCGTTGTCATCGTCGTCCGCGGCGCCGTTGCCGGAACTGCTGCCGGACGAGCACGCGGCCAGGAGAATCAACGCCAGAATAGCGGCCAGAAAGAAAGCGAAAGGCCAACACGTCGTCTTCATCGGTTGCTCCGTGTTCTGCGGAATCGGCCGGGCGCCGGCGGCGCCGCGGTCTTGCGTTTCATTGATACCCGTGGAGGCTCGCGGCGTCAAGCAAACGGCCGCGGCGCGTTATCCCCGGAGGCGGGCGCCGGGGGCTCTCGATCAGACCTATCGAGCCTGTCGGCAAACGACGAGACCGCGCGCGGTTTCGCGGTTTAGCCGCAACCGCGGCGCTCGTTACGGGCCGTAGTGCAGGATCGTTCCCCCGCCGCCCACGGCGAACACGTCGGTCGCGGAGAATCCCCAGACGCCGTACAACCCCGCCGTCGTCGCGCTCGGCAGGGTCATCACGGACCACGAAGCGCCATCGTAGTGCAACATGATCCCAATTGACGACGGATCGAAGGCTTCGCCCCCGATGAAAACGTCATCGCCGGAACTTCCCCAAACGCCGCGCAACGTCCAATTCGCGGCGGGAACGTTCGCCATTTCCGTCCACGACGAACCATCCGAGTGCAAGATCACGCCGGCCTCGGGGCTGTCGTCGTCGCCCACCGCGAAAACGTCGGTGGCAGCGGTTCCCCAGACGCCGAACAATTTCCCGGTCGCACTGCTCGTCATGGGCGACCACGACGAACCGTCATAGTGCAAGATCGTGACGTCGAAATTGGCGTCGTCATAGCCCGCGGCAAAGACGTCCGTCGCCGAGCTTCCCCAGACGCCGTTCAAGTAGATAAGGGCGCTCGTGCCCGGCGGCATCGTCGTCCACTCGGAACCATCATAGTGCAAGATCTCGACATACGGCGACGCGTTGTAGCCGACGGCGAACACGTCCGTCGGCGAGCTTCCCCAGACGCCGGCCAGCCACGCCTTCGCATCCTCCGGCAGCGTCATCGGCGACCACGACGAACCGTCATAATGCAAAATCACGGAGACTGCGGTCTCCGTGCCTTGCGTGCTTGATCCCACGGCAAACACGTCCGTGGCAGAGCTTCCCCAGACGCCGCTCAAATACGAGGTCGTGGCGTTCGCCATCGCCGACCAGGTGAAACCGTCGTAATGCAGAATTGGGCCCGGCCCGACGGACGAGGGCAATCCCACGACAAACACATCCGAGGGCGAGCTGCCCCAAACGCCTTCCAACCCCAGCCCCGTCCCGCTCGTCATCGCCGACCAAGAGAAAACCGTATCGTCGTCATTGTCGTCGTCATCGTCGGCGACCGGCTGAAGCGACACGACGGCGTGAAATTCACCCGAATTGCCCGCGTAATTGTTGTCGTCGACCAGCAGCGTCAAAGCGCCCGAGCACGGCAGCGGGCCGTCGAAACTTGCGCCGACTTCAAAAATGCAACCGGATGTTCCCGCGCGCGATTCGACGAGTTCGACCCGGCCGGTCAACGCCCCGAGATGGCCGATGACGTTCGGGCAGCCCTGGCCGCAGATCGAGGGCAGGCCGCCCGGCGGCACGTCGTGGCCGGCGACGCCCAAATCGACCGTGCCGCTGGCCTTGACGATCAACCGCTCGCCGGCCGATCCGTGAAGCCCGGTTGACGTCCCGCCGGGTTGATCCGCGAAGACGTCAACGCTGACGGTGTCATCGTCATTGTCGTCGTCGGCCGCGCGGTTGCTCGAACTTGCCGCGCCGCCGCACGATGCCAGCGAGCCGGCGAACAACGCCAGAAACAGCGCCAGCGCCAGCGAGGAAAAGATTCGGAACTTCATCGGTGTTTTCTCCCCAGCCCCCCGATCGTGCGGGCCATTGGCGACGCGCCACGTTTGCGCCAGATCTTTTTACCGAACAAGAGCGAATGAACTCCACGCCAATTCGATTCGCGCCAGAATATGTTGCGCTCTCACCGCCGGTCAAGCTCCGATTCCGGCCGGATCGCGCGGCATTTCGTTTCCGTCAAGTTATTTCAGGCGCCAGATTTCGCTCGTCACTTGGGCAACGACCTGGCGAGACGAAAGCCGAGGCTGTAATGATTCAAGCCGGGAACGGTGAAGTCGCGATTGGCGGAGCGGCAGAACCGCGCGTAGCAGTCCCAGCTTCCGCCGCGATCGGCGCGGCGCGCGCCGTGGTTGGGGCGATCCGGACCCGCCGGATCGAGCACGGGATCGGCCGGGTATTCGCCTTCCCAATCCCAGACCCATTGCCACACGTTGCCCTGCATGTCGTAAAGCCCCCAGCCATTCTTGCGCTTGCCGGCCACCGGGTGGGTCCCGCACGTCGACGAGGGATACTGTTTGCCCTTCCAACCCGAGCAATCGACGCCGCCCGCATAGCGGACCGCGCTGTTCCCGCCGTACCACGAAATCGGGTCGAGTTCCGGGCCGTCGTTGTCGGCGCGAATCGTGAGCGGCCCGCTGTACAACGGCGTCGCGCTTCCCGCCCGCGCCGCGTACTCCCATTCCGCCTCGGTCGGCAGCCGGTATCCCTGGCAGGTCCGGTCCCACTGGACGGCGTCGCCCGCGCCGCTGTAACAGCGGCTCAGCCCTTCCAGATCCGACAGTCGGTTGCAAAAATCCACCGCCTCGAACCAGGACACGCTTTCCACCGGGCAGTCGACGCCGCAGTTCTTGAAAAAGCTGGGATTGACGCCCATCACCTTCTGCCACTGGCCCTGGGTCACCGCCGTCGCGCCCAGCAGAAATCCGGCGCCGATCGTCACCCAATGCCGCGTTTCATTCGGCTTTCGCCCCGGCTCGCCGCCCGGCGAGCCCATCTGAAAACGACCCGCCGGAATGGCGACAAAGCGGCAACCGGCGGCCGGGCTCTCCACCATCGTCAGATCTTCGTCGATGACGACGGTCGCGCCCGCTTCGAACGTGCGTTGGATGGAACGGTTCTTCCCGAGATCCGCATTGGTCAGCAGGATTTGATGCGAACCGGGTTTCACGGGCGTCGGCCCTAACGGCGTGCGCCCGATTTCCGCCGTATCGAGATACACGTTCGCCCAGGGGACGGCGTGGACCACCAATGCCGCCGGCGGCGCGGTCGCCGGCGTCGGCGCGGCGGCGAGCGCCGGCGATTCCGGGGCCGGCCGCGCCGGCGACGACGCAATCTGCGGCGCGGTTGCCGACGAGCGCCCGAAATAGACAAGCGCGCTCATCGCGATCGCGACCGCGACGGCCGCCGCGGCAACGGCGACCAGCCGCCGGCGGCGCGGCGCGGTTCGCCGCCGTTTGTTCGTCTTCGAGACCGCGGTGGTGCGGATTTTCGCAGCCGGTTCCGCCGCGCCGGCCGCCGGCTTGTCGAGGGCGTGCAGGAACTCGGTGAGCGGCACGGTGTCGTCCAGCCGAGCGCTTTCGTCCGCCTCCGGCCCGACCGCCGACAATTCAAACGAGCTCCGGAAATAATCGCGCAAGCCGGTCGCGGGAAACGGGCCGAGCTGCAAGGCGAGTTTTTCCAGCGCCGCGAGCATCGCCGCCGCCGAGCCGAAGCGGTCGGCCGGATCGGTCGCCAAAGCGAGCGCCAGCACCTCGTCGAGTTCGGCGGGCGCGTCGGCGGCCAGGGTCGCCGGCTCATATTCGCCGCGCAAAATCTTGGCGATCAGCGCGGCGGAGGTGTCGGCCTCGAACGGCCGGCGGCCCGTCGCCATTTCGTACAAAACGACGCCCATGGCGAAGAGATCGGCGCGGGCGTCGAGGACGCCGCCCTCCAGTTGCTCCGGCGCCATGTACGGCAGCTTGCCTTTGATGGCGCCGGCGATCGTGTAATTTTCGGACACGGCGTCCTTGGCGATGCCGAAATCGACGAGCTTCACCTCGCCTTCGCGGGACAGCAAGATGTTGGTCGGCGTCAGGTCGCGATGGACGATGTGCAGCGGCCGGCCGTCGGGGCCGACGCGGCGGTGCGCGTAATCCAGCCCTTTGAGGGCCTCGACGGCGATGTGCACCGCCGCCGGCAGCGGCAACCCGCCGCCGCTCGCCCGCGCCTGGAGCAGCACATCGCGCAGGTCGTGGCCTTCGACGTACTCCATCGCCAGGTACAGCGTGCCGTCCACGCGGTCGAAATCGAAAAGCTGCACGATGTTCTGATGCCGCAGCGAGGCCAGGATGCGCGCCTCGCGGAGAAACATGCGCACGAAGTTCTCGTCGCCGGCGTGCGCGGCGCGGATGGTCTTCACCACGCACGTCAACTCGACGCCGCCCTCGCGGGTTCTCTTGGCGAGAAACACCTGGGCCATGCCGCCTTCGCCCAGGAGTTGCACGATCTGATACGGACCGATGGCGGTCAATTGCGTCATCGCGGGCCCGCCGCGCCGCCTGGCGCCGTCCGGCGCGAGCCCGTCGGGGCCTGCCGGCGGGGTTTCGCGCTGCAGCGAATCATTGTCCCGGCCATCTCGTCTTTCGGCGTCACCCACGCGGCAACGCGCCCGCGCCGTTCGCCGCGGAGGGGAATTTCACGTTCGGCTATGATGCCAATATTGTTCGGCGTTTTCAATCGGCGGCGGACAATTGGCGGCGCGGTTCCGATTGCGCGATATTCCCTGGGCCGGCGTTGACGATCATCGATTGCCGCGCGGCGAGCCCCCGCGTTCGAACGCTCGCCGCTCCGCTCAACAGCCGCAGCCGCCGCTGGCCTGGCCTCCGCCGCCAAGGCGATGGGCTGGCGACTGGTCGTCATCCGGCGCCGCGTCGTCGTCGGGCGCAGCGTCGTCGTCGGGCGCAGCGTCGTCATCGGGCGAAGCGTCGTCATCGGGCGAAGCG
>CAZHPN010000039.1:0-37703 GCA_964534375.1 uncultured bacterium | reverse complement strand
CGGCCAAAATCGACGACGACAACGACGCCGCGCCCGATGACGACGACAACGACGCCTCGCCCGACGACGACGTTTCGCCCGACGACGACGTTTCGCCCGACGACGACGCCTCGCCGGCCGACGACGACTCCGCACTGCCCGAGTGGATCGTCATTCCGGCCGGCGACATGACGATCCGCGTGCAGACGAACCCGTACTACCTGGAAATCGACGGTCCGGACGCCGCGATTCTTTTGGCCACGCCCGAGACGTCGAAGAAAGACCTCAACCTTTCGCCGATGGTGTTCCTGCCGCACGCGTTCCAAACCGGTCAGCTCGGCGGCGACTGGTATTACGCCAAGCAGGTGCTGGCCGACCGGATCGAGAACGGCGACCATGTCTTGAAAGTGCGCGCGGTCGATTCCGCCACGGGCACGCACGAGGCGTCGCTCTCGGTGGCCTTCCACGTCGACGGCAACGACCACTTGTATTTCACCGCGACCGGCGGCGGCGTCGATGACATCGAATATCACACCGGCGCGTACAAGTTGGACCCCGACGAGCATTTCTTCGGGCTCGGCCTGCAGTTCGACAATATCGACCAGCTCGGCCAACTGAAGACCATGTTCGTCGGCCTCAGCGAAGATCTCTCGTCCGATTACATCCAGAATCACGCGGCGATGCCGTTTTACATTTCCAACCGCGGCTACGGCCTGTTCGTCGAATCGAAAGCGCACGGCTACTTCGATATGGGCAGCAGTTTGCCGAGCGCGTACGGTTACAAATACCACGCGACCGCCTTGCGCACGCACGTCTTTTACGGCCCCGATCCGTTGAACGTCATCGCCGGCTACACCGCCGTCACGGGCCGGCCGCCAATGAACCCCGACTATCTCTTTGGCCATCTCGATTGGCGCGATCAGATCAATTCCGATGCAGACGCGCAATCCGACATGGACGCGATGCGCTCGCACGGCATCCCAACGTCGGTCTATCAGGTCGACGCGCCGTGGGAAACCGCCTACCAAACATTTCAATTCAACCAATGCCCGTCGGGCTGCCAGTTCGTCGATGCGCAGGCGATGATCGACTACGCCCATCAGAAAGGCTACGCGTTTTATTTGTGGACGGCGGAGTTCGTCGACCTCACGTCGCCGGTGGAAGAGCCGGGCATGATTTCCGACAACTCGGCGGAATTCGATTACGCCAAGACAAACGGGTACCTCGTGCCGATTCTCGGCGTGTTATATCAGTACAAGTGGTGGCACGGCGACGGCTGCATGGTCAATTTTCTCAACCCGGCGGCTTACGCGTGGTATCAGAACCTCGCGAGCGGCGTGATGAAGATGGGCGTGCAGGGCTTCAAGATGGACGGCGGCGAGTACGTCGGCGCGGACACGCTGGGCCTCTGGACGGTCGGCGCCTTCGACATGGGCGGGTACGGGAACGTTCAGACCGACTGGTACAATTATAAATGGCAATATCACCAACTCTTCTGGGATCTCGCGCAGCAATACAACCCGGGCACGGGCATCTCGACCGTCCGCACCGCCGTCTGGGGCGAGCAGGTGCATGTCAACTATTACTGGCCGGGCGACATGAAGCACGGGTGGGGCGTCGGGATCGAAAATCTGGGCCTCCCCGCGGACATCATCGGCGGCTTGACGCTCGGGACCGCCGGCTTCCCCTACTACGGCTCGAACGACGGCGGCTTCGCCGATTACAACCCGGACGATCTGGAGCTGCTCGCGCGCTGGACGGAGTATTCCGCCTTCCGGCCGATCTTCGAGAGCCCGAAGAACGGCGCGCAGGAAACCTGGGAAGTGTACGCGGCGCCGATGGCGCAAATTTATCAGACCTACGCCGTGTGGCACACGCGCCTTTATCCCTATATGAAGGCCTATGCGCAGCAGGCGACGCAGACCGGCGCGCCGATGATGCGCATGCTGCCGCTGCAATTCATGAGCGATACGAATACCTACGCCCGCAATTGGGATTATCTGCTCGGCGACTGGCTGCTGGTCGAGCCGGTTTACCTGCAAGGCGCGACGACGCGCGACGTCTATTTCCCCGCCGGCACGTGGGTGTCGTTCTGGACCAACGCCGTGCACCAGGGTCCAGGGCATTTCACCGAAACCGCCGCGCTCGACAGCATTCCCGTGTACGCCAAGGCCGGCGCGATCATTCCGCTGCTCGATCCGTCGGTGCAGACGCTTTATCCGACCACCGACCCGACGATCGTGACCCTGCAGAGCGCGGACAATTTGATGTGGGTCAACCTGTACCCCTCGGGCGCGACCTCGTTCAAACTTTTCGACGGCACCGCGTTCGCCATGTCGCAGACCGGCGAATCCTTCACGCTGGCCGTTTCCGGCGCGCCGCTCGCGCGGACGTATTCGTTGTGCGCCGTCCCGGCCACGTACGGCGGCGGGGCGCCGACCACCGTGACCGGGCCCTCGGGTGCGCTGACGAACTACACCAGCTACGACGACTGGAACGCCGCTACGTCGGGCTGGTTCTTCGACGCCGCGGCCGGCAATCTGTGGATTCGCGACACCTGCACGTCGGGGACGTTCTCGGCGGCGTGATCGCCGCGAAGCACACCTTTGCCGCGGCGGCAAAAGTGTGCCACCCAGTGGCCATTTACCAATTACGCTATGGTAACGGTGTCGCGCAACGGATGTCTATTCGGCGATCGCCCTCTTATCGGATAAGGCGTTCGGGGTGGCGCATTTCCGACCGAGCATCGAGGTCCGGGGTGTGCGGACCGTTTGCCGTGCACGCGTTCTGACCGCCGCTCTTGCGCGGGCGGGGCGATTCCCCTACGATTTCGCCGCTTGGCAGGTCTCGCATCTTCGCAGGCCCAGGAGGCGATAAATCCGGTCGGCGCCGCGCCGCGGCCGGTCGCAGGTGCAATGGAGCGGCCGGCGCGGCCGGGCAGGATGCAGTCGATGGCGGAGTCGCGATGGCGCGGAACGCGTATTTCAAACAACATCCGTATTTTGCGCAGGCGGCGCTCGCGACAATCTTGTGCCTGGCGGTCGGCAAACTCATCGGCCTGGGCATCTTCGAAGACGCTTACATCACGTTTCGTTGCGCCGACAACTTCGCCGAAGGGCACGGCCTGACCTTCAACCCCGGCGAACCCGTCGAGTCCACAACCTGTTTCTTCTTTGCGCTGCTGCTCGGCCTGGCGCGAAAGTTTCTGCATTTCAACCCGGCGTTCACGGCCGGCGTGCTCAATTTCGGCGCGGTTTTCTTCATCCTCTGGTCGCTTGCCCGGCGGGGCGCGCAACGCACGCCGGACACGCCGCCGCCCGCGCTGCCGAACGCCGGCTTCTGGTTCGGCGCGCTGAATCCGGGCCTGTGGGCGTACGCGCATTCCGGCATGGAGATGATTTTCTTCACCGGCCTGCTGTTTGCGGGCTTCCTGTTTCTGCTCGACCACGTGGAACTCGGCCGCCCGGCGTGGCCGGCGGGGCTCGCCTTCGGTTTTGCGGCGATCACCCGCATGGAGGCGGCGGCCTTCGCGATTCTGGCGGCGGGGATCGCGCTGTATTTCGGCGCGCGCGATCGGCGGTGGCGCGGCGTCGCGGGCGTTCTGGCGCCATTCGTCATCGTCTTCGGCCCGGTGTTGGCGTACCGCTGGCGCTACTATGGACATCCGCTGCCGATTTCATACTACGTCAAGGTCGACGGCGGCAGCTTCGCGCTGTTGTCGCGCGGCCTGTCGTACGTCGCGCACTGGCTGTTCACCAACCCGCTGGTCGCGCTGACTTTCTTCCTGGCCGAACGCTACCTGCGCCGGAAAACGGTCATTGCGCGGCGCTCCGCCCTCGGCCTGCTCTGGATGGGCGCGTACGCGGCTTACGCGGCGTACGTCGGCGGCGACTATCTGCCGTACCACCGTTTTCTCGTGCCCTTGATCCCCGTCGCCGCGTGGATGATCGACGACCAGTGGCCGCTGTGGGCCGCGCGAGTGGCCGCGTCGCGCCCGAACCTGCCGCCGCTGACGCGGGGGAAGCTGCTGGGCGTGTTCGTCGGCTGCCAAGTGTTCGCCTGGATCATCCCGCTCCAATTTCTCGGGTTGTTCGGCGAAATCAGGAAAACGGCGGGCTGGCGGGAGGTCGGCGAAGCATTGCACCGCCAGATTCCCGATCGCCACGCCTCGATCTACACGCTCGCCGCGGGCGCCGTGCCCTACTTCAGCAAACTGCGCGCCTACGACGGCCTGGGCCTGACCGACCCGCAGGTCGCGTTCAAAAAGGTCGCGCTCGGCACGGGCGTGCCCGGCCACGAAAAATCCGACACCAGCCGCATTCTCACGCTCGCGCCGGATATCATCATTTACTTGTCGTTTCCCAAAGATGCGGAAATCAAGAATCTGCCCTACTACACGAAGACCGAGCCGAAGGCCTACGTCGACGCCTTCGGCAAGGTGTACCCGCTCTATCTGACGCCCGACCAATCCGGGCCGACGAGTCTGATCGGCGCCCATCAGGCGATGACCAAATTCTTCGACGACGATAATTTCCAAAGCCGCTACCAGTTGATGAAACTGCGCGACCCGGCGTTGACGGCGGTGTTTTTTGTCCGCAAAGATGCGCCGGCCTGCGTGCGCCGCGCCTTCGAACCGTTCCGGCTGCACGGCCGGCCGATGGATTGGCGCGAGGAGCCATGAGCCCGGCGCGCCGCTCTACGCCGGGCCGGCGGGCCGGCCGCGGCGCCGCGGGCAGGAGGCGATCTCGCTGACGAGGCTGTTGCAAAAATATCCCTATTTCGTGCGCGCGGCGTTGCTGACGCTCGTCTGCCTCGCGGCCGGCCGGCTGGTCGGCCTCCGCGTGCTCGAAGACGCCTATATCACCTTTCGCTGCGCCGACAATTTTGCCGAGGGTCACGGCCTGAATTTCAACCCCGACGAGCCCGTGGAATCGTCGAGTTGCTTTTTCTTCGCCGTGCTGCTGGGCCTGGCGCGCCGCTGGGGCGGCGTCGGGCCGGCGGTCGCGGCCGCCGTCTTGAACTTCAGCGCCTATTTTTTCCTGCTCTGGGCGCTGGCGCGGCGGGCCGGGCGCGACGCCGCGCTGGCGCCGCCGTCGTTTCCGCGCACCGCGGGCTTTTGGTTCGCGGCGCTGCACCCCGGCTTGTGGGCGTACGCTCATTCCGGCATGGAAACCGTTTTCTTTACGGGCCTCGTTTTCGCCGGCTTTCTGCTTCTGCTCGACAACCTGGAACGCGATCGGCCGGCCTGGCTCGCGGGAGTGGCGCTCGGCTTCGCCGCGATCACGCGCATGGAAGCGGCGGGGTTGGCCGTTCTCGCCGTCGCGTTGACGCTCGTGCACGGCAAGCCCCAACGCCGCTGGCGCGACGCGTGGGCCGTCGTGCTGCCGTTCGCCGCGATCTTCCTGCCGGCGCTCTTCTGGCGCTGGCATACGTACGGCCATCCGCTGCCGCTGGCGTATTACGTGAAGGTCGACGGCGGCGGCGATCTGCTCACGGGCCGCGGGGTCGGCTACGTGGGCCGGTGGCTCTTTCTCAATCCGCTGATGCCCCTGACGATCGTCCTGGGCCTGCGGTTTTGGCGCGCGAAAACCGCGATCGCGCAGCGGTGCGCCGTGGGTCTCGCGTGGCTGCTCGCGTATATCGGCTACGTCGCGCGCGTCGGCGGCGACTATCTGCCGTACTTTCGTTTTTTCCTGCCGGTCGCGCCGATCGCCGCCTGGATGATCGCGGACCAGTGGCCGCTGTGGACGGCGATCTCGCGCAGGAAATTGATTGGGCTGTTCGTCGGCGCGGAACTGCTGGCCGCGTTCTTCCCGTTCCAACTCGGCGTATGGTGGATCGACGCCGGGGCCACCGCCAGCCGCACGATGATCGGCGAGGCGCTGCATCGCAAGCTGCCCGACCGCGGCACGACGCTGTACACGATCACGGCCGGCGCGCTGCCGTATTTCAGCAAGTTGCGCGCGTACGACGCCCTCGGGCTGACCGATCCGGCCGTCGCGTTCAAGCGGGTCGAACTCGGCGCCGGCAAGCCGGGCCACGAGAAGCACGACGTCGAGCGCATCTTTGCGCTGCGGCCGGATATCATCGTACTCGGCGCGTTCCCCAACGGCACGAAACTCAAGTGCCTGCCGCATTACGCGCGCACCACGACTTGGAGCTTTGTCGACGGGGACTGCGCTGTGACCCCTGTGCCCGTTCCCGAGGCGGGACCCGCCTCGACGCACTGGGCATCCACGGAAATCGCCCTGAGCCTGCTCTTCGCCGAGCCGCGGTTCCTCGACCTGTACGAACTGATGCGTCTGCAAGATCCGGCGCTGCTGGCGCTGTTCTACGTCCGCAAAGACGCGCCCGCCGGCGTGCGCGCCGCGTTCGCGCCGTACAACCTGCCGCTGACTGCCCCGGAGCCCGCGCCCCATCTTTGAAAAACCGGCCGCCGATGATAGTCTCGGATGCGTCGAATTTCCGTTTGCTGACCGAAGCCACCTGCATCGGGGGATGCGCATGACGCCCAATTCGAACGACCTGGCAAGAGAAGACCTCGCGCAACGCCGCTTGGCGCGCGCCCAGGCGATCGCCGCGGCCGGCGGCGTCGAAGCCGCGTTGCACAGCGGCGCGCTGCCCCGCGACGCCGACGTCACGCTGTCCGAAGCCCTCGTTCTCGGTCTGTTGCGGCAGGAGGTCGCGCGGTTCGTCTGCGTGCTCGGCCACGGCTCGACCGAGATCGGCGAGGTGCTGCGGCTGTACGCGCAGGCCGGGCTCGTGCGCGTGCACGGCGTGCGCAGCGAGATCGAAGCCTCGCACGCCGCCGCCGCCCTGCGCTGGGTCACGGGCGAGAAGGCGGCCGTCGTCACCTCGATCGGGCCGGGCGCGCTGCAGGCCCTCGCGGCGTCGATTGCTCCGGCCAGCAACGGGCTGGGCGTGTGGTATTTGCTGGGCGACGAGACGACGGAAGACGAAGGCTTCAACATGCAGCAGATCCCGAAGCACGAGCAGGGTCTGTTCCTCAAGCTTTTCTCGACGCTCGGCGAGGCCTATTCGTTGCACACGCCCGGCGCGCTCGGCGCGGCGCTGCGGCGCGGGATGAACGTGGTCGATCACCCCTATCGCGGCGGGCCGTTTTTCCTGTTGATGCCAATGAACACGCAGGCCGCGCGACTGCCCGCTTTCAACCTCGACGAACTGCCCGCGGGTCAGCCGGCGGCGGTTCCGGCGGCGGCCGACGGCGACGCGTACGAGGCCGCGGCCGACGCCTTGCTCGCGGCCGAGCGCGTCGTGGTGCGGGCCGGCGGCGGGGCGCGGCGCGCGGGGCCGGAGTTGGCCGAGTTTCTCGAACTCGTCGACGGCGTCGCGGTCACCAGCCCCGTCGCCTCGGGCGTGATTCCCTACGGCCATCCGCGCAACATGACCGTCGCGGGCAGCAAGGGCTCGATCTGCGGCAATTACGCGCAGGACGAAGGCGATTTCTTGGTCGCGATCGGCACGCGCGCCGTCTGCCAATCCGACAGCAGCCGCACCGCGTATCCGCAGGCGCGGGGCGTCGTCGCGATCAACGCCGACGCGCGCGATGTCGTGCATTACAACAAAACGATTCCGCTGTTCGGCGACGCGGCGGCGACGTTGCGCGAGTTGAACGCGCGCCTGCGCCGGCGGCTCGGCGGCAAGCCGAAGGCCGCGGGCGAATCGCCGTGGTTCGCGGCCTGTCGCGCGCAAAAGCAACGCTGGGACGACTTCAAGGCCGAACGCTATCGCCGGCCGACGTTGTTCGACGCGGCCTGGCAGGCGGAAGTTTTGACCCAGCCGGCGGCGATCAAGGCGGCGGTCGATTGGGCGCGCGGCAACGGCGCCGTGGCCCTCTTCGACGCCGGCGACGTGCAGGCCAACGGCTTTCAAATCGTCGAGGACGAAAGCCTCGGCCAGACCTTCACCGACACCGGCGCCAGCTACATGGGCTTCGCCGTTTCGGCGCTGCTGGCGACGGGCTTGGCGGCGAAGCCGTTTTACGCCGTGGCGTTCACGGGCGACGGCTCGTTCATGATGAATCCGCAGATTCTGATCGACGGCGTCGAGCACGGCGCGCACGGCTGCATTTTGCTGTTCGACAATCGGCGCATGGCCGCGATCTCGGGGCTGCAGCGCGCGCAGTACGGCGCGGATTTCGCGACGAACGACGGCGTCGCGGTCGACTACGTCGCGCTCGCGGCGGCGGTCAGCGGCGTGCAGGCGGTTTTCGGCGGGCGGTCGATTCCGGAGTTGTTGGCGGCGCTGAAGCGGGCGCGCGCGCACGGCGGGCTGTCGCTGATTCACGTGCCGGTTTATTGCGGCGACGATCCGCTCGGCGGACTGGGCGCGTGGGGCCGCTGGAACGTCGGCAATTGGGTGGCGGACACGCAGGCGTTGCGGCACAAGATCGGGCTGTAGAGGCAATGACGAATGCGGAATGCGGATTGCGGAATGAACAAAACGGCGTTCCATTTTCAGGGGCGTGAAATATGAAGATTGCGGTGATTAATGAGACCAGCGCGGCGGACAAGAACGCGGCGATCGTCGCGGCGTTGCAGGGGCGCGGTCACGAGGTGCTCAACGTCGGCATGAAGAAAAGCGGCGAAGCGCCCGAGTTGACGTACCTGCACACGAGCTTTCTCGCGGCGCTGCTGTTGAACGCCGGGCGGGCGGATTTCGTCGTCGCCGGTTGCGGCACGGGGCAGGGGTTTCTCAACGCGGTGATGCAATACCCAGGCGTGATCTGCGGCCATATTCTGTCGCCGCTCGACGCCTGGTTGTTTCCGCAAATCAACGCGGGCAACTGCGTCTCGTTGATGCTCAATCAGGGCTTCGGCTGGGCGTCGGACATCAATCTGAAATTCATTTTCGACGCCTTGTTCGAGGTCGAGCGCGGCGCCGGCTACCCGCCGCCGCGCAGCGTCAGCCAGCGGGAGAGCCGCACGTTGCTGGCCGAACTCGGGCGTTTGACACACCGCTCGATGGCGGACATCGTGCGCGACGCCGACGAGCGCATCGTCGAGCCCGCGCTTTCGTATCCGGGCGTGTCCGAATTGCTCGCCGTCGAAACGCTCGCGGACAAAGAATTGGCGACGGCGTTGCGTGCGCGGCGAACCGGGTTTTGAACGGCAATTGCGCGACCAGGGAGAAAACAAGATGAGATGGCAACGTTGGTTTTGGCTGACCGGCTCGTTGTTGTGCGTGCTGGCCGCGTTGTTGATCGCTTGCGCATCCGGCGGCAAGAGCAGCAGCAGCGGCGGCGACGATGACACGGCGCCCGTCGACGACGACGACAATGACGACGACGACGCCTCGCCCGACGATGACGACGACGCCTCGCCCGGCGACGACGACGCCTCGCCCAACGGTTGGCCGGGGCCGCCGTGGTTCGGCTGCACCGACCAGGACATCCCCGCGAACGCGACCGTCGTGAAAGCGCTCGACAACGTGGCGCAGTATTACAACGGCGACAGCGACAACAAGCGCCAGGTGGACGTGCAGGCGACGTTCCCCGCCGGCAATTGGGCGCAGGTCACGCTGCGGCTGGAACTCGGCTGCCCGGCCGACGGCGGCTGCGACCATTACGACCGCCTCGCCAATATCTTCCTCGTGCAAAATCCCGGCGCCAACGAGAATCCATTCGAATTGTGGCGTTACATCACCCCGTTCGGCACGTCGATGTGCATGCTGGTGGACATCACGCCGTTCGCCGCGATGTTGAGCGGGCCGCAGACGATCCGCTCGTTCATCGACACCTGGGTCGGCCCGGGCTCGACCGGCGACGGCGCCGGTTGGACCGTAAGCGCCTCGTTCATCTTCCACCCGGCGGCGGGCAAAGACGCGTCGCCGGCGCAAATCGTCAACATCTGGCCGTACGGGTCCATCGAATTGGGGAACCCGGACAACACCATCGCCACGCAGATTCCGCCGCGCACGATGTCGCTGCCGGCGACGATCTCGCGCGCGCAACTGCGGCTGTTCACCACCGGGCACGGCCAGGGCAACCTGCAAGATTGCGGCGAATTCTGCGAACTGGTGTACGCGGCCGGCGTCAACGACCAGACCATTAGCGACTTCCCGTGGCGGACCGATTGCCACGCGAACCCGATCGGCCCCAATGAAATGGGCACCTGGACTTATCCGCGCGACGGCTGGTGCCCGGGCGCGCCGGTCGTGCCCGACGTGATCGACGTCACGTCCGCGCTGACGGCCGGCGGGCAAAACGCCTTCTCCTACAATGTGCTTTTCGACAACGCGACGTACGTCAACACCTGCCGGCCGGGCGCCGGCGGCGCGAACGATCAGTGCGCCGGCTGCGCGTTCGACGACAGCCCCGGCAACTGCGACTACAACAGCGGCGATCACACGATGCCCGTCGATTATCTGAGCGCGCAATTGCTCATTTGGGAATGACGGCGGAGGCGAAAATGCACCGGCGCGCGCGCCTTTCTCGCATCGCAATCCTCTTCGTTTCGCTCATGCTCGGGGCGTGCGCCGCCGCGCGCCTGCCGGCCTCTCAGTCTCCCAGCCTCTCAGCCTCCCAGCCGCCGGTTGCGCCCGCGCCAACCATCCTGAAGTTGTTCGATTATGAAAAGCGGCCGATCGAGGCGCGGGTGGAATTGAAGGAAGACCACCCGGGCTACGAAATCTATCGCGTGGTGTTTCCTTCGTACGACCAGAGCGATCCGATCAACCGCGAGACGGTCGCCTGGTACTACCGCCAGAAAGACAATCATCGCCGCGCCGCCATCGTCCAGGTGCCGATTCTCGGGGGCGACTACGAACCGGAGAAGTTCTTCGCGAGCCACTACGCCGAGCAGGGGTTTCACGCGCTGCTGATCGAACGCAAAGAAGGCCTGTTCGCGATCGAAAAGGGTTTTCAACACACGCGCCAGGTGATCCTTCAGACGATCATCGACCAACGCCGCTGCCTCGATTGGTGGTTGGCGCAGCCCGAAGTCGACCCGCATCGACTCGGCGTCACGGGCATCTCGATGGGCGGCATGCTCAGCAGCCTGCTAGTCGCTGTCGACGACCGCATCGCGGCCGCCGTGCTGATGCTCAACGGCGCGGATTTTCCGCGGCTGCTGGAAATCAGCGGCGAGCCGGAGGTCATCGACCTGCGCGCGCGCATCAACAAGATGTACGGCTGGGATGCGCCCGCGATGCGGGCGCAGGCGGCGAAATACATCGCCGACATCGACCCGCGCGTGCTCGCGCCGCGCGTCGACCCGCGGAAGGTGCTGGTCATCTCGGCGCGCTTCGACGACGTGGTGCCCTTCGAGTTAGCGAACGAATGGTGGGAAGCCGCGGGCCGGCCGCAGCGCCTGATCATCCCGACCGGGCACTACTCGTCCGGGTTCTTCATCAGCTACGTTTTTCGGAAGTGCTGCGAACATTTCCGGGCGAAGTTCGGATATCCGGAGGGCTAAACACGGAGATTCGTTTGTTTCAATATGAATTAAACCACAGAGGCAAAGAGATCACAGAGTCAAATTTATTAAAATCCTCTGTGCCCTCTGTGCCTCTGTGGTGAAAGTCCGAATCACAAATCCTTCGTCGCCGACGGCGGCGAAGCCTTCGCCTTCTCCGCTTTGCGATCGCTGTACGTGATGCCGAGGCTCACGTGCATGTTGTCGCCACCGAGGATGAGCTGGATCGCCGTGCGCTCGTCCTGCCATTGCGCCCGAAATTCGAGGTAGCCGCCGGCCACCGCGTCGCCCCAGACGTCCTGATTGTGGCGCAGAAAATCGCCGCCGCTCCAGACTTGCTCTTCCTTCGCCGGCTTGCCGTATTTCTCCGAAAGCAGGCCGAGCAGCTTTTTGTAATCGGCGATGAATTCCTGGTTGTTCGTGTGCTTCTGCTCGATCAGCACCGTCACTTCACTCAAACGGCTGTCGGTGAACAGGTAAATGATCGCGGCGGGGTAGCCGGCGACGCGGCCCTTGTAATAAAGCTTGTCCTCGCCGCGATAGAAAAAACGAAAATCGCGTTCCTTGTCCTTGACCTCGTCGATCGCGACGCCCCACGAGAATTTGCGATAATCGCCGGCGAGCCCGCCGCGCGGCGGCAGCAGCGCCGCCAGCGCGAGCGCGACGAGCAGGGGCAGGCGGCGCAGAACTTTCATCGAAACCTCGAACGAAATCAATGCAACTTTATATACTTCAATTGCGGCGCGGGGCAATCGCCGGCGACGATTTCCAGCCGATGCCAGCGCGTCGCGACCGGTTCGAGCGCGAGCGTCGCCTCGCCCGCGCCGGTGAACGACAGCGCGGCCGAGCCCAGCAGCCGCCGGTCGCACGCCGCCGGGTCGTTGAGCGCATAGAAGTTCACCTGCATCTGGCACGGCTCGCGACTGGCGAACGCGGCCTCCAACTTCGTCGGCGCGATCTTCCGCAGCGAGACCGTTTGCACGGCCTGCGTCGCGTCGCGGCAGGCGGCGTCGGCCGGCGCGCAGGCGTCTCTCCGCCGGACCCGCGCGAGATACACGTCGTGCTGCGGGGCGAATTCGAAAAGCGCCGCTGGGTTCGACGGCCCCTCGAGCCCGGCCGTCGGCCAATAGCCGACGATGCCGGTCTCCAGACCCGCGTCGCGCGCCAGCGGGCTCGCCGCCCAGTTGAACTCCGTGCGGAAAAACGGCCGCAAGTCGGCCGTGCGCGCGTACGCCAGATACAGCACGAACGGCGTGAGCGCGAGCGCCGCCGCCCGCTGCGGCCGCGCGCCCGCCGCCGGCGAACCGAGCCAGCCGAAATAGGCGGCGAAGGTCACGGCGTAGGCGATCAGCAGCATCAGCGACAACTCGTGGCGCACGCCGCCGCAGCAGCGGTAGGAATCCTCGCGCATCAGAAACACCCAGGCGCTCGCGCCGGCGACCAGGCAGGCGTAGCGCACGAGGTGCTTGCGCCACGTCGTATTTTTCTGCACGTAAACCGCGAACAGCAGCACGCCGAAGGCCAGCAGCACGGGCAGGGCGAGGGCGCCGTCGATGCCGCGGTCATACAGATAGCGGTGGTAGACCTTTACCAGGTAATCGCCGTACGAGGCGAAGACGGCCGTTTCGCCCGGTTCGACCGTCGGCTGCGCGAAGGCCCGCACGCGCAGCACGCCGGTCCAGTCGGCGAACGCCGCCGCCGCGCCGCCAAAGGTCTTGGCCGTTTGCAGGAAATGCAGCAGCACCGCGACGAAGCCGCCGCTCGCCGCCAGCGCGAAATACGGCAGCAGGCGGTTGCGATTTTTCATCGTCAGCCAGACGCCGCCGATGAGAAACAGCGTCTGAATGTGATACGTCGCCGCGACGGCCCCCTGCCAAAACGACGCCAGCCAGACCAGCGCGACGCCCGCGCGCACGCGGTCGCTCGCCAGCAGCCCGAGCCCGAGCAGCAGCAGCGCCTGGTGCGGCAATTGAAAGCCCGGCTCGTAGAGGCTGTCGGCCTTTTCCCAGAACAGCGAGTTGGCCGCGACCAGCAACAGCGCCGTCAGCGCGAACGGCCGGTTCGCGAGCCGCGCCAGCGCCGCGTACAACCCGGCGAGCGCCAGCACGTTCAGCGCGATCGCCGCCCAGCGCAGGCGGTGCACCGTGTTCAGGCCGAGCTCGTAGAGCGTCGTGTAAAAAATCTCGTTGCCGGGCGGGGTGTGCGCGTAGTGGCCGGCGTAATGGATGCAGCCGTTGCCGTTGACGATCGCCGAGGGCAGGAAGTCGTTTTTGCGCAGGCCGCCTTGCTCGTCGAAGCCGGCGATCGATTGCAGCACCCAGTGGTCCCAGCACACGCGATTCGTGTACGAGTCGTTGGTGTGCCACCACGTGTTGCGCACGCCGAGCATGGCGAAGACCGCCGCGATCAGCAGCGCCGCCGAGCCGTCGTAAACGCGGGCGCGAGACAACTCGTTGCTTTTCGGCATGACTGCGGCGGCGACCTGTTTTCCCGTCGGGCTGGCGTGCCGGCGACGGTCAACTTGGAAAACCATTTTTCACCGTTCCTGTCAACCGTGGGAACCGCGAAGGGAATGAATTTGGAACCGCGAAGGGAAGGAATTGGGAACCGCGAATGCACGCGAATGCACGCGAATAGGCATGTTTCTGGCAATGAATGCCCACGAATCATGCCGAAAGCGTTCTTATTCGCGTGCATTCGCGTGCATACGCGGTTTCAAAAAAATCCTCCACTTTCCTTTCCTTGGCGGTTAAAAAATAAAATCAGCGGTGGCCGTACTGGCATTTATTGAGACCAGTTCTTACCTTGTTTGCGGTAAAAAATGGCGGCGCGGCCGCTGCAATAAGGAGCAAAACATGGCCAGAGTGAAAGAAGACATGCGGACGATCCTCGTCACCGGCGCCACCGGCCACCAGGGCGGGGCCGTGCTGCGGCATCTATTGAAGAAGCGCGGTTTCCGCCTGCGGGCGATGACGCGCAATCCGTTCAAGGACTCGGCGAAAGACCTCGCGAAGCTCGGAATCGAGGTCGTCAAGGGCGATCTCGACATCGAAGAATCGTTGCGCCCGGCGCTCGCCGGCGTCTGGGGCGTGTACGCCGTGCAGAATAGTTGGGAAGCCGGCGTCCTTGGCGAGGAGGAACAGGGCAAACGCCTGGCGCGCGTCGCGCGCGACAGCGGCGTGCAGCGTTACGTGCAGGCGTCGGTCGGGTCGGCGCCCTTGTCGACCGGCATACCGCACTTCGACAGCAAATACCGGATTGAGCAATATGTGAAGTCGCTGAATTTCCCCTCGTGGGCCATTTTGCGGCCGGTGTTCTTCATGGAGAACCTCAACGCGGATTGGATCCTTAAGAACGACACGCTCTTCATGGCGCTCAGCCCGACGACCAGCCTCCAGATGATCGCCGTTGACGACATCGGACGCTATGGCGCGCTGCTCTTCGAAAAGGCAGGCGAACTGGGCGGCGCCGAGATCGACCTCGCCGGCGACGAGGTGACGTTGCCGCAGGCCGCGGAGTTGCTCACGGAAGCGCTCGGCCGGCCCATCACCTTCGTCAGCGTGCCCATCGACCAGGTGCGCGCGATGAGCGAAGACATGGCGAAGATGTCGGAGTGGTTCGAGACCGTCGGCTACTCGGCGGACATCGACGCCCTGGCGACCAAATACGGCATCCGGCCGCTGAAGCTCGGCGACTGGCTGCACTGCTGCTTCGGCGTCGACGCGCCCCGCAAGGCGATCTGACGGCGCGGAACGGAGAGGCGCGGTATGGAGCGTTGGAAAACGGCGATTTTTGCGCTTGGGACGGTCGCCGCGATCGTGATCTTCACGATCAGTGTCGTCCGGGCGGCCAAGGAAAAAACGGAACAAACGGAGCAAACGGCGATGCCATCCCATCATCGGCTGACGCCCGAGGAAGAACGGGTCATCGTGTACAAGGGCACCGAGGCCCCGTTCAGCGGCGCCTTGCTGGCCAACCACGAAACCGGCGTCTATCACTGCAAACGGTGCGGCGCTGCGCTCTTTTCGTCGGCGGCGAAATTCAACTCGGGCACCGGCTGGCCGAGCTTTGACGAGGCCTTGCCCGGCGCCGTGAAGCAAATCCCCGACGCCGACGGCAGCCGCGTCGAAATCGTTTGCGCCGCCTGCGGCGCCCACCTCGGCCACGTCTTCTTCGGCGAAAACTTCACGCCCAAAGAGGCGCGCTTCTGCGTCAATTCCGTCTCGCTCGACTTCGCGCGCGGCGCGCCGACCGGCGCCGGCGCGGTCGTCGCCGTCCAGGCCGCGAAGGCCGAGGCCGCCGGGCCCGCGCTGACCGCCTATTTCGCCGGCGGCTGCTTCTGGGGCGTCGAGTATTATCTGCGGCAGCAGCCGGGCGTGATCGCCGCCGAGGTCGGCTACATGGGCGGGACGATGGATTCGCCGTCCTATCGCGACGTCAGCGGCGGGCGCACCGGCCACGCCGAAACGGTGATGGTCACGTACGATCCGACCCGCGTTTCGTACGAGCAGCTCGCCAAGCTGTTTTTCGAGATTCACGACCCGACCGAGGTCAATCGCCAGGGGCCGGACGTCGGCACGCAATATCGCTCGATCGTGTTCTACAGCAACGACGAGCAGAAGGCGGTCGCGGAAAAACTCATCGGCCAACTGCGCGCCAAAGGCTTCAAAGTCGTGACTCAGGTCGTCCCCGCCGGCCATTTCTGGAAGGCCGAGGATTACCACCAGGATTACTACTTCAAGAACGGCGAAACTCCCTACTGCCATTTCCGCGTGAAACGGTTCGACTGACGAGAAGTCGGAAGATAGAACTCAAAAGACAGAAGCAGGGGCGCCGCTTGCCGCGCCTCCATCTGCCAGCGGGCCTTTCCAGGCGCAGTTCGTAAGATCACACCCGGAAGAGCCCGCCCCCGCAACGCCGGGCGCAACGATTGTCGGGGTTTCGCAAGAAAATCGACAGTCTCTCCAGGTCCGGTCGAGCCCCATCACTCCCATGTTTCCCATGGCTCCCACTCCTCTCACATTTCCTATCAGAAATTAAATCGTCATTTCCAAGCTGTCTTATCTCTGTCGTCTCACCGCCCGCAGCCGCCGCCGCTGCCGGAGTGCGTGGCCGGGGCGGGCGTGGCGCCGTCGTCGGGCGCGCTGTCGTTATCGTCGTTGTCGTTATCGTCGTTGTCGTCATCGTCGTCGGGCGCACCGTCGTCGTCGGCGCCGGGCGCGCATTGGCCGCTTTGGCAATGCTTGCCCGCGGCGCAGGCGACGCACTCGGCGCCGCCGGCGCCGCAGGCGGCGTCGGCGGTTCCGGGGAGGCATTGCGTCCCGTCGCAACAGCCGTTCGGGCAGGTCGCGGCAGTGCACCCCGGGCCGGAGCCGAACGCGACCCAATACGCTTCCGACGCAAATTGCGTTTTGCCGCCGACCTCGCTGTAGGCGATGCGGAAGAAGCCTTTCTCGCCCCACCACGTGCCCCACGAATTTTTCACGACGAAGCATTGGTCGGCGTCGTCCCAGCCGATCAGCAAGATCACATGGGAGCCGACCAGCTTGCCCCAGGCGTACGAATAAATGCCGCCGAAATAGAAGTAGAAATCCTCGTAAACGTCCATCGTGACCGACAACGGGCCGTTCTGGTACACGGCCTGCTTCAGCGAATCGACGTCGGCGTTGACGCTGGCGTAGTCGCCCACCTTGTACAGGCCCGTTTGCCAATCCGAACACGGCGCGCAGCTTTCGACCGGTTCGCCGGTCAACCACAACAGTTCGCCGTACGGGAAACACGCCGAGTCGACCGTGCCGTTGCCGCGCAGGTACGCCAACACGTTGGTCAGATAACCGCCCACGCAACCGCTCTGATCGCTTTCGCACGAAACGAGATACTGCTCCGAAAGGTCGAGCGTCAGCGGATAGCCGGCCGTGCGCACGGCCGCCGATTCGAGCGCGGCGACGGCGCTGAACGCCCAGCAACTGCCGCACATGCCCTGATCGCGCACCGGCGTCACCGCATTTTCGTTCCGCCAGTCGAACGTCGCCGGCAACGTCAGGCGGAACCGCTCCGGCCGGGGCGGGGCGGCGATGTCGGACGCGCGGCCGCCCAGCCGCGCGCGAAAATCATCGAAGGTGAACAGCGGCGGCGCGGCCGTCCAACGCAGGCCCTGGCCGGCAATCGCCTGTTGCACCTGCTCGAGATCGTCGGCCGCGGCCCACGCGGCGCCGAGCACGAGAAACGACAAAATGGCGATCGCCGCGAATGGTTTGCCTATCATCGGTGCATCTCTTTCTCGACGGAACAACGCCGGTCACAAAAACCAATTGTCGCGGTTCCCCTCCGCCGCGTCAAGAACCGCGGGATTGAACCGCGAAAGGATCAGGGGTTTAACCGCGAATTCACGCGAATGCACGCGAATCGGAACGGATATGCATGTTCATGAGCTTATTCACGCGCATTCGCGGTTCCCTGTCTTCCCGCCTCGTATTTTTCATGCCTATTCGCGTGCATTCGCGGTTACAGAAAACAATCCCTCCTTCGCGGTCCCAAAATCCGTCCTTCGCGGTTTCCCGCGGATTGACAAGGCAAAACCGCTGGCTCAAATTTCGTCCATTGGTTATCTCCGTTCCACTACCATCTCGCGAGGACGCCGAAGATGTCGAAAAACAAGGAAAAACTGAGTGTCGCGTGCTTCGGGTACAACGGCGCCAACAACACCGGTTCCGAGGCGAAACTGCTCACGACGTTGAAAACGATCCGCGACGTGGTCGGCGATCGCGTCGGCGATCTGACGATCCTGACGCTCGACGAAACCAAGCAGCGGCGTTATCTGCGCGATTATCCCGACGCGAAAATGCTGCGGGTCGACCCGGCGATGCTCGTGCGCAACCCGCGGGAGATGTTCGGCCCGGGCTACGATCTGTTCTTCCTCTCGGAAGGCTCGACGTTCATCGACCACTTCTCGTCGCTGTTTCTGTACGCGTTTTGCGCCGCGGCGCGGATCCAGAAGCTCAAAGGCAAAACCGTCATCGCCTACGCCAACGATTGCGGCCACCTCAAGCCGTTCAACCAGGGCGTCGTGCGCGACACGCTCAACCGCGCCGATTTGATCATGCTGCGCAATCCCGACGCTGCGGCCCGCATGCGCGAATACGGCGTGACCAAGGAAATCCACGAGACCGCCGACGGCGCCTATGAATATCCGCTGCCGCCGCCGGAATATCGCCAGGCGGTGCTGCAAAAAATCGGCCTCGATCCGCAACAGCGGCCAATTATCGGCATTGCGCCGAAGGAGTTTTTTTGGTGGCCGATCGCCTTCCGGCCATGGGGGCCCAAAGAAGATCTCTATATGTACCCATTTTATCACCAATGGCCGCAGGGCGGCAAAGAAAGCAGCGCGCGCTACATCGCGCAGTCGGCGCGGCACGCCGATTGGTGCGTCGAGACCTACGACGCCGACATTGCGCTGATTTCGATGGAGAGCATGGACCTGCCGCCGACGCGGCGCATTCGCGAGGCGATGAAACGCAAGGACCGCGCCGTCATCGTGGCCAGCGACGAATATATCGTCGACGACATCATCTCGGTGTTGTCGGTCCTTAAGGCGCTGATCACGACGCGGTATCACGCGGTCGTGCTGTCGTCGTGTTCGGCGATCCCGATGATCGCCGTGTCGTCCGACACGCGCTGCGAAGCGGTGTTCCGCGAATTGGACATCATGGATATGTACGTCGATTACGTGAAGCACCCCGAGCCGGCGCCGCACGTCGACAACCTCTACGAACGGCTGATCGAAATGACGCGCCGCCTGATCGACCGCGAAGGCGAGTGAAGGCGCGCATCGCCGCGATGCACCCGCAGTTCGTCGCCCGCGCGCAACAAAACGCCGAGATCTTCGCCAAATGGTTCGCCGAGAACTTCCCGCGGCCGTGATGATTGGTTTCGGACGTCTCACGCGTGAGACACCCGCCATCCATCGGCGTCTCCGCGTGAGACCCCCGCCATCCAGCGGCGCCTAGGCGCGTTTGTTTTCTTCGATCGAGTGGATCTGGCCGTCGACGATGCGGATCAGCCGTTCGCTGTAGCTCCAGCAGCTCGGGTCGTGCGTCACCATCACAACGGTTTTCTTGAAGTCGCGCGACAACGCGGCGACCATTTCCATGATCTGCACGCCCGACTTCGAATCGAGGTTGCCGGTCGGCTCGTCGGCGAGGATCAGGCCCGGATCGAACACCAGTGCTCGCGCGATCGCGACCCGCTGCTGTTCGCCGCCGGACAGCTCGTCGGGGCGGTGGTTGAGGCGGTGGCCGAGGCCCACGCGTTCGAGAATCTCGGCCGCGCGCTGATACGACGGCTTGCGCTTCTTGCCTTCGAGCATCAGCGGCAGCGCGACGTTGTCCGCCGCGCTCATCGTCGGCAGCAGGTTGAAGAACTGAAAGATGAAGCCGAGGCTGCGGCGGCGCAGTTTCGTGCGTTCGGCGTCGGACAGGCTGATGATCGAGCGGCCCTCGATCCGCACGTCGCCCTCGGTCGGCTGGTCGAGGCTGCTGATCAGGTTGAGCAGCGTCGACTTGCCCGAGCCCGACGGCCCGGTGATGGCGACGAATTCGCCCGGCGCCACGCGGAACGAAATGCCGTCCACCGCGTGCACCGGAATTTTCCCCTGAAAATACGTCTTGCGCAGATTGATGACTTCGAGCATGGCCGATCCCGCGTCTACGACTCGCTTCGGGCGAGGTCTGGGCGAAATAACGCCGTTTGGATTGCGAACCGGTTTATAGCATGCCGGATCATCGAAAGCCACCGGGCGCCGCGCCGCCGCCGACTGGCCGCGGAACCCTGGGACCGTGGGTGTCCCGTCGGCCCTGGGCGCGCCGGTCTCTAGGCCGGCTCCGGCTCCGGCCCCGGCCGTGCCGGCCATTGTCCGGCGTTATCGTTGGAGCCAGCCCCCGTGCCCGCCCGCGTCCGCCGCGCCCCCCGGCGCGGCGTTCGTTGTGGCGCAGCCGCCCTCGGCTGTGCCGGCCGAAAAAACCGGCTGTCGCCCATGCCCCGGTCACCCGGAAGCGACGGCGTTGAAACTCGATCTCGGGCCGATCATGTTTCGCTGGCGCGCAGCGATCGGACGCTCGGCAGTCCTTGCCAGAGACCCGCGATTTTTCTATGATCCAACGATCATCGATGTCCTCCATCGGAGTCGCGGCCCTTGGCAATTGCGCCACAGGTAAACCAAGGTCTCCTCGCTGACGAGGACAGCCGACTCAAATAAGGGCGAAGATTGAAAGAGCCGCCAACCGCGCAAGACCAGACGGACCGTGGCCGGATCGCCATTCCGGCGCTCGATCCGTCTGCGCCATATCTTTCGCGCCTTTCCGCGCGTTCCGCGCTATATACGGAACTGCACATTTTGCTCGACGCCGCAAACCGCTCTTCGTCGCCAGTCGACTTTCGGGAACTCGTTATCGACGAAAATCGGCTGTCCCGCTCGACAGCTTCCGCAAGAGCGAAACTGTGGCAGGAATTAAAAACGCGCTATCGGTTGGCCCACGAGGATCGCCTGCTTTTGACTTTCCTGGAGGAGTGGCGCCGCTGCAAGTCGGAGGCGGAACGGGGATTGACCGCTTACGTCATGTTCGCCCTAAACGACCGCTTGGTTTGCGACCTCGGGACCGAATGGCTGTTTCCGCTGCTGCGCCGCGCCCCGGCGGAAATTCGCGTCGCCGAGGTTCGCGCCTTTGTCTCACTCGCCGGTCGTGCCCACCCTGAGGTCAAAGCGTGGTCCGAGCAGACGAGCCTGGCTGTCGCGCAAAAGTACTGTGCGAGCATACGTGATTTTGGCCTCGCGAAGGGGACGGTTCGAAAATCGACGGTCCGGCCGGCGCTGTATGCCTCGCCGGTTCGTCTCTTGGTCCGAGCGCTTCGATTGGCCGGAACGGCGCCGCTCGACCTCCTGCGAGCGCCAGTCTTCAGGCTGCTGGCGCTCGACGGGGCAGAAATTGTTGACGCCCTCGGCGAGCTCAACCGCCTTGGGGCGCTTCGCTTTCGCATGCAAGGGGATGTCGTGGAACTCGATGTTCGCGGAGAGCGCTAAATGAACGCCATGTTCACCGCCCTGTTGGAACTGATCAAGAAGCCGCTCCTTTCGAACGGCGTCGTCAAAACCGATAATTCCATCCTGCTGATCTATCCGCCGGAGAAGGAATTGGAGTTTCGGGAATGCCTGGTCGACGCCTTCATGCCGACTCTTGTCACTGGGAATATCCCGCATCGAGCGGTCGATCTGTCGGGCTTCCTCTTTTCCGGCATGACCGACGCGACCGTGTCCGCGTTGCAAGAGGACGAATTCGACGATTACCGTTGGATGCAACAGGGGCTGTCGAAGCGCGCCGAGACTTCGCTGCAGGCTCATCTCGCGCAGATCGCCGCCGAATCGCCTGGCAGCAACGTTATCGTCTACTCGACGGTCGCTTTATACCCTCTGGTTCGCTACGGCGAAATTCTGCGGACGTTGCGCGACCTGAATGTTCGCATCGTGTTGGCTTTTCCGGGCGAGGAACGCGGCGGCAAATTGCATTTTCTGAATCAACCCGATGGCGGAAACTATCTCGCCGTCAAGCTGTTTTGGCAATGAACGACCGGCGGAGGCACGCGAAGGGGCGTTGGGCATGACAACCATCAAGGAAATCATAAAACGCGACATCGCGGTCAAGGTCGAGGGAGTCGTCAAAGTATTCGACCGCTCGACGCTGGCCGCCGAAGTGCGCGAATTCGTCGTCACCGACAAAATCGAAGACGAATTGAAGCGGATCTTCGACACCTTCACGCACGTCAGCGAGACATTGCGGCGCGGGGGGGCGTCGCGCGATGTCATGGGCATTTGGGTGTCCGGCTTTTTCGGCTCCGGCAAATCGCACTTCGCCAAGGTGCTGGGCTGCCTGCTGCAGAACGGCATTCTCGACGGAGAAACGGGAGAGCGGTGCATCGACGCGTTCGTAAAACATCTCTCCGACACGCCGCGCGGAAAAGAAATTCGCCGGCGTCTCGGCGAAATCAAGCTGAATACGCAAATCCGCACCGTGGCCTTTGAACTGAGCAGCCGCCGGCCGTACGGCAGCCCCACATCGGTGGGCGAAATTATTCTCGGGGAGTTCTACCGCAGCCTTGGATATTCCGAGAATATTCATGTCGCGCGGCTGGAGCGGGGACTGGAGCGCCGGGGCGTGCTCGCGAAGCTGGAAGCGGAGTTCCAGCAGGAATTCGGCATTGCCTGGCGCAGCCCGGAGGGTCGCGACGAATTCTCGCTGTTGCGCAATCGCCTGGCCGCCGTTCTGCCGCGGGTGTGCCCGGCGGACTACCCGGACAAAAAGGCCGTTCAACAGGGCGTGAAAGACGCCTTTGAGCTCGATCGCCTGACCCCCGAAGGGATCGCCGACGAGTTGGTCGCCTGGGTCGACCAGCAGCAACCGGTCGGCGGTCGCGTCCAGCACCTGGTCTTTGTCGTCGACGAAATGGGCTCGTTCATCGGGGACTCCAGCGAGCGCATCGGCGAAGTGAACAGCCTTGCCGAAATGATCGGCAACAAAGGCAAGGGGAAGATCTGGATGATCGCCACGAGCCAGCAGGATTTGGAGAAGGTCGTCGACCGCACCAATTTTCAGCCGGCCCTGGTCGGCCGCCTCAACGCCCGCTTCGAACTGAAGCCGCATTTGATTTCGGATGAAATCAACAAAGTGGTTTCCGAACGCATCCTCAAGAAGCATCCCTCCGAAGAGGCGCCGCTGCGAGCGCTGTATTCCGGCCATGAAGGGCACATCGCGCAACTCGCCGATCTCAAAGCAAGCCGTCGCCTCGATGCCGTGACCGAAAAGTCATTTGTCGAGGCCTATCCGTTCCTGCCCCACCAGATTCGCTTGGCGCAAGATATTTTCGAAGCGCTCTCCGGATTCCGCCTCTCAGGGGGCGTGCGTTCGATGATCAGTGTCGTGATGGAAGCGCTGCAGGAGCTTGCCGACGAACCCGTGGGGGAAATCGTCAGCTTCGATCAGGTTTTCGACGGCGTCCAAAACGACCTTTATTCTCAGGAGTATCTTGGCACGTCTGGCGTCCAATCGATCTATGAATCGAATGAACGAGTCCCTGGAACCCCGGTGGAGGCGTCTCGCGTCCTCAAAATCCTGTGGTTGCTGCAGCAGATATCCTGGGTTCCGCGCGTGCCCGAAACGCTGGCCAAGCTGTTGGTGCGCGACTTAACGACAGAGATCGCGCCGTTACGGGACCAGGTTAAGGCGACTCTCGCCGCTTTGCAGGCGGCGGGTTATGTCGCTCGTGACGAGGCGAACGGCGAGTGGAAATTCTTGAACGAGAAAGAGCGCACGATCGAGCAAGTGATTCAAGAAATGGTGCGTCCGGGCGGCGCCCGGAGCATCAGCATCGCCGCGGTTCGGCGCACCGCTCAGCAGATGTGCAAGGATGAGGTCGTCACGAAAAAGAAATTCGCCAACTTTGCCGTCGCCTATGGCGCCACGAAGACGCCGTTCCCTTACGGCGTGCGCCTGGACGGCGAGGCCATCGAGACCGGACCCGAAATCGAGATTCGTTTCACGAGCCCGTTGGCGTCGGGGCGAAAACCGGAGGCCGACGAGATTCGCCGGCAGAACCAGGCGGCCGGCGCCAAAGGCCGGATTGTCTGGTGGATGTCGGACATCCCGGAAAATCTGGAGTCGCGATTCAAACGGCACGAAGCGCTGGTGAAAGTGACCGGGGACAAGCGGTTTATCGAGGATGCGTCAAAACAGACCCAAGACGCGCTTTCCGAGAAACGAAAGGAACGCGACGAACTCCGGGCCGCGCTGGCGGTCGACATCGAAAAAGCCTTTAAGGGCGGGACGATCTTCTACGGCGGACAAGAAATCGCGCTGGAGAACGTTGCCGACGTCAAAGAACCGATCCATACCGCCCTCCAGACAATTATCCCCAATGTTTTTCCGAAATTCGGCATCGCCGATCGGGCGTTCGATTTCGGCAAGCAACTCAAGGCGCTGCTGAACCCGGCCACGGCGAACCTGCAAAAAGCGACCGCGGAACTGGGCCTTTTCGACACGCAAAGCAATCTCCAACGAGAATCGGCTTTGGCGGCGCAAGTGCTCGAAGTGCTGGCCGATCTGGAGGACGAAGGGCTGGAGCCCGAGGGGGCGCGGCTGCTCGACGCGCGGGAGGAAAAGACCTTCAAGGGCTTTTCGCGCTCGCCGTTCGGCTGGCCGGACGAATTGGTGCGGCTGATTCTCGCCGCCTGCTTCCGGGCGGGCGCCATTTTCCTGGAGAAGCAATCGCCGACCGGCGCGGCGTCATTGTACGACTATAAGGGAACGGAGGAACTGTTTGCCAAGATCAACACCTTCAAGAAGGTCGTTTTCCGGGTCGCCGAGACCAGCCTCACGGTCGAGCAAATCAAGCGCGCGAACAAGATTTTGATCGCGCTGGGAGTGCACGGCGTTCCGGAGTCGGGCAACGCGATTGCGACGGCCGTGCGCGACGTGGGCGCGGCGCTGAAGGCCCGCCTGACCGAAGCTCTGGCCCGCGAGCAACAGGGCCTGCCGATTCCCGACGACGTGGCGCGCGCGGAAAACGCCCTTGCGGAACCCATGACGGCCAAGGACCCGACAACCGCCGTGACCAGCCTGCTGGCGAAGGAAAGCGAATGGAAAAAGCTCCACCAGGGGCTTGAGGCGCTGCGCATTTTCCTCGAGGCAAATCGTCACCAGGACTTCGATCTTTCCCGCCGGTTGTTGAACCTGGGCGACAACCACCCCATCCCCGAGCGCCACCCGCGGGCCGCCAACTATGCGCAGGCCCGGAAGGACATGGCGGCGATCATCGCCGATAAGTCCGTGATCGCCCGTTGGCCCGACTACCGCAGCGCCTTCGAAGCGGCCTTTGCCGCCTACCGCGACGTCTACGCCGAAACGTACGAAGCGACGCGAACGGCCGCGGAACAGGCCCTGTCCGACATCAAGAAAGGCGCCGCCTTTGCGGAGGCCCCGGCGCCGCAGCGCGAGCAGATCGTGGATAAAGTTTTCGGACCGGACCGGATCTGCCATTACCCGGCGGTGCAGCTTTCGACCGTCGACGCGCTGTTGAAAGCCGCGGCGAAACGAAGTCTTTCCGCCCTGGAGCAGGCGATCATCGCATTGCCCGGCTACCGGGCGCAGGTCGAAGCGGAATTGCGGGCCCTGGTTCTGCCGCCGCCGCCGCCCGGCGAGAAAATTTTCGAGTGGCGACCGGTGACGGCCCTTGGCGGCAAACGCTTCGCGACGGAGGCCGACGTCGACCGGGCGCTGGATTCCGTCGCCGTCGATTTGAAGACGCATATTCGTAAGGGATTCACCGTGGTGGTGAAATGAGTCCATCGACCGACGAAAACGAGAAACAAGCCGCCGGGGCGCCGGCAGGGTCGCCCGGCTTATCCGATCGGCACAAGGAGGCCGTGAAGGCTTGGGTGCCGGCGGTTCGCCAGTTGCTCGAAGGCGAATTTGCCGGCCAGTTGGCGCGATTGGGGCTGCGGCCGGACGGCAAACATCAGCCGCTGGAGAAAATGCGGCTGCCGGATGCGGCCGTCTCCGTGCGGCGCCGGGTCGAAGCGCTCATCGCGCGCGACGCGGTCGCGGAGGGAACCCCGCGGCGCGGGTATGACAACGTTGTGCGCGAATTGGCGTACACGCTGCTGAACCGTTTGGTCGGCCTCAAGGCGATGGAATCGCGGAAACTCCTGTACCTGCCGCCGCCGTTGAATCCCGGCGCGTCGCCCGAGCGAACCGAGGTAATCACGACGGTTCCCGGTCAGGCCTATTCGCGGTTTCTGCGGGATTTCCGCGCGGCCGGCGGAAGCCGCTACAAGTACGGCGACGATGCGGAAGAGTCGCTGTTGCGAGATGGCCTGACCACCGCGTTCCGTTTCGTGAACCAGGAAATTCGCGTGCTGTTCGATCCGGACCACGAGTATTCCTGCGTCTGGCCCACTCACGGCGCGCTCGCAAATATCATCCGCAAAATCAACGAGGACCTGGAAGAAGGCGTCTACCAGGCCCAGGATTTCCTCGGCTGGGTCTATCAATTTTTCAATCGCGTCGAAAAAGAGACGGTCCGGCGAGACAACAACGGCACACCGCGATCTTCGTACGAGTTGGCGATCCTCAACCAGTTTTATACGCCCTCGTGGGTCGTCAAGGTGCTTGTCGACAACACGCTCGGCCGGCTGTGGCTGCAAATGCACCCCGATTCGTCGATTGCGCCCAAAGGGCCGCCGCCGCTGCCGGATGAAAGAACCGACGCGGCGCCGGTCGCCGATTACCTCGTTCCGCGCACGGGCGAAAAAATCCGTTACCAGCGTGTCACCGAGCTTGGCGAGGTTGCGGTTTATAAAAAGGCCGCCGACATCGCCTTGCTCGATCCCGCCTGCGGCACGATGCACTTTGGGCAATACGCCTTCGGCTTGTTTCACCAGATGTATTTGGACGAAATCGTCAACGCCGGAAAGGACGGCTGGCCGGCGACGCCATCGGTCGCCAACCCGAAAGAGATTCCGGCGGCCATCCTCGAAAACAACCTCTTCGGCATCGACATCGACCCCCGCGCGATTCAAATTGCGTCGCTCTCGTTGATGCTCACCGCCAAAGAAGCCGCCCTGCGCCAGGGTTTCTCTCCTCTGGATGTCCATCTCCGCCGGTCGAACCTCGTCGTCGCGAATGCCGTCGACCTTGGCGAAGAGAAGCTCAAGACTCTCGTGGACAAGATCGGCGGACGAAACGGCTCGGCCGGTCTCCGCGAACGGTTGTTCAAAACCCTCTGGGAAAACCTGGGGAACATCGGCGAGTTGGGCAGCCTGGTTCAGGTGCGGGAATCCGTCGCCCAGGTTCTCGACGACTGGGTCGACGCCCGGGCGCGCGAAAAGGGGCTTACCAAATTCGTCCGCCGGGTCGTCAAACAAGGCGAGTTCGGCTTTGCCGAAAAAATGGACCGGAAAAAGGCTAAACAACTCGAACTCGAGCGGCAAGTTCTCGAAAACGAGGCGATTAAGCTCCAGGAGGAACTACTGGCCGGTTTGGAGGCCGCCGCGGCCAAAGCAACGGACGACCCCGCCGACCGGCTCTTCGCCGAGGACACGGCGCGCGGCCTGAAGTTTCTGCAAATGTTGTCGCGGCAGTATGATGTCGTGGTCATGAATCCGCCGTACGGCGGCTTCGTGCCGAAGGTGAAGGATTTCGTCAAAACCGCTTATCCGTTGACGTACAACGACATTTATGCCGCATTCATCGATCGCGCGACTCAATTGACGGCACCCAGGGGATATGTCGGTGCCCTGGTGTCTCGCACATTTATTGCGCAGGTGACCGCCGAAAAGTTACGAACCCACATTTTGCTCAAACGCAATCCGCTTATATTTGTGCTCGATCTCGGACAAGGCATTCTCGACGACGCAGCGGTCGAGGCTGGCGCACTTGTGATTCGCGGAGACCCACAATGAGCCGCGTTCATTGGCGGTGGGCGGAAAAAGACTTCGGATTCCGGTTCCGCAGTGGTGCCGGCCATAAGAAAGACGAGTACTATCAGGCCGCAAATTCGGAAGATTACTATGTCGTTCCCGCCAGTCAGCGGAAGCTTACCGTGAAACGACTAAACGATCTTGCCGCCATCGCGATAGTCCCAGCCTCGCGGCGTGTGGTCCCGACACCTTGGCGCAATTATGACCGCCAGTGGGACTGGATCACAACCGAAGATGGCATTTCTATCAATTTCGCAGGGTGTCTCGAAATCGAGGAGATTCATCGTCGAGAGGATGAAGGCGTTGCGCGAGCTATGGAGTTCATCGTAAACCTTCTTGACCGCCCGGAGCCGCTTCCTTTGACCGGCGCACTAATCAAGCAAATTCATTACGAACTTCTAAGCGAGATATATCCATTTGCGGGCGAATGGCGCACCGTCGATCTTCACAAAGGCGACGGGCCAACGAGATGGCCTTTTCCTCCGTGTGGAATTCAACCGCTTATGGACGTGATAGAGCGGGACGTGTTTTCGCGCTCACCTTTTGTTTCCGAGGATGACGAGCCAGTCTTTTTCTTTGTCGCGGAAGTTATGTGTGAGATTTTGGCGTTACATCCCTTTCGAGAAGGCAATGGTCGGACGGCCTTCATTGTTGGCAATCTTCTACTTATGCAAAACGACCTTGCTCCGTTGGATATATATGACCGGAGGAATGATGAACAACGTTATTTCGCTGCGTGCGAAGACGGCCGTATTCGCAAGGATTACAAGGCGTTCGCAAATCTCGTGACAGAGTGGGAGGCGGCGGCATTGGCGCGGTGGGAGACTAGCCATGGGAAGTAAACGCATTAAAGTAAAGGATATCCTCGCTGACGCCGACTTGAGACGAAAGCTCATGGTGTCAACTATTCAGGCGACCCAAGCGCGGGAAGGCATCGAAACAACATACGAACAAGCGGATCATGCATATTACGTTGTCACCGAGGTGGAACGCGCCGCTTTCTTCGATCTACAGTCACTGCCTTCAATCGCTGGTGTGGCGGCCGATCGCGAAGCAGTGTTTGTAAAGGCCCTACGCGGGCAGATAGATAAGGTTCGATATGATGTCCCCTTGAGGGATTTCGCAGCGTTAGAGAGTTCTCCCTTCGCATATGATCGCGTCGCACTGGTCGCTTCTCTTACGAGTAATGCCCCAGCTTTGGGCTCCGTTGCGACGGTTGTTCAAGGTGTCATCATTAGGCCCGATGAACCTTTCCTTCGATATCATTGGGAGGTGTCACCGACACGGGACATTCGCCCTTGGAAAACACTCCACAAGGGCGGGGCTTTCAGCCGTTTTTACTTCGATGCCAATCTTGTGATCGACTGGTCGCCTGAGGCGCAGCGAGCATTTCACCGTCTCCGCGACAGCACGTTATATTTTCGCGAGGGACTCACTTGGCCGCGTGCTGGTGGTGAATTTAGTATGCGGTATTTGCCGCCAGACTGCGTATTTTCCGATAAAGGTCCAGCCGTTCTTTTGAATAACGCCGACGATTTGTGGTTTGTTTCTGCAGTCGCCAATTCAACGGTCGCTGAGTACATAATGAGAGCGAGGCTATCTCGAAAAGAGATGGGGGCTCGTTGGGAACTACACGTGATTAAGGGGATTCCTATCCCGGCCACCCGTACCGAGCAACAAAGACTTTTGTCTGAACGCGCACGTTCGATTTATGACTCTAAGATGAACTGGGACGACGGGAATGAGGTATCTACACACTTCAAATCGGCCTGGATCGTTGATCGGCAATATTTGGGCAACAGTGCCACGCCAACAATTGGTGAGCGTTTGGACACGCTTGCACGGCGCGAAAGGGAGACAGAGATCGAGATATGCGAAAAATTTGCTGAAATTGAGGACCACGTGTTTAGCCTATATGGGTTGAATGACCACATGCGGGGCGTCGTCAAAGAAGCAGTCGGAGATCGCCCAAGGGAGATACTGTGGTCAGTTCTTGCTGGGAAATCGCTTGAACAGAAACGCATGGAGCATATCTGGCGGCTGCTCTCCTATGCGGTGAAACGCGTCGTCGAAGCCGCTGATGACGGCATGGTTCCCTTCGACCCGATTAACAACGAGCCACGCCTTGTCGATCGGGTCAGGGGTGAATTGGCGGAGTTCTTTCCCGATCGGGACGCCAATCAAGTTGAGGTGGAAATCGTCAACGAATTGAAACAAAACGTGAAAGGCTATCGCCGGTGCAGCAGCCTCGAGGAATGGCTCGAAAACGCCTACTTCGAATACCATTGCTCGCTCTACAAGCGGCGGCCGATCTTTTGGCACATCGCGTCGGCGCAAGGTACGGCGCCGGCGGCTTTCGGCGTACTCGTCCATTACCACCGCTTTGACAAGAATCGGCTCGCGAAGCTGCGGTCGACTTATCTGCGCGACGCCATCGAGAATTTCCGGCGCGAGGCGGCGCTTGCCGACAAGGCCGGGCGCACCGACGACCGGCTGGATTTTCAGACCAGGATCGAAGAAACGCACGCGCTGGAACGCAAGCTTCAGGCGATCCAGGAAGGTCGCCGCGAAGGCGAAGAGGGCGGCGAGGACGATTTCCGAATCCTGACCCCTTGGAAAAAGGCGGAGGAGCTGCCGAAGGGGTGGGACCCGGACCTCGATGACGGCGTCAAGGTCAACATCGAACCCTGGGAGAAAGCCGGAGCGTTGCGCGTGGCGAAGGTGGTCCGATGATTCTGGAATGCCTGGTGAGCCAGCTCGAGCAGCGTTTTCAGCACGAGAAACGCGCCCAGGTGTGCCTCTGGTTCGACGAGAAGCAGGAATTCGCGCGGCTGCTGCCCGCGTTGCAAGCCCACTTGGCGGGGATGCCGCGGCCGCCGTTCGTTCTTCTGGCGTATGACGAAGAAAAGTTGCGAGGCCAGATTTGGTTGAAGCATCGGGTGCATACGCTGGCCGCCCAGTCGCCGCCGAGCGACCGCGACGGGTTGCGCTTCGTGCTGTACCTGCCGATGTCCGAGGACCGACTCGACCATCCGGACGGCGACGGGCGCCCGCGCCTCGACTTCCTGGAGGAATACCGGACCGCCGGGGTGATCTGGCGCCTCGGCGGCAAGCGCCCGACGCTCTTCAGCCTGCTGCGTCAGGCCGATGTGCCGCTGCCGGACAATCCGGCCGAGCAGCGCCGTCTTTACGACGGCGGGCGCGACTCACTGCTGGCCAAATACGTCGCCAAGTTCGCCGACCGCCCCCCGGTGTTCTGGGCGCGCTCGCTTACGGCCGAGTCGGCCCAGTTGTTGCTGATCGGCGATGTCGAGCAAACGATTCTCGATCTGGCGATGGAGCCGGATGAAGAGTGGGCGAAGCTGCAAGAGAGCGCTCTGGACCGCGAGTTCCTGGATATGGTGCGCGAACGCTACGGCTACGACCAGCCCGTGCGGGCGCCGGCCGAATGGATTCTGGATTTGGTCGCGACGCTGGCCCTGACCGAAACGTTCCTCGGCTATCGAGAACCGGCCGATTTTCCGTTTGCGGATCGCTTGCCGCCTTTGGCGCTGCGGTCGCAGCACAGTCACCTGCTGCAACGATGGCTCCGGGATTCCGAATACCGCCAGGCCTGGGATCGCTGGATTGCCGCCGTCGAAACCGAGATCGATCTCACGTCGTGGGCGCGGGGCCGGCCGGGGATTTCATTCGGGTTCCCGCACCTGGTTCGGCTGCGCTGGGGCCAGGTGATTTCGGACTTTGAGAAGGCCGCGCCCAGGAAATCGGCCGTGGAAGAGTACTTCAAAATCTACGGCGAACTCCTGGCGCGCGAAGCCGAGTTTGCCAAGGCAAGCCCCGCGCCGGTGGGGGCGTGGGATCTCCTCCGCGATCTTGGCGCCTTCGTCCGGGTGTGCGCCGAAGCCGAGCGAAAACTTGAATGGGCGATTACGACCGAAGCGCTCGCCGGGAAGTATGTGGAAAATGCCGGCGCCATCGAGGGCCGTCACCTTGACCTCCGCCAACGAGCCGATGAACAAACGTTGCCGTCCGTGGCAAAGGCGGCGGACCGGGCGTACGCCGACTACGCGACGGCGCTCAACGACTCTTTCTTCAAACGGCTCGCGGAATCGGGCCGACTGGAAATTCCCGGGATTCCGGATGTCACGCCCCATTTGGAGCGCGCAATCTGGCAGGCGAGCGGCCGGCGGGCCGTCGTGATCGTCGACGCGCTCCGTTACGATTGCGCCCTGGCGATCAAAGAATTGCTGCGCGGTCATGCGGTCGAGGTCGAGCCGCTGCTCGCGGTCTTGCCCACGGTCACCGCCATCGGCATGACGGCGCTGCTGCCGCTTGCCGGCGCCACGATCGCGGTCGATCTCAAAGACAATTCCATCCATCCGCTCGTCAACGGCAAGGACACCTTTGTCAGAGACAACCGAATCGCCTTGCTCCGAGCTTTCGGCGCCGACTGCCGAGAGATTTCCGAGGTGGAAGCGGCGCCCGAAGCGCCGGACGGACTCGGCGAGCTACTGGTCGTTTTCGGCCACGACGATGTGGATCATATCGGACACGGCAACGCAGGCGCTCTAACCCGCCACGTGCAGCCCGAAATCGACCGGCTCGGCCGGCTCATCCGTAATCTGCACCGGTGGGGCTATCCGCGAGTTCATGTCGTCACGGATCACGGTTTCATCTTGCTCGACGAAGCCAGGCTGCCGAGCGAGGTTCCCTTCCCGAAGGAATGGCGCCTCGTGTTGAAGGAACGCTTCGCCCTGGTTTCCGCCGAGGCGGATATCCCGTTGGCGCGCTTTCCGTTCGCCTGGGATGCGAGATATTTCGTCGCTGTCCCGCCGGGGCTGGCGTTCTTCAAGTGCGAAAAATCTTTCTCACACGGCGGCGCTTCTCTTCAGGAACTAATTATTCCGCATCTCGTTTCACGCGGCCATGCCGCCAAGGCAAAGCGGATCGGCGTCGAGGTTGTGCTGCCGGCTCTTGAGCTGATGCAAACGGCGGTCAAAGTTGTCCTCAGTCCGGTTTCGACGGCAACCGAAACGGGAACCCAACTCGGTCTCTTTGCGGAAATGGGCCGCAATTTGTCCCTGGATGTGCGGCGCAAAGATGCCGACGGCGAACTCAGGTCCGTGCTGGCGGGCAAGCCGAAGGAAGTGCGTCTGGATGGCAAAAACAGGGAACAGGTTGTGAAACTTTTTTTCCACTCGGCGGCGTCTTTTGCGAAAGGGGAACTGCTCGAACTCGACATCCGCGACGTTGAGACTTTGGAGCAATTTCCCGCAGGCGGCATCACGCTGACGGTCGGTCGAGACATGTGAGGCGGGCATGAACGAGCAGCCGTTCGAACTCGATGAACTGGATCGACTGGCCAACGAGGTTTTTCCGGGCCTGGTGGTCCGCAAAGACCTCCTGCGCCGCATGCGCAGCGTCTTCGGCGTGCCGGCGTTTGTGATCGAGTTCCTGCTCGGCAAATATTGCGCGTCCACCGACGACGAGGCCATCCGCGAAGGCTTGGAATTCGTCAGGGAAACGCTGGCCAGCAAATATGTCAAACCCGACGAACGCGAAGCGGTGAAGTCGGCCATCAAACAGCATACGACCTACGAGATTATCGACAAGATTTCGGTGCGCCTGGTCGAAACCCACGACAAATACTGGGCGCGTCTTGCCAATCTCGACCTCGACTACATCAATATCGACGAGAAAGAAATTCGCGCCCACGACCGCCTGTTGATGGGTGGGATCTGGGCGGAGATCACGCTCCGCTACGATGACTCCTTCGTTTTCAAAGGTCAAAATCGCCCCTTCGTCGTCGAAAGCCTGCGGCCGATCCAGCTTTCCACCCGAAACGTCGATCGCTTCGTCGAGGCCCGGCGGCGTTTCAGCCGCGAGCAGTGGCTCGACCTGATCATGCGCTCGATGGGTTACGAGCCGAACCATCCGTATTACACAAAAAGGCGCAAGTTTCATTACATGCTGCGGCTGTTGCCGCTGGTGGAAAAGAACTTCAACTCCATCGAGTTGGGTCCGCGGGGAACCGGCAAGAGCTTTGTCTACCAGCAGATCAGCCCGTATTCGCACCTCATTTCCGGCGGCCAGACGACGACGGCGCAGATGTTCGTGAACCTCAGCACCGGGCAGCGGGGACTCGTCGCCCTGTGGGACGTTGTCGCCTTTGACGAAGCCGCCGGCATTCATTTCACCGACAAGAACGGCATCAACATCATGAAGGGCTACATGGAGGACGGCGCCTTCAGCCGCGGCAGGGACATCATCACCGCCGAGGGTTCGGTGGTGTTCGTCGGCAACATCGACGGCGACATCGAAACGATCGTTCGCACGTCCCATCTATTCTACCCGCTGCCGAAAGAAATGGACACGGCTTTCTACGACCGCATCCACGCCTATGTGCCCGGGTGGGAGTTTCAGAAAACCTCGGACGCAGCTTACACCGACCATTTCGGCCTCGTTACCGACTACCTCGCCGAGGTGTTTCGCGAATTCCGCAAGAGCGGCTACGCCGATTTCGCCGAACGCCATTTCAAATTCGGCCCGCACCTCGGCGGGCGAGACCAAAAGGCGGTTCGCAAGACGGTCTCCGGCCTGATCAAGTTGCTCAACCCCGACGGCGAAGTGTCGAAAGAGGAACTGGAGGAGTATCTCGCGTACGCCATGGAAATGCGCCGACGCGTGAAGGAGCAGCTCAAGAAAATGGGCGGGCTCGAGTATTGGGACACCAGCTTCTCGTATATCGACAGGGAAAGCGGCCAAGAGACGTTCGTGAGACTGCCGGAGATGGGAGGCGCCACGATCATCACCGAGGGCGGCCTCCCCCCGGGAAGCATCTATACTGTCGGCAGCGATGTGAGCGAATATCGCCTCGCATTGTTCCTGCTTCAGACGCAAATGAACCGGGGCTCAGGCCGCATCATACCGTTGGGCAACTTATCCAGCAAAATGAAGGAAGCAATAAAGACGGCCGATGCCTACTTGAAAGCGAACATCAAGAACCTGGGGATCGACCACGACCTCAAGGCCTACGATTTCACGGTCCAAGCGATCAATCTGAATCAGGCGAAAGAGGGGGCGGAAACGGCTGTCGCGTTCTTCATCTCGCTTGTCTCCGCCGTTCTGGAAAAGCCGGTTCTCGACCGAACGGTTGTGCTCGGGGAGATGAGCGTGCAGGGCATGCTGCTCAAGGTCTCCTCGCTTCCCGAGCGCATGCAGCTCGCCGTGGAAGCCGGCGCTAAGCGAATTTTGATTCCCAGCGAGAACAAGCGCGACCTCGCCGACGTTCCCGACGCGATCCTCACGGCGATCCAATGGCAGTTTTATGATTCGCCCACGAAAGCGGCGATCATGGCGATGGGGATGACGTAGGCAGGTTCAGGTTCCGGGTTCCGGGGACCGGACAATCCACAGATTAGTAGTGCAGATTTCACAGATTTCCGCGGACCGGCGGCGGAGTCATTAGATCTCTGTCCGTCTTTGCGGCGTCGGAGCCTGTCCCGAGCGCAGTCGAGGGGTGTGAGGTCCGAGCCGAAATTCTCCGCGTGAGGTTCGAACGTATGAGGTCCGAGCCGAAATTCTCCGAGTCAGGTTCGAACGTATAAGGGCGTTTATGTCCCTGGATTCCCGTCGCCGGAAGATGTTATCTTGATATAAGTTATCACCCGCGAACGGCTGGGAACGTCATTTTTCCCGCCGCGATCGCCGATCTATGGCGGCCATCAACGCGCCAATTTAAGCAAAATTACGAAACAAAGCCAATTTGCCCTTCGCGCCCGTCGGCTTCTGCCTTCTGCCTACTGCCTACTGCCTTCCGCCTTCCCGCTCAGTTCGCCACGCAGCGGAAGCCGCCGGAGACGAAGCGATAGGCCGGGTTGAACTTGTACCGGTACGAGGCCCGCACGAACGACGACCCGGCGTTCCAGGATCCGCCGCGCAGCACCCGCTGCGTTCCGCTCGACGGCCCCTTCGGGTTGCGCGTGGGCGAGGCCGCGTAGTAGCGGTCGTCATACCAGTCGGCGCACCATTCCCACACGTTGCCCAGGGCGTCGTAGACCCCGTAGGCGTTGGGCCGCTTCTGGCCGACGGCGGCCGGCTTGCCGCCCGAGTTGCTGGCGTACCAGGCGACGGCGTCGAGGTCGCCGTAGCGCGGCCCGGCCGTCCCGCCCCGCGCCGCGAACTCCCACTCGGCCTCGGTGGGCAGCCGCTTGCCCTGCCAGCGGCAGTAGGCGAGGGCGTCGTTCCAGTCGACGCAGACGACCGGCTGGCCGTCGCCCTTGAACGACGCCTCGAGGCTGCCGCCCTGCCGCCAGTCGGCGCCGACGGGCTTGTAGCAGGCCTCTTCGTCCACCGCGCGGCAGGCCCCGGCCGCCACGCAGCGCCGGTAGGCCGCGTTGGTCACGGCGGTCGCGTCGATCCAGAAGGGGTTGATCGTCACGTCATGGGGCGGCTTTTCCGCTTCGGCGCATTCGGCGTCGCCGGGCGCGCAGCCCATGACAAACGACCCGCCGGGCGCGCGGACCATGCCGGCCTTGTCGGCGGCGGTCGTCTCGTCGCCGCCGGCCGGCGCGGCCGCCGCGGCGCGGGTCGACATCAGCACGCCGTCCTGCAAGGTCAGGGCGACGGCGCCCGCGGGGTCCACATGCTCGGCGGCGACGATCGCTTTCCTGCCGTGAAAGTCGGGCCACTGCTGTTTGACGGACTTCAATTGCGCCGGCGTCAGCGCGATATCGGCGCCGTCGACGGCCTTCTTCGCGGTCCGCGCCTGGTTCTTGTTCAGCGTAATGGCGACGGTCGGCGGGGGCGGGGGCGGCGGCGGCGGCGGGGGCGGCGGCGCGACGGCTTCGACGGCCGCCTTGCGCACGTTGTCCGCCCGGAAGTAAAGGTCCCAATCGGCGACCTTGCCCGGCTGGGGCGGCGCCGAGGTGTCCGCCGCGACCAGCACGCCGCTGAGCGCGATGCGGTCGCCGGGGGCCAGCGCGTCCAGGTTCCAGGCCATCGACTTGGGCACGACCCAGTAGAAGTAGCGCGGGCGCTGGAACACGACCACGTCGAAGTCGGTCTTGCCGCCGAACTTCGCCGCGACGTCCGGCGCGTATTCGGCCTTCTCTTTGGGCGGCAAAATGCGATCGAAAACGCCCACCACGTCGTAGGGGCAATTCGGCGTGATCGTCAATTCGGTCGCGTCGGTCAGGTAAATCTTCGGCGACGGGCATTCGCGCGCCGTCCCCAGCGTGACCTCCAAGGGCAGGCCGACTTCCTCCATCGCGGGCTCGTGCCGCGTGGGCGCCGTCGCGCAGTCGAAGGTCAACACACCCCCGGCGACGAGCAACACGAACAGGACCGCCGAGCTTCGGGACGCCAATTGCCGCATGCCGCTTCTCCTTCACCAACCGCCGCCGGGATGACAAGCGCACGTCTTCGCCGTCTCGGGGCCGAACTCAATGGAAGATTCCCGACTGTCGATCGTTGAAATCCTACGTACTCCGCCGGCTTTTTGCCGTCAAGGCGTGGGCGCAGGCGTCAGAAGTCAGGAGCCAGAAGTCAGAAGAGCCTCTTGCATAAATACCGGTTCCATATGCGACTCGTCGCGCCGACCCCTCCCCGGAAATTTCGGCTGCCGAAATTTCTCGCCCATCCCCGACGCGGCATAGGCTTTAGGATGAAGAGCGGCGACGCTTCAAATGGCGCAGAATTGCGCTCTTTGTTGGTCGCGCAGACCTCTCCCCGGAAATTTCGGCTCCCGCCGAAATTTCCCGCCCCTC
>CAZHPN010000038.1:0-38576 GCA_964534375.1 uncultured bacterium | reverse complement strand
GTAGAGCGTCTGGCCGTCATACCAACCGTAGTTGCCGGCCGCCACCGCCACCACGAGCCCGTTGTTGACGGCGTTTTGCACGGCCTCGCACAGCGGGTCTTTGCTCCACGGGTCGAGCGGCGGCAGGCCGAGCGACATGTTGACGACGCGCACGTTGTATTGCGCCTTGACCGAAAGCACCCACTCCAGGGCCGCGATCGCGCCGCTCACCGTGCCCGAACCCTGGCTGGTGAGCGCCTTGGCGATGACCAGCGTAGCCATCGGCGCGACGCCTTCAAAGGTGGTGTTATAGCCGTTGACGTACGATTCCCGACCGTTGCCCGCGACCAGGCCGGCGACATGCGTGCCGTGGCCGTAACCGTCGGTGACATCTGTGGCCGCGCCTTCCGTCGTGAAATTTCTCCCGGCTGCGATCCGCGAGCCCGCCGGCCCCGAAAAATCGCCCTGGGCCGCGTCAATGCCCGAATCGATAATCGCGATGCCGACGCCGGCGCCGGTCAAGCCGGTGAAAGCGACGGCGCTCGTGCGCTTCGCGACATTTCCCAACCCGAGCGTCTCATTGGTTATATCGAGGCCGGCGACTTTCACGGTCCGGTCGGGGGTGATGTAGAGAACCTCGTCCATCGCCGCGAGCGCGTTGACGGTCCCGCGGTCCGCCGTCATCTTGACCGCGTGAATCGACTCAAACGCGGCGTCGACCGCGAAGCCGGCGACCGTCAATTTTTCGACGAATTTCCAAATCACGGCCTGGTCGGTCGCCGCTTTCCAGATCACCGCCTGTTCCGGCGAAAGCTTCCAGATCACCGCGCCGTCCTGCCGGCCTTTCCAAATGACCGCGCTGTCGGGTTGGTTCTTCCAAATCACGGCGCCGTCATCGTGGGCCTTCCAAATGACGGCCGGATTGGTTTCGAATTGCGCCGCGTCGCCGACCACGCGCCGGTAAACGGCTTGCGGATCGGCTTGCACGATGACGTGGATGCGGCCGGCGGTCTCGATCGCCGGGATCAAGTCCGGCGAAAATTTGTCGCCGGCGACGGATGCCGGGGCGACGGTCGCGGCCGTCGCCGCAGCGGGTTCGCCGCTGATTCCGCCGCAGCCCAGCGCCATCAGAATTGCCGCCGCCAAAACCGCCAGGATCACGCGTTTCATGCCCTGCTCCTTTGCGCAATGGTTTCCCGGTTCAGTTGCCGAATCTCGATGTGCGAACCCACGATTCAAATTTGGTGCGCTAGGATTTCAAGTTGCGTGCCAACGATGGCGATGCCGCGGGGGATCTATAAAAAGTCTTCAAAAACAATAAGTTATGAATGTGTGTAGCGACCAGCCCCCGCCACCTTGACCCGCTCTTACCGAGATTGCCAGAGAATTCGCCAAATCTATGACGAAACGCTGCGTATTCTACCGAGTATGGCGCTCGTCGCGCCTGGAAAATGGCGTGTCATCTCGACAAAACATTTCATCTAATGGAAATTATTAGAGAATTCGTAAAACTGCCGTTTCTCGGCAACCGTCAAAATTTCGCCGGTCGTCTGGCGCGTGCGGCGTTCGTACGATGCGCAAGCTGTCCAACCGCTATGTTACTGATTCGCAATCTCAAAACCGTTTTATCCCGAAAATAAATTTCTTGAGGTAATTTTTTCGTGGTGGAAATCGAGATCGGACAGGCGTATAAAATGAAATAGTCGTTCGGCTTTCTATGTGCGAATTGCTAGTTCTCGCGCACGTGAGGATCCCTTACAGCAGAGGCGAGCTATGAATTGGCGCACGATGCTATTCCTGCTCACGATCGCGATCCTGGCCTGCGCTGGCTGCGGCGAGGGCGACAACGGCGGCGGTTCGGGGACTGGCGGCGTCTTCGCGGCGGCGGGGCCCCTGACATTGCAGGCCGAGAGCGAGAACGAGATCGTTTTTCACGTTTCCTACGGCGATGTCCAGTTGAAAAACGTCGAAATTCACGGCCGCAATTTCGTCGCGGCGACCATCGACGGTTTCGATAGCTGGGGCGATACGGGTCAACCTTCGTTGCCGGCGTTGCGGCGGGCCGTGCTGCTGCCGTTCGGCGCGAAGGCCGCGGTGACCGTCGACCCGAAGATGGTCGAGCGAATTCGTGTGGCCGGCCCGATCGCGCCGACCCAGCCGTCCGTGCCGAAACTGCCCGGGGCGCTCGACCGCGCGCCCTTCGCCATGGACGAAAGCCTTTACGCCGCCGACGCCTTCGTGGTCGGCCGTTTCGCGGACATCGTCGACGAAGAGATGGTGCGCAACCATCGCCTGGCGCTGCTCGAAATCACGCCGGTCGACTACAACCCCGCGAAAAACGAGCTGTTGGTCGCGCGCGACCTGACTGTGACGATCCACCTTAGCGACGCGGATCTGGCGCAAACCACCGCGCTGGCGGAACGTTTCGGCAACCCCATTTTCGATGAAATCGTAATCGCGTACATCGCCAACACCGGCGCCCACTGGGCGATCTTCGACGCGCCGAAAAAAGGCGCCGACTACCTCATCATCTATGCGGACGATCTAGCCGGAACCGCCCTCGACGAACTGGCCGCCTTGAAAACTCGCGACGGCTGGACGGTCCACACCGAGGACGTCGAGGCGATCGGGGCGACCGTTGCGGAGATCTCGGCGTACATCAAGCTGCAATACAATTTGCTGCCCAATCTGACCTTCGTGCTGCTCGTCGGCGCCGTCGACACGATCCCCTACATTGTCGGCACGCAATTGGATAACCCGCCGACCGACCTCTACTACTCGGTGCTGAACACCGGCAGCTACCTGCCCTCGCTGTTGCTAGGCCGCCTGCCGGCGATCACCACGGCGCACCTGAGCAATATGGTTGCCAAAATTGCCGCCTACGAATCCGACGGCGGCGCCTGGCGCAAGAACGCGGCGTTCCTGGCCAGCCAGGACGACTATGTCATTTCGGAAGGCTCGCACAACTTCGTCATCGCCAACTACCTCGATCCGAATCATTACACGAGCGCGAAACTCTATTGCCACACTTACAACGCGACGCCGGCGCAAGTGACGGCCGCGGTCAACGCGGGTCAGAATTACACCGTTTTCTCCGGCCACGGCGACGTGACCGACTGGGCGGACGGCCCGGCGTATTACCAATCGGATGTCGAGGCGCTGACCAACACGGAGTACCCGTTCGTCGCCAGTTTCGCCTGCCTGACCGGCGATTACGCCCAGGATGAATGCTTTTCCGAAACCTGGCTGCGCGTCGCGCACGGCGCGTCGGGGATGCTGGCAAGTTCGGTGTACTCCTATTGGACCGAAGACGACTGGTACGAGCGCGGCATGTTCGGCGCGGCGTTCGCCGCCGTCGCCGCCAATCCGAGCACGCAGGTCATGCCGGATCAGGTTTGGGCGGCCAGCATGGCCCTGGCCGGCAAGATGTTCGTCTGGACCAAGAGCAATCACACGGGGAATGCCCACCGGTACTTCGAGCAGTACAACCTGTTCGGCGATCCGTCGATGGTGCTCTGGACGCGCTGAGTCGCCGGCCGCGGGGCAGACGGAGCCCGCCCTGGAAACGGGGACGGGCTTTTTACTTGGCGGCGTAAGAAAAAGCCGCTGGGGTCAGCGGCGTCGGCGTGCGCCCCCGGCAGGAATCGAACCTGCGCACACGGATCCGGAGTCCGATGCTCTAATCCACTGAGCTACGGGGGCAAAAGAAAATGGACCGTAGCAGATTCGAACTGCCGACCTCTGCCTTGCGAAGGCAGCGCTCTTCCAGCTGAGCTAACGGCCCATAAAGGGATTTTCAATGATTCACAGATCGACGTTCGCCCGGGGCAGTCCCAGGGGGCCGGATTCTAAAAAAGTTTTCCGGCGAACGCAAGCGGAAAAACCGGCCGCGGGCCGGGCCGCGCGTTTGCCGTTACGCCGTCGGCGTCTTCCGGCCGAGCAGGCTGTCGGCGACTTTGTACGCCAGGCAGTAAATGATAAACGCGCAGTTCGCCAACAGCGGCGCCGGGAAGATGCTGCCATCGGTGATCGTGAGGTTGTCCATGTCCCAGACCCGGCCGTTCGGGTCGACGACCGAGGTTTTTGGGTCCGTTCCCATGCGGCAGGTGCCGGTTTTGTGGACGACGTCGATCCCGCCGCTGAACATCTGCGTGGTGTCGGCGCCGGCCGTGATTTGAATCTGCTTGGCGGCGGCGACGGCCGCATCGAGCCATTCCTGTTCCTGGAAATTCGGCTCGAAGGTCACGGTCGGCAGCGGATCGCCATAGCGATTTTTTCGGGTCGGGTTGGGCAGCACGGAGTTGTTGGTGAAGCCCTGGTCGAAGCTGCGGACCAGCGGCGCGGAACAAATGACCCGCGGATAGTTGCGCATGAAGCGCTTGAACGGCAAGCCCATGAAATGCAGCAGATCGGGTTTCTCCATGACCTCGACCATGCCGCCCATGTACGTCGGCGGCGCGGCCATGTTGAATTCCAACAAGTAGCCCTTGTCGTAATTCTGGTAGAGGTCGTTGAGTTCGACGACCTGCCCCTGGTACGTGCGGACGTCGGTGCGCGCGAGCACGGCGTACGTCGCGCGGAAAAAGTGGCCGCGCAAGTTGTGGCCGACCTGCCCGCTCGAGTTCGCCAGACACTCGCCGTTCTTGCCCGACCAGTGCAGCAGCATCGGCGTGATCATCGAGCCGCTCGAGAGGATGTAATGGTCGGCGGTGATCGTGTGCTCCTGATCGTTCTCGGTGTCGACCCCGGTGGCCGTGCGCTTCAGGTAGCTGATGCTCAGGATTTTAGTGCCCGTCGCGTTGGTGTTCAGGCGCGTCACCCAGCAATTGTCGTAAACCTTGGCGCCGAACCACTTGGCCTTCGGCATCGCGATGGTCAGCGCATTCGCCTTGGCGTTGTAGCGGCAGCCCAGGATGCAGCATTTGCACTGCCGGCAGCGGTCGTGATAGATGCCGTACTCGGTATAAGGGACTTGATTGAACGCCGATTGGATCGGGCCGAGGATGCCGCCGGCCGCGTCGTTGACGAGTTGCGCGTAGTGGCTCAGTTTCTCGATCGGCCAGCGCGACACGTGATAGCGTTTTTTCGCCAGCGAGATGTACGGCTGAAAGCTGTCCCAGGTGAAGGGCCAATACCCCTGGTCGAAATCGCGCGGGTTGGATTCCTCGAGCACGCCGCCGTAGGTCGTGGTGCCGCCGCCGACGCATTCGCCCATGTCGGTGGTCCAGTTCCGGCCGGTGTATTCGTCGTGCCAGAACAAGCCGTCGTTGACCGTGTCCATGAACTTTTGCCGGTTCGCGAAATGCGTCGGCGAGCCGTAGGTGATGTCCAGATCGTTGCCCGCTTCGAGGAAAACGACCTTCGCGCCGGCCTCGGCCAGTTCGGCGCCCAGGGTTCCGCCGCCGGCGCCCGCGCCGACGATGACGAAATCGGCATGTTCGATCATGACGTGAATCCTTTCTTCAGGCGGACCGGATAAATATTGGCGTCGACGTAGCCCGAACAGGGATTGCGCATCGTGCCGTCCGGATCGTTCGGATCGAACCAGCCCATCAAGGTGAAAACCTCGCGGTTCAGAACCGGATCTTCCACTTCGTAGGTGCCGACCACCGAAATGGTCAGCACGCCGGTCAGCATCTGATTGATCTCGTCCGGATACGTCTCGCGCTCCTGCACCCACTGCTTGAGCGCGTCCATTTGCTCGTCGGCGGTGCAGTTGATGAACGTCTTGCCGTGCAACTTTTGCGCGTAGTTGTTGAGGATCAGGACCGTCATGATTTGGCCCGCCTCGCCGAGCGTCGCCGCGAGCACCCAGTCGCCGTAATAGTCCGAGCCTTTGAAATCGCCGGGAATCAGCGGATCGGCCGGCACCATGATGTTGACGATCGCCGTGATTTCCGGCAGCGGGGCCGGATCGGCGGCGGTAAGCGGATCGCGTTTCATCCAGAGCGGGTTTTCATCCATCGTCGCCAGGCGGGGCATGCCCGCCGCGCCCACGACGAGGGCGGAAAAGAGCGTCGCCGACGAAGTCTTGAGAAAATCGCGCCGATTCATTTCGTGCCTCCTGGGGCCGCGCCGCCGATATCGATGAAGCCGTTCATGTGCGTGCCGTTGGGCAGGATGTTTTGGTTCGCATCGACCGTCGTCGGGTGGCAGGCATGGCAATCCGCGTTGGTGTTGCCGTTCGGGTCGGTCAACGCGTGGCAGGCGCCGCACTGCGACGCCCGACCGCTTTGGTCGCCCCACACCGGCTCTTTGAAAAAGCCGCCCTTGAGCGTCGCGCCGTGGCAATACGTGCCCGAGCATTTCTTGCCGTCCCACACCGGCTGCGCGCCTTTCAGCGTGGCCATGTTCTTGAAGTGCACCGTGGCCTTGTTCTGGCCCGTGATGTGCCCCGGATACCAAACGTCCAACGGCACGTCATGGCAATTCGTGCAGGCGACGCGGTGCACCGGCAGCGTCGGGTTGCGCATCGAGGCGTGCGAACCGACGCCCGGTTGGTTGACGCCGCATTGGCCGTACAGATTCTGCGGCGGCGACGCGCCGTTGTCCCAGCCGTGGCACGAGGTGCAACCCACGTCGTAGATCACCTGGCCGGTCTGGTGCAAGTTCGGCTGAAGAAAATTGTAGTTGGCGTCGATCACGCGGCCGTGGCAATGGGAACAGTGCTTGTTCGGCGGATGCTGCACGCCGTTCGGCGGGAAGCCGTGGCACTGGTCGCACCCGGCCGGCGGCGCCACGATCGGAAAGCCGCAGTCGTCGAGCGTCGCCGCGCCGCCGCCCGGCCCGGCGTTGGACTTGCTTTTGCTCGTGCAGGCGCCGGCCCAGAACAACAAACACGCGGCGAGGACCAAGCTCCAGCGCCAAATTTCTGGCGTTCGCCGCCGCGCGTTACGATGATTCGGATTTTTCACGGCTGAAGATCCCTCCGCGGTTCGGGTTGGAATCGGACGCACGGGTCAGACAAACTCTGTTTCACACCGAACTAATTTTCCGTTTGGCCTCGCCGCTGACAGAATTCCGACTGTTGAATGTAGCGGGAAAACCCTTTTCGCGTCAACGAAAAAAGGTCTTTTCCGAGTGCCGGAACGGAACTTTTTGCCCCCTCCGCAACCCGACGACTCTGGATGCTCCAATTTACAACGTTTTTGAGCGACGCTCAAATAGTGCCTCCGCCGGCTTTACCGCGCCGGTTGCGCTTGGTAATAAACAATATGGATGATCTGTGCGCCTGGCAGATCAACGCTCTACCGAGGGAACAACGATGAGAAAACGATTCGCCACCGCGCTGATGTTGGCCGCAGTCTTTCTCGCGTGGGTCCTGCTCGCGGGTTGCGCCGCCACGAATCACAACAAAAATTCCACTGGCGCCGACGACGACGCCTCGCCCGCCGACGATGACGAAATTTCGCCGACGCCCGAAACGTACGATTACGATGTCCCGGTCAAGAGCACCTCGCCCTGGCCCGCCTTCCGGCGAACGAGTCATCACACGGGCGTAAGCCCGATCGCGCCGACGGCGAACGATTTGCAGCCGTGGGCTTTTCAGACCCAGAAGGGCCTGTTTCTCGAAGGCGTCATCGACGAAGACGGCACGATTTACATCGGTTCGGCCGACACGTACTTCTATGCGATCAACCCCGACGGCACGCTGAAATGGAAATTCGCCACGGGCGACATCATCGATTCGACGGCGATCCTCGCGGCGGACGGCACGATCTTCGTCCCCGCCGGCGACGGCTATCTGTACGCGCTCGATGCGAACGGCGCGATGAAATGGAAGCTGTCCGCGCTCGGCAACCTCGGCTTCATCAAATGGTGGGAAGGCCACATTGCGATGGGCCACGACGGCACGCTGTACGCGGGCAACGACGACCGGCATCTGTACGCGGTGTCGCAGGCGGGCGACATCGACTGGACCTACACCACGCTCGATCAGGTCTGGTCGGCGGCGGCGGTCGCCACGGACGGGAATCTCTATTTCGGCGCCAACGATTTCATCGTGCGGTCGGCGACGCCCGCGGGCGTACGGCGCTGGAGCGCCTTGACGCTCGGGCCGGTGGCGTCGTCGCCGATGATCTACGCCGACGGTTCGACGATCGTGGTCGGCTCGTTCGACGGCTACGTGCACGCCTATGACGTCGACGACGGCAAAGAGCTGTGGACGTTCGCCGCGAATGACCACATCTACGCCACGCCGGCGCTCGCGGCCGACGGCACGATTTACGTCGGTTCGGCCGACGGCACGATGTATGCGCTGAATCCCGACGGCTCGCTGAAATGGCGCTACGACACGCTCGACCCGATCCGCTCGTCGGCCTCGATCGACGCCGACGGCAACCTGTATTTCGGCTGCGGCGACGGCCGGCTGTATTGCCTGCGCGACGACGGGACGCGGTTGTGGTCGTTCGATACGACGACGAGCGACCGCAACAACCTCAATGGCTCGCCGGTGATCGGCAAGCAGGGCCTCTACATCGGCGGCCAGTCCGGCGACGTTTATTTCGTGCCCTTCGGTTATTGCGAATCGAGCGGCGATCCGCGTTGCGACACCTCGCCGGGCGAGGACATCCCGCCCAACGGCGCGCTCCTGTATTTCTTCACCTCCGGCGGCGCCACCGTGCCGTCGATCGCGACGCGGCCCACGCCGGCGGAAGTGTTTACGTTCCGGCTGGTGGTGCGCAAGAACGGCGTGACGGTCCGCGCCCGCATCAACCCGCCCGACCTGAAAGTGACGACCACGCCCGCGTTCGCCAACCAGGTGCAGGTCTCGGCGGACGGCAATTTCCTGAGCGTGATCCCCCAGGAACCGCTCGCGTTGAACACGAATTATTCGATCGCCCTCGCTGGCGATTACCTCGTCGGGGGCGCGCGCCTGGGCGACCGCGTCAGCGGCGGCACGATCGACGGGACCTTCGCCGGCTCGTTCCCGTTCCAGACGTCGGCGCCGACCGGCCAGCCGCTGCCGCTGGCGGTGACGGACACGCAAGCGACGGTGCTGCTGTTTCACCGCATGGCGGCGCCGCAGCCGCCGATGCTGGCGACCTTCAATCAGATCGGCTTCGACAGCTACAACTACCTGATGAGCGCGGTGGCGGTCGATCCGGCGCACAACCGCTTCATCCTGCTCGCCGTCGAGGGCACGCCCGGTCTGGCGCCGACGATCAATTATGACACCCAGACGATTTTCCCCATGAATGGGCAGTCGATCGACTCGTACTTCGCCGTCGCCGGCGCCGGGTTGAACGTCGACGTTTCGGGCGTGTCGATCGCGCTCGATCTGTTCCGCGTCGCCGGCGAGATTCCGCCGAATCTGACGTACGAGTCGCTGAATATCTACGCCGAAGTGACCTGCGCGGACATTCAATTCTTCGGCTTCGCGCTGGAACTGCTGGGCTTGTGCAACCCGACATCCGGCATCATGACGGTCAACGGCACGGCGATGCTGGCGCCGCAGGTCGGCCCCGAGGGCCAAAAACCGGCCGGGATCGTTGTGACCGGGCTCACGTACGAGGCGACCGGCGGCGCCTACGGCGGTGGCTGGCTCGAGGCCGACTTTGCGCCGAACAAGCTGACCGCAGCGCAGCAACTGCCGGTGATTCTCGTCATCGATGAGACGACCGGCGAGGCCGTCACCATGAACTACGGCTCCAGTTTGCAGCGCCTCGCCGACGCGGCGGGCCATTTGACCGGCGTGAAGCTGAATTTGCCGCAAGGCTTCGACGCGACGGCCAAGAGCGCGATCGTGGTGCTGAATCTTTATCCTATTTTCCAAGAGGCGATTCCGTAAGCGCAACTGCAGTTATTATCCCCAATTGATCGCGTTGATTCTGTTGATCCGTCAAAAACGCTATAGTTGCCGCCAGCGGCGGCAAGGTCTTTTTTTTGACAGGATCAACAGGATCAACGGGATCAGAGCAGTCGCGGGGACAATTTGCGTCCGTCCTTATTTTCCTTTGCGCTTTTTAGCGCGCTTGGCGCGCGGCGGCTCCCACAATTCGATGCGGTGGCCTTCGGGGTCCATGATCCAGCCGAAGCGGCCGAATTCCGAATCCTCGATGCGTTCGTCGACCTCGACGCCTTCGCGGCGCAATTGCCGCAGCAGGCGATCCAGATCGGCGACGATGAAATTGATCATGAACGGCGCGCGGCTGGGCGCGAAATAGCGCGTGTTCTTGGGAAACGGCGCCCACATCGTGCGGTTTTCGGACTCTGGTTCGTCCGCGCTGCGCCACGGAAAACTGGCGATCGCGCCGTCGATCAATTCCAAGCCCAGATGCCGGCGATGCCATTCCGCCAGTTTTTGCGGATCTTGCGACTTGAAAAAAATGCCGCCGATGCCGATGACTCGTTTCACTCCAGGGCTCCTTCCGCGTCGAAGTTTGACCGTTATTTGACCGTACGGCGGCGGAACCGTCAACGCGCATAAAGGCAGACGATCCTTGACGCGGGCCGCCCGCGCGGGCAATGATCGTCGCACGACAACGGTCGCCGGCGGGATGTTTCGTATGTTTGCGGCGGCCGGGTGCGCCGCGCAACGCGCGGCAGAGAGCGTGCGTGTGGTTCGGGACGGCTTGCTGAAAATCCTGCGTTTCGCGGGCGTTGGCGTAGTTTTGCTCGGCGCGGCGTACTTCTTCGGCCGCGGTCCGGCCGCCGCCGACTCGCCACCCGGCAGCGCGCCGGGTCCGGCCGGCATGGCGCGAATTCCGCCCGGGACATTCGTCATGGGCTGCACCGCGGGCGACACGGAATGTCGCCAAAACGAAAAGCCTGCGCATCGCGTGGTCCTGCGCGGATTTTATCTGGATGCGCGGCCGGTGACGATCGCCGAATACGAGCGCGTCATGGAAACCAAGACCGACTTCGCCGCGGCGCGGGATTGCCCCACCTGCCCCGCGGCGCCCGTCCCCTGGAAAGACGCCCAAACGTACTGCGCCAAATTGGGGAAACGCCTGCCGACCGAGGCGGAATGGGAATACGCCGCGCGCGCCGGCTCGCCCGGGCCGCGCTACGGCGAACTCGAAGCGATCGCCTGGTGCGCGCTCAATTCCGGCGGCCGGCCGCATCCCGCCGGCGAAAAACAACCCAACGCCTGGGGCCTCTACGATATGTTCGGCAATGTCTTCCAGTGGTGCGCCGATTGGTTCGACGACACCTACTACGAGTCCTCGCCCAAAAACAACCCGACCGGCCCCGGCTCGGGCCTGAACCGCGTGACGCGGGGCGGTTGTTGGTTCGACGACGCCAAATACCTGCGCGCGTCGGCGCGGTCGGCCAGCCAGCCCGACCTTGTCGGCGACGGCGTCGGCTTCCGTTGCGCGCGCGACGAAGCGCCAGTCGAGTCGGCCCGGGCGCCGGCCCCGGCGGACCAATCGCTGCCGCGCGCGCCGGCCGCGGCCCGCCCGGCGGCGCCGCCGGCGCCCGCTGCATCGACCGCCGCCGCCGGCAGCGCGGCCGGCATGATCAGGATCCCCGGCGGCGCGTTCACCATGGGTTGCGCGCCGGGCGATCTGCAATGCAGCAGCGACGAAAAACCGGCGCACCGCACGACGATCAGCGGTTTTCTGATGGACGAACATCCGGTGACCGTGTCCGAATATCAACAATGCGTCCAAGCGGGCGCGTGCCAGCAACCGGCGGCCTCCGGCGACGCGGCGAGCGGGCCGCATTTCAATTGGGGCAATCACAAACATCTGGACCACCCGGTGAACGGCGTCGATTGGAACGATTCCGCGGCGTATTGCGCGTGGCGCGGGAAACGTCTGCCGACCGAGGCGGAATATGAATACGCCTTGCGCGGCGGGCTCGAAAAGAAGGTGTTTCCGTGGGGCGACTCCGGCATGCCGCCGCCACGATATGGCAACTACGCCGACGAAACCGCCAAGCGCGAGACGCCCAGCCGCACCATTTTTCTCGGTTACGACGACAAGTACGCCGGCACGTCGCCGGTCTGCGCGATGGCCCGCAACTTCTACGGCTTGTGCGACATCAGCGGCAACGTTTGGGAATATTGCAGCGACCGGAAGGCCATCGACTATTACGCCACCTCGCCGCTGGAAAACCCCAAAGGCCCGACGACCACCCGCGCCGGGCATGTAATCCGCGGCGGCAGTTGGAAAAGCGGCCCCCGCGCCGTGCGCGCTTCCTGCCGCGGCTACGAGGATTCCGCGACCGGGGCCGCCGACGTCGGCTTCCGTTGCGTTCGCGACGTTGCGCCCGCCGCAGCCGCGCCGGAGATTTCGCCCGAGGCGGCGGCGCAGGCCGCCGCGCCGGCCGATCTCGCCGCCATGGTCAAAATCCCAGCCGGGAGTTTTACGATGGGTTGTTCGCCGGGCGACGCCGAGTGCTTCGACGCCGAGCAGCCGCCGCATCGCGTCACGCTCGACGCCTTCTGGCTGGACGCAACCCCGGTGACCAACGCCCAATATCGCAAATGCGCCGCGACCGGCGCCTGCAAGCCGTCGAGTTGCTCGCAAGATCCAGAGTGGAACGGTCCGAACCAACCGGTGGTCTGCGTCGACTGGGCGGCCGCGCGCGACTATTGCCGCTGGGCCGGCAAACGCCTGCCCACCGAGGCCGAGTGGGAGTACGCGGCGCGCGCCGGGTCGACCGGACCGCGCTACGGCAAGCTGGACGCGATCGCGTGGTACGCCCGCAACGCCGGCGGCGCGACGCATGCGGTCGGCGCCAGGCAACCCAATTCCTGGGGCCTGTACGACATGCTAGGCAACGTGTGGCAATGGTGCGCCGATTGGTTCGACGAGGGCTATTATGCGTCGTCGACGGCGAACAATCCGCCGGGGCCGTTTTCGGGCACGACGCGGGCGCTGCGCGGCGGCTGCTGGTATTTCGAGCCGCGCGGCCTGCGCGTTTCGAACCGCTTCGGCTACCCGCCGCAATACGCTTTCAACAATTTCGGCTTCCGGTGCGCGAAGAACAACTAGCCGCCCGGCCGCGTCTCACCCGATCCACAAACCTTCCAGCCGGACTTGCATCTGGCCTTTGGTGCGGTTGAGATAATTGACCAGGCCGCTGTGGCGCCATTGCAGCATGCACATGCGCGGCTGGAAGAAATAGCGTTCGCCGATGCGGACGTCGCCGCGCGCGGCGGTGATCAGGCCGTCGTACGCTTCGGCGATATAATATCCCAAATCCTTGTATTTGCCCTGGCGCGGATTCAGCGGGCCGGTAACGCACCAGACGATGACGCCCGTGCGCTTGTCGACGCTCATCGTCACGCCGCAGTGGGTGATCGGACAGCCGCACGACATGCCCAGCGGCCGGCCGATGAGGATGTCGCCCACCTGGATATCCATCTCGCGCGTGATCATCGGGTTGTGCGGCAGGATCGTCTCGCGCGGGCCGGGTTCTTCCGGGAAATGCTCCAGGTAGAAATCGAAATCGCGGCCGAGGCTGTCTTTCCACGGCTCTTTCTCGTTGATCGGCCGCATCTGGCGGCAGGGCGCGGCGGCGCCCGCGGCGGCGCAGGAGGTCAGCGGCGGCGCGGCCTGCGACGCGGCGGCGCGCGGCGGCGCGTCGGATTTTTTCGCTTTGGCTTTGTCGTCCGACAGCATGATGCAGCGCTTCAGCAGATCCGGCTTGGCGCCGAGTTGCGCGGCCAGTTCGTCGCAGGTGCGATAGCCGCAGAGGCCGCAATCCAGTCCGGGCAGCGCGGGCGCAGCAATGGCGCTCATAAGGGACTCCTTTCGAAAGGAATGGATTTTTCAGAATGCAGAGTGAGCGGCCGCAGCTTCGCGGCGACGCGCGGCAGCACGTCGATGAACCGCTCGATCTCATCCTCGGTGTTGAAGCGGCCCAGCGTGATGCGCAACGAGCCGCGCGCGCGGACGGCGTCCAAGCCCATCGCCAGCAGCACGTACGACGGTTCGCTCGCATGGCTCGAACTGCACGCGCTGCCCGACGAAACGGCGAAGCCTTCTTCGTCGAGCGCCAGCAGCAGGTGGATCGCCTCGCCTTCCTGCCCGTCGAACATCAGGCAGATGTGGCCCGGCAGGCGCCGCCAGCGGTGGCCGAGCAGACGCGCATTCGGAATTCGTTCGAGCACGGCGTCGATCAGGCGGTCGCGGCAGCCGGTCAGCCACGCCGCTTCGTCGGCGCGCTCGGCGGCGGCGATTTCCGCCGCGGCGCCCAGACCGACGACGCCGCTCATGTTCTCGGTGCCGGAGCGCACGTTGCGTTCCTGGCCGCCGCCGTGAATCAGCGGTTCGAGCGGCGTGCCCGCCCGCACGTACAACGCGCCGACGCCTTTCGGGCCGTAGATTTTATGGCCGGACAACGACAGCAAATCGATGGGCGCCATGCTCATGTCGAGCGGAATCTTCCCGGCCGCCTGCACGGCGTCGGTGTGGAACAACACGCCGCGTTCGTGCGCGAGGCGGGCGATCGCTGCGATCGGCTGCAACGTGCCGACGATGTTGTTGGCGGCCATCACCGAAACCAGGCGCGTCTGCGGGCGAATGCGCCGCGCGACTTCATCCGGGTCGACCAGGCCGTCGCCGTCGACGGGCAGGCGATCGACCTCCGCGCCGCGCCGCTGCAGATATTCCGCCGTGGCGATCGACGCCTGATGTTCGATCGCGCCGATCAGCATGTGGCATGGACCGCTGCCGTTGGCCTCGAAGACGCCCTTCATGGCCAGGTTCACCGCTTCCGTGCCGCTGCCGGTGAAGAAGATCTCCTCCGGCTGTGCGCCGAGGAGCGCGGCCACCTGCCGCCGCGCGCGGTCGAGCGCCGCCTTCGCCTCGCGCCCGGCCCAATGCAGGCTGGACGGGTTGCCGTGGCAGGCGCCGAGCGGCAACTGCATCGCCTCGACGACGCGCGGATCGAGCGGCGTCGTCGCCGAGTGGTCGAAATAAGCGCGGGCCGGCATGGCTCACTCGCCCCGGTAGAACGTTTGATCGTCGAGCGGCCGCACGACGCCGAAATGCGCCTGCCAGCCGATTTCCTTCTTGCCGACGCAAATGGTGCACGTGCCGACCGGCGGATTGCCGCGCAGCATCATGCCGTCGAACGTGTCCGGCGAGTTGTGGATCATCTCGATCAGCGGATCGATGCCGATGCCGTACAGGCCGTTGACCTCCCGCACCTTCACCGCCGGCGCGACTTCGTGGATGCGCGCGCGGAACACTTCGCGCTCGGCCTGCGACACGCAGTCGATTTTCGTCACGACCGCGACGTCGGCCAGCGAGAGCATCGGCCCGACCTTGAACGGCAGGTTCATGCCGCTGGTCGCTTCGAGCACGACGATGCCCAGGCCGCCTTCGGCGTACGGCGAGCAGCGCAGGCACAGGCCGGCCGTCTCGACCAGCAGGATGTTGCAGCCCTGCGCCTCGGCCCAGTGCAGCGCGTCGCCGAGGACCATGACGCTGCAGTGGTCGGGGCAAAGCTCGCCCGAATACACCTTGCGCGTGGGGATGCCGAAATCGCGGGCGAAAGTTTCGTCTTCGTCGGCGTACTGGACGTCGATCTTAAGGAAAGCCGGCTTGTCGCCGCGCGCTTGCAGTTTTTTCGTGACGTGCCGCAGCACCGAGGTCTTGCCGGTCGTGGCCGGACCGGCGCACATTGCCATCTTCATGCCCATCCCTCCATATCGCTCATTTGCAATTGCAGCCCGTGCCGGAGTTTGTCGCGCAGGCGGGCCAACAGGTCGTCGAGTTTGCTCACTTCCACCGCGCACCGTTTTTCCTCGTCGGTGGTGTGGATCAATTTCGTGACGCGGCCTTCCTCCATCACGATGCGGTAATCGGACAACAGCGCGATGCGCGGATCGTGCGTGACGAAAATGAAAATCTTGCGATAGGCGCGCAGCAGTTCGAGCGCGCGGGTGCGGTTGATGCCGGCGTTTTCCACCTCGTCGAGCAGCACGATCGGCGTGTTGCAGACGATCGTCGCGTCGGCGATCAAGAGGGCCCGCGTCTGGCCGCCGGACAGCTCCGTCATGCGGCTTTCGAGAATGATCGGCTCGCCGGTCAACTGGTTGGCGAAAACGATCGTTTCCTCGACCAGCTTGCCGACGCGCGACGGGTTCTGCGTGCGGATGCCGGCGTGCGTCCGCAGGAACAGCTCCACCGGCAGATCCGAGAGGAAATTGGTGTGCTGCGTGATCAGCGCGATCGGGTTGCTCGACGGGTTCTCTTTGTACGAGGCCGGCGGCCGCTGCCCGTCGATCAGCACGCGGCGCCCGGTCGGCGTGTCGTTGTCGGCGAACAACTCCAGGTCGTTGATCAGCGTCGTCTTGCCCGAACCCGTCGGCCCGACGATCGAGACGACGTCGCCGATCGCCAGATCGATGCGCTCGAATTCGTCGCGCCGGCCGCTGCGGCCCTGGCCCGCCAGCACCGTGATGCGTTCGATTGCCTGCTGCGTCATGTCGCGATCTCCCTACATTGTCGATGTCAACGATTTAGTCTATTGACTAACTAGACTATACGACGAAAAAAAAGCCCGCGCAAGCCCTATTTTTTCGCCGCCGCAAGCAGCTTTTTTTCGCGGGCGATCACCGCCGCCAGCGTCGTCCGGTCGAACACGCCCACCACTGCGTCGCGCGCCTGCTTCATCGTCACGCGGATGCCGCAGGTCTCGACGTCGAGGCATTCGTCGCAGCGGCGGTAGGCGGTTTCGCTGACGCACGGCGTCAGGGCCAGCGGGCCGTCGAGGATGCGCAACACCTCGCTGAAGACGATGTCGCGCGGGTCGCGGCCGAGCTGATAGCCGCCGCCCTTGCCTTTCTTGCTGTGCACCACGCCGTGCTTTTTCAGTTCGAGCAGGATCAGTTCGAGGTACTTGAGCGGAATGCGCTCCCGGGCCGCGAGATCGGCGATCAGCATCGGTCCGCCGTCGCCGTCGCGGCCGAGGGCGATCAGAGCTTTGAGGCCGTATTTGGCTTTTTTCGACAACACGAACGAGTTTTCCTCCCGCGCCGGTTAATACAAACCGCGCTCGGACCTGTCAACACGCGCGCCCGGGGACCATCGTCCGCGCGGTGAAAAAAGGGGCGCGACACGCCGCGCCCCTCGTGAGCCGTCTACGAAACTGTTTCAGCAGCCGCACCCGGTGCTGCTCGCGGCCGCCTTCGGGCCCGGCGACGCATCGTCGTCGGCTGGCGACGAATCGTCATCGGCCGGCGAGGCGTCGTCGTCGGCCGCGTCGTCGTCGACCGTGTCGTTGTCGTCATCGACGGCCCCGCCGCAGGCGCTCAGGCAATTCATCATCGCGGTGGCTTCCGCCTCGGTCGGCGGGCTGGAGCACGGGTCGTTCGCCGCGCATTGCGCATAGCACGCCCAGGCGTGCTGCGTGTCGGATTGGCACAGCGTTTCTTCGTCCAGTTCCGGCACGTAGAGGTTGGGCAACCCGGTGAGCGGGAAGGCCAGTTCGCACGAGTAAATCACATGCACCGTGTGCGGGCAGCCAGTGCCGCCGGGATCGCCGGGCGTCTGGCAGACGGCGAAGCAACTGTTCTGGCAGGCCGGGGAGCCGACCACGCAGGACTCGGCGCAGTTGAAGAACGGCGACGAAAGCGACTTGCCGAACAACGCTTCGCAGGCGTCGCACCACTGCACCAGCGACGCCGCGTCGAGCGCCTGGCCGGTCAAATCGTAGTAGCTGTATTTGCAGGTGTTGGCGATGCCGTTGGCCACGACCTCGCAGTCCGGATTCACCGCGTCGTCGTTGTCGTTGTCGTCGTCGTCGCTGGGGGAGATGCACTGGCCGCCCTGACAATAGTCGCCCGGCGCGCAGGCCACGCACGCTTGGCCGCCCGACCCGCACAGGTCGCTCGTGTCGCCCGGCTGGCAGGTCTGGCTCGCCGAATCGCAGCAGCCGTTGGGGCAGGATTGCGGGTTGCAGCCGCTGGCCGCGCATTGCTGATTCTCGCAGGACTGGCCTTCGCCGGCGCAATTGACGCAGGCTTGTCCGCCGCCGCCGCAATAGGCGTCGTCGTTGCCGCTCTGGCATTGCCGATTGGCGTCGCAACAGCCGTTCTGGCATTCCCCCCCGCGGCACGCCCGGCCCGGCGAGCACTGCCGGCGATCGTCGCAATATTCGCCGTTCGTTCCGCAATTTTCGCACTGCTGCGCGCCGGCGCCGCAGACGCTGTCCGTGTTGCCGGGCTGACAGTCGCCGTTCGAATCGCAGCAGCCGGTGAAGCAATTGAACGGGCCGCAGGCGCGGTCGCCCAAAGCCGCACTGGCGGAGGAAACCACCGGTGACCACGGGATCGCGCCCGTCGCCGCGTCCGCGGCGAAGGCCGGATTGTTCGTGACGCCGGTTCCGTCGGCGATGCAAATCGCCAGCGACGCGGCAAGCGCCAGGATCGCGAGCAGTCCTAGCGCGAAAGGCAAATGTTTGTTCATGCGACACCTCACCGAAGGGAGTATTTTCTCAAGCCGACTTGGATTGAGGTTACCCCGTTCGAACAACGACGGTCAATCCCAGCGGGACGCAGCGGGCGCTGGCGCTGGCGCCAGATATGTTGGCGGGACGAAAACCGGAATGCAGAACGGCGAATGGCGAATGGCGAAAGTCGGGCGGCGCCGCCAATTCTTCATTCTCCATTTTCAATTCGCCATTCCGCAGCGGACGAACGAAAAGATTTTTGGCGACAGGATCCCGCCCCTGCATGCCGGCGGGCGGGCACGGAAACCCGCCCCTACTCGGTGACGATGATCGTCCCGGTCATGTCCTCGTGGCCGTCGCCGCAAAAAACATCGCAATGGAAGGGGAAACGCCCCGTTTGCTCGGCAACCAGCCGCACTTCGGTCGTCTTGCCCGGCGGAATGTCCGTGCGGATTTTCAGACCCGGGCAATTGAAGCCGTGCGTCTTGTCGAGCGACGTGAACGCCAGCACGACGGGGACGCCCTTTTTCACGGTGATTTCACTCGGCTTGAACTCGAATTGCTTCGCGGTGACGGCGATGACCGCGTCGCCGGCCGCCGCCGCGGCTTTGGCGACCAGCGGGATCTCGACCAGCGTCATCGCCGCGGCCGGAGCCAACTGGGCCTCGCGATAACCTAGGCCGGCGTACGGATGCGTCGGATCCCACGGAATCGCGGCTTTTTTCGGCACGGCATGCGGCGCGGGAAACGAGTACATCAGCCCCATGGCGCTGTTGTGTTCGATCGCCCCGGTCTTCTGGCGGTTCACCTGGTGAATGTGGCCGTACAGCACGCTGACGTTGTGGAACGGGGCCAGCAACTCGAGGACCTTGCCGCCGTCGCGGGTCGCCCAATCCCAATCGGGCGCGAGGTCGAAGAGCGGCCGGTGCGTCAGGATAATGAGCCGGTCGTTGGCGGCGAGTTTTTTCAATTCGTCGTGGAGCCACGCCAACTGCGCGTCGCCGACGATGCCGCGCGGATCCGAGACGTTGTCCAGCGCGATGAAGTGCACGCCCTTGTGCTCAAAAGCGTAATGCGTCGCCCCGAAGAAGTCCTGGAACGCCTTGCCGCCGTCCAACGACGCGTCGTGCTCGCCCGGCAGAAACTTGATGTTCTGCACGGTGAGCCCCTTGACCATCTCTTTGAACTCAAACATCCGCTGGCGGCGGACCTTGTCGTCGTCCGTCGTGTGCGTCAAGTCGCCGGTGAAGACGATGAAATCCGGCTGCCGCGGCAGGGCGTTGACCCGGGCGAATGCCTTCTTCAACGTGCCCGCGAAATCGGGGTTGATCGCCGGCTTGTCGAACCCCCAGTGCGTGTCGGTGAGCTGGAGGAAATAAAAACCGTCGCCCGCCGCCGCGCCGCCCTCGAAAAATAGTCCAGCAAACGGGGCGCCAATAACCGCGGCGCCTGCCAGCTTGACAAATTCCCGTCGACTTAATTCCTTATTCATGAGAATATCTCCCGGTAGATGGTCGGTTGTTTTTTCTGAAGATAAGTCGGGATTCGCGGCAGGCAATCGGGAGCCCGGGACGGCGGACGCAACGCCGGGAAATTCCCAGCGCGAAGAATCGTACGATTTGTAATGCCGCGTGACTTTTTGTAATGTGAGCGGGCGTGCCGCGGGACGGGACGCGAAGAAAACGACCGGAATTCACGGACCGGATTCCGGCGCCCTTATTGCACTGACCAATCCGGGGCGGGGGCAACAGGGCGTGGTATGACGGTCGAGAAAACAAAATTGATCGGTTGGCGCGGAAACGCGGGTTTCTCCATCCTTGAGGTCGTAGTAGCGATGGCGGTGGTGGCGTTCGTCGTCATCATCATTCCGTTTGCGCGCGACTACTCGCCGGAATCGGAAATCAACAAGGCCACCGCCGCGATGGCCGACGACCTGCGGCAGGCGCGGTCGCAGTCGGTGAAATACGGCAACGACGTGATCGTCACCATCGATGTGATCGCCGGCGTGGTGAAGGTGTACAACGACGTAACCAATAACGGACCCTTTCTCTCCGAATTGATCCGTTCCAACGTCTTGAGCAACTACGGCGTCGGAGCTTTCGGGAGTGTCGTCACCACCGGCATCGACGGCGCGCAGATCGCCGCCCCGGTCGTCATGGGCGCGACCGTCAACCCGTTCACCGTCACGTTCCACGCCAACGGCTCGGCGACGAATTCCGGCGTCATCTACCTAACGCACAAACGCAACGGCAGCCTGCTGTTGGGACGCGCGATCTCGATCCTGGGAACGGGAACCATTCAAACCTGGAAGTACCACGCGTACGGGAGTCCGGGGCCATGGATTCGCTGGATATGAGCCCATTGCGGATTGCGGATTGCGGATTGCGGATTGTGGGTTTCCGAACCCGGGACCCGGAACCCGGAACCCGCCCTGTCCGCCGAAGCCTTGGCGAAGGCGGGAACCCGAATCCCGAATCCCGAATCCCGAGCCCCGGACCTCGGCGCGCCGACGGCTTCACGCTGGTCGAAGTCGTCGTCGGAATCTTTCTGCTGACGATCGGCTTGCTGAGTCTGGCGGCGTCGATGTCCACCGCCGCGAAACGCCAGACGTTTTCGCAATCGATTACGAACATGACGACGCTGGCCAACGCCACGCTCGAACAGATCAAGCTCGATTCGTTCACGTCGATCGTTTCCTCGACCCAGAACTTCGGCCAGATTCCAGGTTTTCCGCGGTACAAAGAACAGGTGATCGTCACGCCCAACAGCGACGACTCGGCCGTGACTATCCAGGTGCTCGTGACCGATCAATCGGGGTTCCAGGTGTCACTGCAGACGGTGGTGGCGCAATGAAAAAACTTGGCGGACAACGCGGCTTTACGTTGATCGAACTGGTGGTCACGCTCGCCTTGACGATGTTGTTGATCGGCGGGGCGTGCTACGTGTTCTTGAGCCAGCATCGCGGGCTGGCGAACATCACCCACATTTCGTCCGCCGGGCAATCGTCCCGCGCGACGCTCGAACAATTGAGCCGCGAGTTGCGCATGGCCGGCTTCGGCGTTATCGGCCAGGCGACGTTCACGCAGGCCAAGCTCTATTCCGTGCAGTTCTCCGGCGACCTCCAGTCGAACGTCGTGCAGATGCTGTCGGCGAACGCCTCGGCCGGCGCAACGAGCATCCAACTGCCGCTCACGTCCGGCCACACGGTCATCGGCGCCACCGATTACGTGTTTCTCAACGGCGGCAGCGGGAATGTGGAAATGGACCAGGTCGCGCAAAGCGGCACGCTCGTCGACTACACGACCAATCCCCCCACGTTGCATTTGAACACCCCGCTGCAAAATTCCTATACGGCGGGCCAGACGCTCGTGCGCACCATCCAGACCGTGACCTACTCGGTGGCGTTTCCGTCGGGCGTGCTCACGCGCAACGGCGTTACGCTCAGCGACCGGCTCACGAATCTGGAATTTCATTATTTCGACCAGACGAACACGGAAATGACGCCCGACCCGGTCAACGGCCTGAACTCGACGCAGTGCGCGGCGATCCGCAGCATCGAATTGCGCTTGCAAGCCGGCGGCGTGGCGGCAAACTCGGCGCCGAATTACACGCACTGGATCGAATTGCGCAACATGGGCAACCGTCCGTACACAACCACCAACTGCGCGCCGAATCCGCCCACCAATCTACAGGTCACGCAGGACAACACCTGCGGCCAGTTCGGCATCCGTTGGACGCCGCCGACGACCAACGCGTGCGACGGCTCGCCGTTGACCGACCTGGCCGGCTACCACGTGTATTACGGCACGGGCACCGGCACGTATCTTTCGCCGCCGGACAATATTTCACCGCCTGACGTGACTTCGGCGACAGTGCAGGATGTCCGGCTGAACAACAACCAAACCTACTACGTCGCCGTCACGGCCTATGACACCAGCTTCAACGAATCCGCGAAATCGAGCGAAATCAGCATCACGATCGTCGACCAGAATCCGCCCGGCGCGCCCAGCGGCGACGCCACGGCCGGCCCGGGCACGGTCACGCTCACCTGGACGCCGCCGCCGAACACCCCCGACATCCGCGGCTTCCGCGTGTACCGCACGACGGCCTCGCCGGTCACGGTGACGCAGGCCAACCAGGTCGCGAACGAAACGACCCTGACGGAGGGCACGACGACCTTCACGGACACCACCGTCGTGCCGTGCACCGAGTACCATTACGTCATCACCGCGGTCGACTGCGCCAACGAAGGCCCGCCGTCCAACGAAATCTACGGCAACGGCCAGGGCACGGGCCCCGATCAACCGAACAACGGCGTCACCAACACCACCGCGACCAAGTCGCCCGCGACGGGCCCTGCCGTGCCGACGCTGTTCACCGCCTCCGCGCGATACCAGGCGGTCGACCTGTACTGGACGAATTCGCCGGACAGCGATTTTGCCGGCGTGATGATCCGCTCGAGCACGACCGGTTACCCAACGTCGACCACCTCCGGCACGCTGGTCGCCAATCTCGCGGGTTCGCCCAACCAGGCGATGACGACGACCGCCACCGGCCTGACCAACGGGACGAAGTATTTCTTCAGCATTTTTGCTTACAACAAGTGTCTGCTCTATTCCGCCGCGGCCAACGCCTACGCGACGCCGGGCGCCACGCCGCCGGTGGTTCAGATTTCGTCGCCGACCACTGGCTCGACGGTCACCAACGGCCAGTTGGTTTTCGAGGCCTGCGCCTACGCCCCCGATTCTCCGGCCGTTTCCAACCCGCCGAACATGTCGACCGACAACGGCAAGGGCATTTCCAGCGTCAAGATGTGGGTGACGCCCGACCCCGGCACGGGCCAGTTCCCGGTAACGCCAACGGCCATCCAATATTGCGGCTTCGGCGGCAGTTCGAACCCGTGTTCGGCCGGCAGCGTGACCCAGTGGTGCGACGCCCTGTACACGCTCAGCGCGGAGGCCACCGACTCGATGACGGGCCAAACGGCCGTCGCATCTGTAACCGTGACGATTCACGACGGCGGCTTTTACGTCGACCAAACCGTGACGCCGACCGTCGGCGGCACGTATAACAATCAGGGCTCGTTCGGTTTGGGCAACGACGCCAGCGGCGACGCTTCGGTCATCCAGAACTTTACATTCACCTGGAACACCGTGCAGGCGCGGCTTAAAACGGTGGAAATTCCGACCGGGACCGTCATCTGGACCTACTCCGGCGCGCCAGCCGCGTCGGGCACGGTGATCGCCATCCCGGCCGGCAGCCAGCCGTCGATTCCCGCCAGCGGAAAGGACACGATTCGCCTGACATTCACCCAGGTTTCGACGACGTTGACCTCCTCGGCGGCGTCGGGGCAAAAGGTTTTGCAGGTTGCGTCGACCACGGGTTTCCTGGTCGGCGACGCGATCTATCTCACCAACGGAACCACGTCCGATTCGAACGTGATCGGCAGCATCACGGGCAGCCAGATCACCCTGACGAACAATCTGACGCACACCTACAGTTCCGGGGCCACGCTTTGGCACAATTCATCTCCCGACAACGTGGACATCTACGGCATGCAGTTGACGTTGGTCGCCGGTTACCAGAAAGCCGGCACGACCGGCAACACTTGCTCCAGCGCCCAGGCGAACGTCACGTTCCAGGGGGCGCCGCTGTTGACGCTGGCGGAGCAGGACCAGCCGGCGCTGGACACGCTGTGCTCGACGGTGGAGGCCGCGATCCAGGTGAAGAACTACTACCCGGTGCCCACCCACGTCGTCGTCACCGATCAGAGCGGCAAGGGCATCGCCAGTTCGACCGCCTATTACTACGTCGACTCGAAATTTCAAACCGTGGCGCCGACCTCGGGCTACGCTTCGCTGGCGCTGACGTACAACTCGACGAACGTCGACTGGGCCGGGACGATCCCTTACAACCACGGCGCTCGGGTCTGGCTGTATTTCGGGGCGGTCGACAACGCCGCCAATACCGGCCGCACCCCGGCGACGGGCGCATATTGTTACGACTACATTGCGAATACGACGCCGCCGGCGTGCCCGACCGGCCTGACCGCGACGAAAGGCAGCGGCAACTCGACGATCAACTTGACGTGGACCGCCAACTCCGAGCCGGACATTTCGGGCTACAACATTTATCGAACGGTCAAGGGCGGCACGTTCAGCAAGATCGCCACGAACGTGTCCGGAACGTCGTATTCCGACACGACCTGCTCGCAAACCAACAAGAACTGTTACGACTACTACATTACGGCGCTCGATCTATCGGGCAACGAATCGCAAAACTGTTCGGGCCATATCGCCGGAGCGGGTTCGGGAACGTGCCCATAAGAAAATAACGAGTTGGCCATGAAAAAAAACAAGATCACGTGGGCGGCAGACCAACGCGGCATGGTGATGTTGATCGTGCTGATGATGATGGCCGCCGTGTCGGTGCTGGGCATGGCCGCGCTGACCGTCGTCGTCGGCGACATCCGCGTCGCCGGCAATTACCGCGATAGCGCGGCGGCGTTCTGGGCCGCCGAGGCCGGGTTGCAGCAGGGGTTGCAGACGCTGCGGCAGAACAGCGCGTTCACCGGCACGGTCACGCCGCCGACGTTGACGAACAACACAACGAACGTGACGACCGTGACGGTATTGTCGGGCTCGCTCGTCCGCGTCGTCGCCACCGGCCGCAAGGGGCAGGCGGAGAAGGTCGTCGAGGCGGTCGTTTCGACCGATTCGGCCTATACCGCGGCGCTCAACGGCGGCGGCAACATTACGATGTCGGGCAAGCCGCGTATTTCCTCGCAAGGCGTGCGCGTCAATGGCAGCGGGAATCTCGATCTCGACCCCGGGACGCCGACGATCAACATGTACATGCCGCCTTCCAGCACCCTCACCGTCACTGGCAACAACGCGGTGAACCGCGTCAATTCGGCGCCCATGGACCTCGGGGCGATCGCCATGACGCAGGCCCAGTGGCTGGGCCTCGCCCAGCAGGCCGCGCCCAGCGCCTACTACGACACGGATGGCATTTTCGGCAGCTTGGATACGAATGTTACGTTCAACAATCTGGATTTCAGCACAATTCCGGTCGGCCCCTCCGGCCAGCGCACGATCTTCGTCGACGGCAACGTGACGCTCAACGGTTCGCTCAGCGGCATCGGCACGATCATCGCCACCGGCAGCATCATCGGCGAAGGCGGATTCGTCAGCAGCGGCGCCACCGTCTCGATGGTGTCCCAGAGCGATGTCCTGCTCAACTTCGACACCAACGCACAAAGCTCGCTGAACGGCCTCGTGTATGCCCAGGGCAATTACGAGTTGCACGGCAAGATCATGTTCACCGGCGTCGTCACCTGCTTCGGCTCGATCGACGTCCAGAATCCCAGCCAATTCACGAATAATTCCGACCCGAACTTCTGGTACACCTACTCCTCGGCGTATAGCGTGCTCTCCGAACCGGCACATGTTCTCAGTTGGGCGCAAGACCAATAACCGGCGCGTACGCAACGCGGCAAAGCCACAACCAAATTCGCGGATTGCGGATTGCGGATTGCGGATTGAACCGAGGCGAAGCCTTCCGGCGAAAACAGGAAACTCCTGAATAGCGGCAGAGAGGCACGGCCAGACGTGCGGCGGCAATCAAGTCCCTTTGCGCGGCTCAATGCTTCGCCGCTCATGACCGGACCTTCTCCCGAACTCGAGAACTGTCTGGCGCCTTTTCATCTGGAAACAACCCGTTACTTTTTGGCCGATCAAACCGCGGCGCGCGACGGTAGGTGCGCCATATTGCAGCATCCCGAGGTTGGCGCGGCTTTTGCTATGCACATGATGTGAAGGGTCTGGAAAGAGAGGCGAATCATGAAAACCAAACAAACTTCGCGGCGTACGGGCGAGCGCGGCATGGTGATGCTTGTCGTGCTATTGGCCATGGGCGCCGTTTCGGTTCTCGGGGTGGCGGCATTGACCGTAGTGGTCGGCGACCTGCGCGTCGCCGGCAATTACCGGGACAGCGCCAAAGCATTCTGGGCGGCGGAAGCGGGCCTACAGGGAGCGCTGCAGACGTTGCGCCAGAACACGGCGTTCACCGGCACGGTCACGCCGCCGGTCCTGACGAACAACGCGACCGCCAGCACGACAGTCACCGCGGTGTCCGGGACGGTGGTCCGCGCCGTGGCGATCGGCCATGTCGGCCTGGCGGAAAAGGTCGTCGAGGCGATCATTACGACCGATTCGGCTTTTACCTCGGCAATCAATGGCGGCGGCAACCTGATTATGTCGGGCAAACCGCGCATCTCGTCTCAGGGCGTCCGCGTCAACGGCAGCGCGAGCCTCGATCTGGACCCGGGTACGCCGACGATCAACCTTTATCTTCCGTCCAACAGCACTCTGAGCGGCAGCGGCCTGAGCGCCGTGAATCTGGTGAACAAACCTGCCATGGACCTGGGCGCGATCGCGATGACCATGTCCCAGTGGCAGGGTCTGGCCCAACAAGCCGCCCCGAGCGCGTATTACGACAACGACGGTATTTTCGACAGTCAGGACACGAACGTCACGTTCAACGACCTCGACTTCAGCACGATTACGCCCGGTCCGTCCGGCCAGCGCACCATTTTCGTCGACGGCAACGTGACCCTCAACGGGTCGCTGAGCGGCATCGGGACGATCGTGGCGACCGGCAGCATCGTCGGCGAAGGCGGATTCGTCAGCAGTGGCGCGACGGTCTCGATGATTTCGCAGGGCGACTGCCTGCTGAACTTCGACACGAACGCACAGAGTTCGCTCAACGGCCTCGTGTACACGCAAGGCAACTACGAGTTGCATGGCAAGATCCAGTTCACCGGCATTGTCACGGCCTTCGGCTCGATTGACATCGAAAACCCGAGTGAGTTCACAAATAATTCCGACCCGAACTTCTGGTTCACGTATTCGTCGGCCTACAGCGTGCTTTCCGACCCAGCGCACATACTCAGTTGGGCCCAGGATCAGTAAGAGCAGGCGGCGCCACTTCCGTATTCCTTACAAAGCGCCGCCTCCGGCCCGTGAGTCGGACCGGGAACAAGGGTAGCGCCGCCGCTACTTCTTCAAACGCCGCTGCGATCCAAGGAAATCCAATAAATATCAGCTAGTTATCGATTCGGGCGCGTCCGCCGGCCGCGCACGGGACCGCCGGCGTTGGCGGATTCAAGCGTCGTCGAGACCGATTTTCGGCCCCAAAAGGCTCTTCGAAAAACCCTACCCGGTTCTTCTCTGGCCGAACGGTGCTTAAGTTCGGGGTGTTCGGTTGTAATCGAGATTGAAAATCAGTTAGTTGAGCTTTCCGAAAGGGAACACTCGGTACGATAACGTCCTGGCCGCGACAAGCAAGCTTGTTGCCGGTCAGTGGAGGATGCCATGTCGAAAAAGAGAGCCTTGCGCGTATTGCGAGCGGACCAACGCGGTTTCTCGATTCTTGAACTGGCGATCGCGCTGGGAGTCGTCTTGTCCACCATCGCGATCATCCCCATCGCTCAGCAGTACACTCCCGAGCAACAGGTCAATCATGTCGCCCAGGCGATGGCGGACGACTTGCGCCAAGCCCGGTCGGAGTCGGTGAAATTCGGCAACGACGTGGTGGTCACGTTCGACACGGTGCACGGCGTATTGTCGACCTACAATGACGTCGACAACAACGGCCCGGACCTGAACGAATTGATTCGGGCGCGATCGTTGGCCAACTACGGCGGCGGCGCGTCGTTTCGCCTGGTGGCGTCGTTCGGCATCGACGGCCACACCGTCACCGCGCCGGTCGTGATGGGCGCCACGAACAATCCGATTTCCGTCACGTTCCACGCCAACGGCTCCGCCACCAACAGCGGCGTGATCTACATGGGCGCCTCCTCCGATCCGCGGCCGATGCTCGGGCGCGCGGTCTCCGTGCTGGCCACGGGCGTGATCCAGACCTGGAAGTTCGCCAACGATACGCCGACGTCGGGGTGGGTGAGATGGTATTAGCATGCACCACGCGCCGGCGGCGCGACGACGGATTTACCCTCGTGGAAGTCGTGGCGGCAATTTTCCTCTTGACGATCGGCTTGCTGGCCCTGGGCGGCACGTTGAGCACGGTCGCCAACCGCCAGGACATCTCGCAGTCGATCACGAACATGACCACCCTGGCCAATGCGACGCTCGAACAGCTCCGGCTCGAAGCGTATGACTCCGTGGTTTCGACCACCCAGAACTATGGCACGATCCCCAATTTTCCGGATTACAAGATGGTGACAACCGTCACGCCTAACGCCGCCGACAATCTGCGCACGGTGGTGGTGGTGGTGACGGATCGCAAAAACTTCCAAATCTCCGCTCAAACGGTGGTGGCGCAATGAAAACAAAACGTCGAAACGAAGGCTTCACCCTGATCGAGATCATGGTCGCCACGTTGCTGTCCATGCTGCTGATCGGCGCCGCGTATTACCTGTTCCTCAGCCAGCACCGGGCGCTGCAGGCGGCGACCAACTTCTCCTCGGGCAACCAATCGTCGCGGTTGACGCTCGAACAACTCAGCCGCGAACTGCGCATGGCCAACTTCGGCGTCATCAACGCCCAGGCGTTCACCGTGGCGAACAAGTACGCGATGACCTTCTCCGGCGATGTCCAATCGAACATCGTCCAGAACCTCGCGGCGAACGCCAACGCCGGCGCCACGTCGATTCAGTTGAATCTCGTCCAGGGGCACGCGATCATCAACCCCGGCGATTACGTGTTCCTCAACGGCGGCGGCAACGTCGAGATGGTTCCGGTCGCCGCCAGTGGAACCATTATCGACTACAGTACGACGCCGGCGACGGTGAAGCTCGCGGCGGGGCTGCAGAATTCGTATACGGCCGCGCAAACGCTGGTGCGGACCGTCGAGACGGTCAGTTACGTGGCCGCGTTCCCCACGGGCGTCTTGACGCGCAACGGCGTGACGCTCGGCGACCGGATCGGCAATCTGGAATTTCATTATTACAACGAGACCAACACCGAAATGGTTCCCGACCCCGTTAACGGCCTCAACGAGACGGACCGCGCCGCGATTCGCCGTGTGGTCCTGATCGTGCAGGCCGGGGGCCCGATGAAGAACTCGCCGGACTACACTCTGTCCGTCGATTTGAGGAACATGGGCAACCGCCCTTACAACGCCACCACGTGCGCGCCGAACCCGCCGACCGGTCTGACCATGACCAACAATAGCACCTGCGGGCAGTTCGGCATCGGTTGGACGCCGCCGACGACGGAATCCTGCAATGGCGCCCCGCTGACGAACCTGGCTGGCTTCAAAGTCTATTACGGCACGTCGTCGGGCAACTACTTGTTGCCGCCGTACACCGTCTCGCCGGAAACCTTGACCACGGCCACGGTGCAGGACGTTCGTTTGAACAACAACCAAACCTATTATGTGGCGATGACCGCCTATGACACCAGCTATAACGAATCGGCCAAATCGAGCGAAATTTCCATTACGATCAACGACACGACCCCGCCCGGCGCCCCCAGCGGCGACGCCGCCGCGGGTCCGAATGAAGTGACCTTGACCTGGACGCCGCCGAACGCTCCGGATGTCCGCGGTTTTCGCATTTATCGCTCCACGTCTTCCCCCGTGCCGGTGAACTCGGCCAATGAAATCGCCAACGAAACGACGTTGACGACGGGCACGACCACCTACACCGACACGACCAACTTGATTGCCTGCACCGAATATCACTATGTCATCACCGCGGTCGATTGCGCCAACGAAGGCACGCCGTCGCCCGAGATCTACGGCAACGGCGCCGCCGCCGGAACCGATTCGCCGACCAACGGCGTCACCAACACCACGCCGACCAAGTCGCCGGCGACCCCGCCGGCCGTGCCGAGCCCGTTCAACGCGGTCGGCCGTTACCAAGGCGTGGATCTGTACTGGACCAACTCCCCCGACGCCGACTTCGCCGGCGTCGAGATTCGCTACAGCACCACCGGTTACCCCACCACGACGACCTCGGGCACGCTGGCTGCGCAGATCACCGGCGCGCCGAATGCGCCGATGCAAACCTCGGTCACCGGCCTGACCAACGGCGTGAAGTACTACTTCAGCATCTTCGCCTACGACCAGTGCAACATCTATTCGAGCGCCGCCGAGGCGAACGCCACGCCCGGCGCCGCCCCGCCGGTGGTTCAGATCACGTCGCCGGCCAACGGCGCCACCATCACCAACGGCCAGATCGTTTTCCAGGCGGCCGCGTATGCGGCGGACGACCCGGGCCTTTCCAACCCGCCGAATATGACCAATGACGACGGCAAAGGCATCCTCAACGTCAAGCTCTGGGCGGCGCCCGATCCGGGCACGGCGCAATTCCCCGTGACGGCCAACGTCGTGCAATACTGCGGCTTCGGCGGCACGGCGAATCCGTGCAACGCCGGGCCGGCCACCGGCTGGTGCGACGGCTCGTACGCGCTCAACGCGACCGCCACCGACTCCTTCACCGGCCAGACCGCCACCACCTACGTGACCGTGACGGTTCATGACGGCGGCTTGTACGACGACACGAGCGTCAGCGCGACAGTCGGCGGCACGTACGCCAATCAAGGTTCGTTCGGCTTGAAGAACGACTCGGCGTCGAGCAGCGTGATTGTGCAAACCTTGCAGTTCACGTGGAACAACCCGCAGGCGGCGCTCAAGACGATCGAGATTCCGAGCGGCACCGTCATCTGGACGTACACCGGAACGCCGGCTGTCTCCGGAACCCTGATCACACTGCCCACGAACGTCCAACCGTCGATCCCAGGCAACGGCAAGGCCTCGATTCGCCTCACGTTCACGCAGAACGCCACGACGTTGACCTCTTCCGCGACGTCGGGCTCGAAGGCCCTGCAAACGGCGTCGGGCACGGCATTCGCGACGGGCAACACGGTGTACATAACGAGCGGGACGACCGGCGAGACGAACGTGGTCGCCAGCGTTTCCGGCAACACGGTCAACCTGACCAACCCGTTGACGCACACGTACGCGTCGGGCTCGACCGTGCGTTTCCGGCTCAATGCGGACGACGTCGACATTCACGACCTGCAGGTGTCCGCCGTGTACGGCTACCAGAAATCGTCGATCACCGGCCGCTCCTGCACCAGCAGCCTGGCGCAACTGACGTTCATGGCCGCGCCGGCGATCACCTTCGCCGAACAGGATTATCCGGGCACGGACACCTACTGTTCGCCCGTGACGGCGGCGATCCAGGTCCTGAACTACTTCCCCGTCCCGACGCACGTCGTGGTCACCGATGAAAACGGCGCCGGGATTGCCGCCGTGGACGCACTGTACTACGTCGACACGTCGTTCCAGTCGGTGGCGCCGACCTCCGGATACACCACGCTCGCAATGACGTCCCAATCGGGCACGTGGGACGCGACGATTCCCGGCAGCCACAACGCCCGCATCTGGTTGTACTTCACGTCGCGCGACAACACCGGCGCGACGGATCGCAGCCCCGAGGCGGGTTCCTACACGTACGACTACATCGTGAACACGACGCCGCCCGCCTGCCCGGCCGGCCTGACGGCGACCAAGGGCAGCGGCAACGGGACAATCGACCTCTCGTGGACCGCGAACTCCGAGCCCGACATCGCCAGTTACAACATCTACCGCGAGACGAAAGGCTCCGGCGGCTTCAGCAAGCTCGCCTCCGGCGTAACGCCGACGAAGCCGACTGTCAGCTACGTGGATACGAACGGCCTGGCGACCAACAAGAACTGCTACGACTACTACGTCACCGCGGTCGACATGTCGGGCAACGAATCGACGGGTTGCTCGGGCGACATCGCCGGGGCCGGCAAGGGCACGTGCCCGTAAACGAGAACGCTGATTTGCTCAAGCAAATCCGGCGCGGGTCGCAACCCGCGCCGGATTTTTTTTGGCGCAACGCCAACGCGGGAACGCTTCGAAAAACCTTAGGCGGGCGCCGGAACGGCAAGCGATGGTTACTTTTTGGTTGTCAGACAGTTGAGATTAAAAATCAGTAATTGAACCCCGCTCGGAGGTAGACGATGAAAAAAAATGTAATGCGTGGCGTTTCTGACGAACGTGGAATGGTGATGCTGGTGGTGCTGCTGGTGGTGGTCGCCGTGACGGTGCTCGGGGCCGCCGCGGTGTCGCTGGCCGTCGGCGACATCCGCGTCTCGGGCAACTACCGCGACAGCGCCCTCGCCTTCTGGGCGGCCGACGGGGCGCTGCAACAGGGAGTGGAAGCCGTGCGGCAGAATCCGGCGTTCACCGGCGCGGTGACGTTGACGCCGTTGTCGAACGCGACGACGACCTCCGCGTCGGTGGTCGCGTTGTCGACGAACATGGTGCAGGTGTTGGCGACGGGCAAAAAAGGGCCGGCGACCAAGACGCTGGAAGCGGTTCTCAACACCGACTCGGTTTTTACCGGGACGATCAACGTCGGCGGCGATTTGACGCTCGCGGGCAAACCGCGCATTTCCGGCCCCGGCGTTCGCGTCAATGGCAATGCGGCGCTCAATTTGGATCCGGGAACGCCGAACTTCAATCTGATGATTCCGACCAGCAGCACCGTGTCGTTGACCGGCAACAACGCGTACACGCGCGTCAATACTCCGGCGATGGACCTCGGCGCCGTGGCGCCGACCACGCAGGAGTGGATGACGTTGGCCAACCAGGCGGCCCCCGCCTGGTACTTCGGCAGCGGCGCGTTCGGCAGCCAGCAGGCGAGCCAGACATTCGTCAATCTCGATTTCGGCACGGTGACGCCGGGCCCGACCGGCCAGCGGACGATCTTCGTCGACGGCAACGTGCCGCTCAACGGTTCGCTGAGCGGCACCGGCACGATCATCACGACCGGCTCGATCACCGCGGACAACGGCTTCGTCACGAATGGCTCCACCGTCTCGATGGTCGCGCAGGGCAATATCTTGCTGAATTTCGACACCAACGCGCAAAGTTCCATGAACGGCTTGATCTTTTCCGAAGGCAACTACGAGTTGCACGGCAAGATCAGTTTCACTGGCATTGTGACGGCTTTCGGCTCGGTTGACGTTCAGGCGCCGAGCCAATTCACCAATAATTCAGACCCAAATTTCTGGTACACCTATTCGTCCGCCTACAACATCCTTTCCGATCCGGCTCATGTCCTGAGTTGGGCGCAGGATACCTAAAGGAGGCGCTCGATGTCGTTCGGTGAATCTCAGGGGGTTGGTATGATGGAGAGCAAAAAACATTGGAGAGGCCGGCCGCAGGCCCGGCCCGCGAGGAGGGAATTCCATGAAACGAAAAGTGATCGTTCACGCCGCGGACGAGCGAGGCATGGTGATGCTGATCGTCCTGCTGGTCGTGATCGCCGTGACGGTGCTGGGGGCGGCGGCCGTGTCGTTGGCCGTTGGCGACATCCGCATCGCCGGCAACTATCGCGACAGTACGCTCGCTTTCTGGGCGTCGGAGTCGGCATTGGAACAGGCCGTGGAAACGTTGCGGCAGAACCCGTCGTTCACCGGCACGGTGCCGGTCACGGGGATGAAGAACAACACCACGAGTTCGGCAACCGTCACGGATTTCGGTCCGCTGACGGTGCGCGCCGTGGCGAGCGGCGGCAAGGGCTCGGCGACGCGGTCGGTCGAGGCGATCATCAACACCGACTCCGCGTTCGGTTCGGACATTAACGTGGGCGGCGACCTGACGCTGACCGGCTCGCCGGTGCTCAGCGCCCAGGGAATCCGCGTCAACGGCAACGCCAGCCTCAATTTGGACAACGGCACGCAAAAGATGAACCTGTACATTCCGGCGTCGAGCCACGTGTCGGTGACCGGCTACAACACCGCGGTGAATCGGATTGCCAAACCGGCGATGGACGTCGGCGCGGTCAAGTTGACTCTGTCGCAGATCCAGGGTCTCGCCAACCAGGCCGATTCGAAATGGTCTTTCGGCGGCAAGGTCTTTGGCGACCAGTCGAATCCGCAGACGTTCAACGATCTGGATTTCAGTTCGGTCACGCCGGGACCGAACGGCCAGCGGACGATCTTCGTCGACGGCGACGTGACGCTTAATGGCACGCTCGCCGGCACGGGCACGATCGTCGCCACGGGCCAAATCATCGCCACGGGCAGTTCGTCCGGCTCGGGCGGATCCAGTGGGTCTAGCGGGTCCGGCGGCTACGGCGGATCGAGCGGCTCTAGCGGTTCCAGCGGTTCCAGCGGCGGCGGCGACATGTCTGGCGGTTGCCAGAACATGGGCGGCTCCGGCGGCGACAGCGGCAGCAGCGGCTCCAGCGGCAGCAGCGGCGGCAGCGGCAGCGGCGGCTACGGCGGCGGCAGCGGCAACGGCGGCAACAACGGAGCGAATGGATTGATCACCCAAGGGTCGACCGTGTCGATGGTCGCGCAGGGCAACGTCCTGCTCAATTTCGACACCAACACCCAGAGCACGATGAACGGCCTGGTTTACTCCGAAGGCAACTATGAGTTGCACGGCAACGTGAAATACACGGGCGTGGTGACGGCTTTCGGGTCGGTGGACGTGCAGGCCCCGAGCCAGTTCAGCAGCAACTCGGATCCGAACTATTGGTACACCTACTCTTCCGCCTACAACGTGATCGCCGATCCGGCGCACGTGTTGAGTTGGGCGCAAGACAAATAAGCGACCGACGACGGTCCTACGCCGCCTTTCCCCGCCCAGGGCAACCGGGCGCGGAAAGGCGGTTTTTTTGAAGTTATCCCGTGGTCGTTCGGGTTTTTAGCATGCCCGTTTCGGGATTCTCCCGATTATCGCTCGACCGGCCGCCGCGTATGCTCCGTCGTGCAAGTGAACGAATTGGTCGCGATGTGGGGCAAGAACGTAAGATTATGCGCGATCAGGAGGGGACGATGGCTGCCACGCACGAACAACGAGAGAGCCGGTTTGCGCGAAAACGCCCGAGAACGATGCGTTGCCCGGTCTGTGACGGCGACGGCGTCATTCGGCTGTCGCCAGCGGAAGCGTCGCCGTGGAGCGAACCCCCGGTCGATGCGCCGGCGAACCCGATCGAATTCGTCGTCGAGCGCTGCTGGGCCTGCGACGGCAAGGCGCGGCTGCCGGTCGTCGACGTGACCGCGGGGTCCAGCCTGGCGGCGTCGTAGGCGCCGTTCGGTCGTCAACAGCGATTGGGAATTATGGGAAGCATGGGAGTCATGGGAGCGATTGGTGGCGTGGGCCTCATGGGCGTGACGCGAACCACGCGAACCTCTCATTCAATATTCCCATAAATCCCATTATTCCCATCCGCGGAAAGAAGCGCCTCTCGCCATGGTCCGGCTTTCATTCCGCCGGTCGCGGCGGCGGCGTCCGGAGCTTCTTGTACACGGCGGCCAACGCTTCGCGGTCCTGTTTCGTCAGCCATGGCGATGACTGCACCAGCGTTCGCACGTATTCCAACATCCGTTCGATCAGCGGCTTGTCATCCGGCATGAAGATGGTGGCATCGATAGCTTTGGCCAATTGGACGCCGGTGGCGGGCTGTTTGGCGTTGAACAGCGCCTGAAAGGCGGCTTTCAGCACGGCATCGTTCAGCGGCGGCCGCGTGCCTTCGACGACCAGCGGCGCGACAATGCGCGGATCGTCGATTTCCCCGAGGGCTTGCGCCGCCGCGCAGCGAATCTCGACCTGCCAAATCTTGAGCGCCGCGCTCAGCGCGTCCACCGCCGCCGCGCCGGCCTCGCGAATGGCGGCCTTCGCCCCGGCTTTTTCACCCTCGTCGCCGCTGCCCAACAGCCAGGCGTGCCCCCAGAGGCTGGGCGGCGGGCCGATTTCAAGCAGCGCCCGGGCCGCGCTGTGACCGACGATCGAGTACCAGTCGTTTAGCGCCTCCGCCAGCGGCCGAAACGCGGCGCGGCTCCGCAGTTTGCCGAGCGCGGCAGCGGCGGCGACGCGGACCCGGTCGTTCAGGTCTTTCAGCGCCGCGCACAAGGCGTCGACCGCGGCGGCGCCGCCCAGGTCGCCGAGCGCGTCCGCCGCGGCATGGCGCACGATGTCCGACTCGTCTTTCACCGCCGCGATCAACGATTCGATCGTTCTCGTCGATTTCAGCGAACCCAGGGCGCGGATCGTCGCCGCACGCACCTCGTAATCCGGATCGGTCAGCATGGGCGTCAGCGCCTCGACGGATTCGATGGCCCGCAGCCGACCCAAAGCCAAGGCGGCGGCAGCGCGCACCCCCGAGATCGGATCGGTCAGCGTTCTCTTCAACGGAACGAACGAGGTGCGGTCCGCGATTTGGGCGAGCGCTTCGGCCGCCGAGAGCCGGACCTGCCAATCGCCGTCGGACAACGCGTTGCACAGCGGCAACACCGCACGCGGGTCTTTCATCTCGACCAGCGCGCCAGCCGCCGCGCGCCGGACGGTCCAATAGCCGTCTTTCAAAGCCGCGCAGAGCGGATCGAACGCGGCCAGCCCCGCGTCCGCCACGACCCGGTGGCCGGTCGTCTTTTGCGCGTCGTCGCCGATCGCCAGCATCCAAATCCAGGCCAGCAGGCCCTTTTCCGCGCCGTAACGCGTGAGCGATTTTGCGGCGGCGGACCGCACCGCGACGTCTTCCTGGGTGTTGTTGAGCGCCGCCAGCAGCGCGTCGGGGGCGTTGGGGCCGAGGAGATCGCCGAGCGCGACGGCCGCGGCTTTGCGCACGTCGGCATCCGGATCGGTCTGCAGAACGGCGCCGAGTTGTTCCTCGACGCGCGGGTCCTTGAGCGCCGCCATGATTTCCGTCGCGGCGGACCGCACCTGCCAGGCGCCGTCGGTCAATGCGGTGCGCAGCGGCAAAATGGCGTCGCCGGCGGCGGCGAGCAGGGTCTCGCGCGCTTCGGTCTTTTGCCGGGGTCCGCCCTCGCCGGCCAACCAGGCGCAGCCCCAAAGAGAGACGGGCCGCTCATAGGTGATCAGCGCCAACATGGCCGCCTTGCGGACCTTCGGTTCCTTGTCGCCGAGGCTCTTCTTGAGGGGTTCGATCGCGATCTCGGCCCCGCGCCCACCGAGGGCTTTCGCCGCCGTTTCGCGCACCTCGTCCGACTCGTCGTCGAGCGCGCGGCAGAGCGGCTCCACGACTTTCGGCTTCGGCAGCCCGCCCAGCGCCGTCACCGCCGCCAGCCGGACGCGCCGGTCGCTCTCTTTGGCGCGCGAGATCAGCGGCCCCATGAAGCCGTGGCGCGCAAGCCAGACTTCCAAACCAAGCATCGATGGACTCTTCCCTAGTTGTACTCTTAATATATCCTATCCGCGACGACTTGGCTGAATTTAATGGGCGCCCGATGACAACTACACGCGAATCCGCCGCCCGCCTGCGGCCGTACCTGCTGTTGGTCGCGATGGCGGCGATCTCGACCGCCGCGCCGTTGTTTCGCAAGGCGGCGACGACCACGCCGTTGGTTGCGGCCGGCTGGCGGCTGGCCATCGCCGCCGCGGTGTTGCTGCCGTGGACGTTGCGTGCGGCGTTTCGCCGGCCGCCGGCGCGCTTCTACCGGGCGGCGGCGCTCGCGGGGGTTTGTTATACGGTGCATTTCGGCGCCTGGGTCACGTCGCTGGCGCTGACGTCCATCGCCGCCTCGGTGACGTTGGTCACAACGACGCCGCTGTTGCTCGGCCTGGCGGGGGCGATCACCGGCCGTGACCGCCCCGACCGGCGCTTCTGGCTCTACCTGGGCCTCGCCTTTCTCGGACTGCTCGCACTTGGGCGTCAGGATGTGAGGGCACGCGGCGATGCGCTGGCCGGCGACGTTTTGGCGCTGGTCGGCGCCGCCGCGATGGCGTCGTATCTCGCGATCGCGCGACGCGTCGGCGACGACATGGATCTGGGCGCCTTTTCCGGCGTCGCGACGGCGACCGGCGCCGCGTTGCTCTTCGGTGCGGCCCGGGCGCTGGGCATGCCGCTGACGCCGTCGCCCCCCGCCGCGCTCGGTTATCTGGCGCTGGCGGCCTTGCTGCCGCAGCTCGTCGGCCACAACTTGTTGACGTGGGCGGTTCGTGACGCGAAGCCGGCCGCGGTGGCGATGACCGTCGTCGGCGAGCCGGTCGGCGCCACGCTGATCGCCTATCTTTGGCTCGGCGAGACCGTCGCCCCGGCGGCGGCCGTCGGTTGCGCCTTGACGTTGTCGGCGGTGGTGCTGGCCGCGGTGGATTCCCGCCGCCAAACGACGGCGCGAAGAGGATAACGCAAACGTCGCGGCGCTGGCGCGAGGTGGGGTGTCGCTGACAGTTAAACAAGTCCGCAGTAGTAGCAGCTAAAGATGTCCGCTTTG
>CAZHPN010000037.1:0-39159 GCA_964534375.1 uncultured bacterium | reverse complement strand
ATCGATCGGAGCCGTATCGTCGTTGTCATCGTCGTCGGCGCTCACCGCATTGTCGACGGGCGCGGCGACCGCCACGCTGCCTGCCGACAGCAAAAGCGCGCACGTCACGCCCAAAAGCGCGGCAAACAAAAGCCCCGACAACTGCCAATAAACCTTCATTTTCGCTCCCTTCCTTGAAACGGCGCACTCGCGCAAACAGCGCTCGACGTTTAATTGCCGGTCCCGATTCTTTCGCGTTCGTTTCTTGCTGTCAAGGGCTTTGCTTCACTAGCACGGCGGCGCCAGGCAAACGCCCGGCGTCAGATTCTGACCCGCAAGGCCCGGATAATTCGCCGAATAGCGGTACGCGCGGAAAGTCGCGTTGCCCGGCGTGCCGAAGCCCGGCGGGATGGGCTGCCCCTGCTGGATGACGCCGGCCTGCGTCACGGGATTGATGAATTCCCAGACGATCGACCCGGCCGGCGTCACTTCGAGGAACACGCCGGTGTCGCCGACGCAAATCAGCGTGTTGCCGTTGGCCAGGCGCTGGGCGCTGGAGTAGTACTCGGAGAACATATCGGCGGGGACCCCGTCCACGAACGTCCAACTCAGTCCGGCGGGCCCGTAGGTCGGATCGGGCGCCGGATAGCTGCCGTCGGCGTTGATAGCCGGCGCAAACTCGTCGGCCGACGAATATTGGCCCGCGGGGCGGCCCAGCCCGTTATTGAAGGCGAGCACGTGGCTCGCGCCGGGCAGACCGGGGTCGACCCAGTGGCCGTTGTGCTGGTTGTAGAACACTTGCGCCGGCGTGGTCTGGCGATAGGCCGTGGGGTTGCCCCAGCGGTAGAGCAGGTCGCCGCCGCGCCCGTAGGTTCCGCCGCTGTGCGTCGCGGCCTGGGCGGTGGTCGTGCTGTGGTCGAGCATCCACACTTCGCTGAAATCGCGGACGCTGACGAGAATCTGGTCGAGATCGGCGCGATAATCGATGTCGTTGGTGTGCATCCAGTCGGTTTGCTGCGGCACGCCGTAATTGACGTCGATCAATTCGGGGTGATCGGCCACGACGCCGTAGTTTGCCTTCGTAGCGTCGAAGTCTTGAATCAGGTGATCCCAGGCGTGCCATTCCCAGACGACATTGGCCTGATCCGTGCCGACCGGCGTGATCTCGAGGTAGTAATCGGACCAGAGTTCGCCCTGCGGCATCGAGTCCGGGTCGCGGCCCGCCGCCACCGCCTCGGCCAACGTTTTCATTTCCCAGACGATCATCAGGATGTTGCCGTTGGGCAGCATGTGGACATCGTGATGCGCGCAGACGGTTTTCGTCGAGAGCCGGTAGCTCCACGGGATCGTGCCGTCCCAGTTTTGCAGCATGACGACGCCGCCCTGCCCGCCGGCCGAAAAATTCCAGTTGAGCGTGTCGCCGGTGCGCAGCAGTTGGCCGTTTTCGAGCAGGTAGACGACCAACCCCGGATAGTATTGGCCCGGCCACGAATTGATCTGGTGGCCGAACATGTCGACGAGATACACCGTGTCCGTCATCAACGGCGCGTACAGCGTGTAGCCGCCGGAGGCGCCGGGCTGGCACGAGATCAGCCCTACGGTCGAAGCGGAATGGTCCACGTTGCACGAGAACGTGCTGTCGTCGTCGACAAGGTCATCGTCGTCGGCCGGCAACGTGTCGTCATCGACGGGCGAGACGTCATCGTTGTCGTCATTGTCGTCGTCATCGTCGCACGGATTGGTCGCGCACGTGGTGCCCGGGCCCATCCACGAGCCGTAGTTCTCGATGCACAAATCGACGCTCAGATCCTGGCAGCCGCCGCCGTCGAAGCAGCACGCGCCGCTGGAATCGTCGTCGGCCGGGGATGTGTCGTCGTCGGCCGGCGACGTATCGTCGTCGCCCGGCGAGGCGTCGTCATCGTCGGGCGACGCGTCGTTGTCGTCGTCGGGCGACGCATCGTCGTCAGCCGGCGAGGCGTCGTCGTCGTCCGGCGAACCGTCGTCATCCAGCGGATGATGGATGCTGCTGCTGCTGCCGGAACTGCTGCTGCACGAGGCAGCGGCGCCCACGACCAATCCGAGCAGCAGCGCCAGAGCCCATAGCGAAAAAAAACCGTTCTTCATCACTCCCCCCAGGTCGAGCGCACAACCCGAGAACGTCGATCGCCGCGCCACTGGCCCGGCGAACTTTTTCTTTAAATATAGTAAATCGCCCCGGGCGGCAATTCAACGGAGTTCAAGTTACGACGGTTGTTTGGCGACGGTCAAGCGAAGAATCCGGGTTGGAGGGGGCGACGAACCGGAACCGCGGGTTGGTTACGATGAATCGAGGCGGCTCTCGATGCGCCGATGGAATCAGACGCGATATTCGCGGCGGTGAGCAGCAGGTTGCGCAAGGTCTCGAGCAGGAGTCGACCAATCCGACGGGAAATAATTTGACAGCGGGGCGCGGGACGTGTAGCTATTAGCAAACTTGGCTCGTTTCCGGAATTTTCTGTGGAGTTCGGAAAAGTCTCCGGCCCGGAGGGTTCGCCATGAAATGCAGCGGTTGGTTCCTGTTGGTGTTGTTGACCATGGCGCTGGTCGCCGTCGTCGCGGCGTGCGGCCACTCGAGCAGCAGCAGCGGCAATCAGGCGGCGGACGACGACACTTCGCCGAGCGACGACGATTCCGCGGTCGACGACGATTCCTCGCCGACGACCGACGACGACGACGACGACGATGACGATTTCTACTGGCCGCCGATGACCAGCGGCACGACGGCGACGTTGCCCGGCATTTGGGGCAGTTCCGCCACCGACGTATTTGCCGTGGGCTATGACGACTACGCCACGGAGCCGGTGATTCTGCATTACGACGGTTCCGCGTGGTCGGCGATGACGACCGGCGAGACGTCGACGTGGTTGCGCTGCGTCTGGGGAACGTCGGCTTCGAATGTGTTCGCGGTGGGCGAGAAGTACGCCAACGGCAAGCCGATCGCCAGCGTGATCTTGCAATACGCGGGCGGTTCGTGGCTGCCGATGACGAACAGCGCCCTGGCATACATGTACGGCGTTTGGGGAAGTTCGCCGGCGGACGTGTACGCCGTGGGGACGACCGTGGACCCGGAGGCCAACCCGACCGCCGCCCTCATTCTGCACTACGACGGCGCCGCGTGGACGACGGCGACCACGACGGGAACGCTGGCCTACCTGTGGGGCATTTGGGGAAGCGGCGCGACGGACGTGTTCGCAGTCGGGGAAGACTTGAACACCGCCATCGGCTTGGTTTTGCACTACGACGGCTCGTCGTGGTCGCCGATGTCCGGCACGACGGCCGGGTTGAATAGCGTCTGGGGAACCTCCAGCACGGACGTTTACGCCGTGGGATTCAACACGAACACCGTCGGCGACGCGATCATGCACTACGACGGCTCGTCGTGGTCGACGACGACCGCCGGGACGTCGGCGCACCTGTACGGCGTCTGGGGCAGCGCGACGACCGACGTATTCGCCGTCGGCTGGGACGTCGACAAAGACATGGGGGTTATCTTGCACTACGACGGCTCGGCGTGGGCCCAGATGGCCAGCGGCTCGACTGACGTGTTGTACAACTTGTGGGGCAGCGCCTCTACGAACGTGTTTGCAGTCGGGGGCCAGGGCGCAATCTTGCATTATAGCGGCGAATAGCGAGAAGTCAGAAGTCAGAAGTCAGAAACGACGTGAGGATTCAAGAGACAGAACTGACGGCTTTCTGCCGCCCTATCGCAGGCGAAACATCTCCCGCAAGTAAGCTGACTTTTGCAGCACGTCGCTGCCGCTGCGGATCGGGACATGAATCGGCGACGTGTCCGGGCCGCAACTATTCGGATGCAGAAACGACTCGCTGTGATAATAGGCGTCGAAGATGTCGATGTAGTCGTTGAGCAACGCCAAATCCGGCGCCGGTTGGCCGTTCGGGAAGCACACCGGGCACCAATCGCGGATGGCGATCGGATCGACCAATTCTTCCGGGAAGGCGTTCGGCCGGCAGAGGTAGGAGTTTCCCGAATACTCCATGACCGGCAGATCGTCGGACATCGGCCGCACGCCCCGCGTGGCCGCTCGCAGCGCCGTGCCGCCGGCCAGAAACATGCCGGCGATTTCGAGCGGCGTGCCCAGGTCGATTTTTTCCAGATCCGCCCGCACGGCCGCGTTCCGCGCCAGCGTCGTGCGCACGCGGTCGATGTCGAGCGTAAACGGCGCGCCTTTGACGCCCACCAGAATCAATTCGTCGGTCTCGCCGGAAAGCAAAGCGGCGCCGGGAAACACATCGACAAAGGCGCGCACCATCGAGCGGACCACGTCGTCGCGAACCTGATAACCGGGCAGCCATTGGCTCATAAAACCGCCGGAGCGCAGACGGCTGCGACAGAGTTCGTAAAACTCTTTCGAGTACAGCGACGCCACGCCGGCGAATTTGATCGGCGGCGGCTCCAGCGTGATCAGGTCGTACGTCTTTTCGGGCTGCATCCAAAGGTGCTGCCGGCCGTCGTTGACGAAGACGTGCACACGCGGGTCCGCCAGCACGTTGCGGTTGGACTCGGCAAAATACGGCGCCTGCTCCAACACGTGGCGCGAAAGGTCGGCGACGTCGAGGCGCGTCACCGAAGGATGCAGCGACGCCGCGTGCAGCGTCGTGCCGACGCCAAAGCAAATGACAAGCACGCTGCGCGGATTTTCGAGATTCATCAACGGAATGTGCGAAAAGGCGCGCATGTACCGTTGCGCCATTTTGACCGTCGCCGACATCGGGTGCCCGTTGGTGATCAGCCGCCGGCCCGGATCGGGCGGCCCGGACTCGGTGATCGCGATCAGTTCGTAAACGCCCTCGCTGATCGCCAGCACCTTGTGATTCGCGGCCAGCCCGATGTTTTGAAAACGCGCGGGCGGCATCCGCGACCACCAGAGAACGCACAGGCCCACCGCCGCGAGGCAGCCGGCGAAAACCGCCCGGCGCGGCCACCGCGGGCCGCGCTCGCCGGCCGTTCGCGGCGCCGCGAAATACAGGCAGAGCATGCTGGCCGCGGAGACGCCGGCCAGAACCGTCATGCTGCCTTTCAACGCGAGCTGCGGAAGCAGAACAAAGCCCGCGCACAGCGAGCCGAGCACCGCGCCGACGGTGTTGGCAAGGTACAAAAAGCCGGCGCGGCGCCCCACGGAGCCGGCGGCTTTTTGAATATTGGCGTTGGCGAGCGGATATGCAAAACCCATCAACAGCGCCGGAATCGCGACCAGCAACACGATCGGCTTCAGCAAGATCCAGGTCGGCAGAAGATTCTTGCCGATAGGCAGAAAACTGACGAGCGCGTTCGCCCAGTCGATGCCTTGCCCGAAGCGAACGGCGCCCAGCAGCAAGATCGTGGCGGCGACAAATATCGTTTGGGACAATACATAAAGCAGGTCCGGCCGCCCCCATTTGCGCTGCCGCCAGCCGCCGGCGATGGACCCCAGCCAAATGCCGACCAGGATGACCGTCAGCAAAACCGAAAAAACCGAACGGTAGCTGCCCAGGCCGATCGAGAGGTGGCGAAACCAGAGGATCTCGACGCCCATCGCCGAAAACCCGGAGAAGAAGATCGCCGCGCCGGTGAACAATACCGGGCCGCTGGCGACGGCTGCGCGGGATTCGTCCGCCGGCGGCGCAACTTCTTCCGCCGCCAGTGTCTTCGCGGGCGTCCGCACGAGCCGCAACGCGGCGAACGCGGCCAGGAAGTTGAAAAGAATCGCGACCATCTGCGTCGCGCGCAAGCCGAGGTTGGGAATCAGCGCAAAATCGCTGAGAAACGCGCCCGCCGCCGCGCCGGCGGTGTTGAAACCGTAGAGCATGCCGATGCGCCAGCCGGAAGCGCGCAAGTCGGCGTGCAGCAGATGGCGGATGAGCAGCGTCAACGTGCCGCCCATCAACGTGGTGATCGGCGCCAGCAGCAACACGGCCAGCGCATAGCGAAAAAAGTACGAGCCGGCGGTCAGCGTCCACCAACCCCGCGCATCCTGGGTGTATGCCGAGATGTGCGCCGAAAGCGGTTCGAGGCGCGGAAGCAGCAGGAGGTTGATAACGGCCAAGCCGCCGATCAGCAGTTCGGAATACGCGTACGCCTTCAGCGCGAACGACGGGGAGCGCCGGTAATTGCGGTCGATCCACCAGCCGGCCGCGCAGCTGCCCACGCCGAGGCCGGCCATGAACACCGCGATCACCAGTGACGAGGAGTAGATCGTGTTGCCGAAAATGTTCCCGAACGTGCGAACCCAAATGACCTGGTAGAGCAGCCCGCTGAATCCGGACAAGACGAAAATCGCGTATATGGGCCGGAAATCCATCCGTCGTCTTGTAGTCTATTCGCCGCCAAAAGAAAAGGATCGCGCGGCGCCGGGCGCCAAAGGCGAAACGTCTGCGGCCCGCTCAGCGCCGCGTCGTCAGCGGTCGTCCATCGCGAAGGCGGCCATGCGCCGGCTGTACGCGCTGTCGGGCCGCACGGCCAAATAGTAGAACGCGCCGAGGAAGACCGCGCCGCCGACGTATTTGCCGAGCAGGTGAATCAGCACCGAGGCGGCGATCGCCGCGCCGAGGGTCAGCACGCACACCGTAAAGCCGACGTTCGCGGTGACGCGGCGCATCGTCGGCTCCGGATACTTTTCGCGTGCGCGTTCGTCGTGGCGGTAGCCGTCGCGCAGCCAGCCGGTCGCCATCGCGGCCATGATCGGCAGCAGCACCAGGCCCATCACGAACAACGTCGCCGCCACGGCCGACGTCGCAAAACTCCACGGCGGCATCGCGACGCCGGCGCGCCATTCCTCGATCGTTCCCGGGTAGAGGAAGCGCTTATAGCCCGTGCCGTCCCAACCGTGCACCAGCACAAAAAACATGCAGAAATAGCCGAGCGCCCATTGCAGATTCGCCCAATAAATCCGGCCGCGGCGAATCAGCGCGTACGCGACGTAGAAGCCGACCACGCCCTGCGTGACGTTGGTGATCGCAAACAACGCGACCAGCCACGCCGGCAGGTTCCGGTCGCCGGCGAACATCGTCTCCCACCCCGGGAACCGCCACAACAAATACATGCCGGACGGCGCGAACAGCGCGGACAAAAACAGCAGCGTCTTAACGAACGGTTCGGTGGTCAGCGGCGCCGCCTTGTCTGCGAGTTGGCGATGCGCCGCACCGGCGAACGTCGCGCCGATCGCGTAGCTCCAGAAGACGTCGACTTGCACCATGGCTGGCTCCGTGGCCGCGGCGGCCGACTCCGGCCTGCGCGCGGCGGTTCATTTTCTTTCGCTGCGGCCTATGGCGCCGTTCATATCATATCTACAACGGCGGCGCCACGGTCGGCAGCGCGAACATCTCGCTGCCGTTGATTTCGGCCTTGACCGGCGCGCCGTCGGCGACGCTCTGCACGAGTTCGACCAGCGATTGGCCCGCGTCGGCGAGGCTCGTCCCTTCGAGCAGCCGCCCCGCGTTCACGTCCAAATCGTCGCCCATCGCCGCAAACAACTCGCTGTTCGAGGCGATCTTGATCACCGGCGCGAGCGGGAAACCGGCAGGCGTGCCGCGGCCCGTCGTGAACAGGAACATCTGCGCGCCGCCGGCCGCCAGCGCGGTCATCGCGATGACGTCGTGCCCCGGCCCGTCCATGAACACGAGGCCCGCCTTCGTCGGCGGATCGCCCAATTCGAGCACCTGCTGCAGCGGCGTCGACCCGCTCTTCGCGATGCCGCCAAGCGCCTTTTCCTGAATCGACGAAATGCCGCCGTCCATGTTGCCCGGCGAAATCACCTGGTCGGCCAGCGGACCCAACATCTCTTTCACGAGCCGGTGCTGTTTGTCCACGAGGGCGACGAGCGCCTGGCCGACGCGCGGATCGGCGGCGCGTCGCGCCAGAATTTTCTCGGCGCCGATAATTTCCGTCGTCTCCGTAAGAACGACCGTGCCGCCCTCGCCCACCAGCCAATCGGCGGCGCGGCCGACCAGCGGGTTTGCGGTGAGGCCGGACAGCCCATCCGAGCCGCCGCACTTCAGGCCGAGCGTCAGATGGCGCCATTCGCACATTTCGCGCCGCTGCCCCGCCGCCTGCTCGACGAACTGCTGCGCGATTTCAATGCCCCGCCGCGTCGCCTTGACCGAGCCGCCGGCCTGTTGGATCGAAATCGTCTCGACCGGCTTGCCCGTGGCCGCGACGGCGCTGGCGATGAACTCCGGCTTCACCACCTCGCAGCCGAGGCCGACGACCAGCACGGCCGCCACATTCGGATTGCGGCCCAGGGCGCCGAGCACGCGCACCGCCAGGATGGTGTCCGCCGGGCCGCGGCCGCACCCTTCGCCGTGCGTCAGCGTCTTGACCCCGGGCACGGCGCGCCCGATGGCTTCGACCACGCCGTTCGCGCAGACAACGGAGCTGATCACGGCGACGTGATTGCGCACGCCGCACGCCCCGTTCGCCCGGCGGTATCCCCAAAAGCCCATGTCACTCCTCCGCCGACGTCAGGTTGTGCGTGTGCACCCACTGCCCGGCCGCGATCGGCCGCGCCGCGACGCCGATGGTTTCGCCGTACTTGACGATCGGCGCGCCCGCGGCGATCGGCGCCAGCGCGACCTTGTGATGCTGCGGAATCGGTTCGGCGGCGACGCACTCGCGGCCGGCCGCGGAAATCCGTTCCCCGGCGGCGATCGGCGCGATGACGACCGCGACGTTGTCCTGCGAATGAATGATGATCGCGTTGTGCAAAGGCAATCTCCTCACTCCACATCGCCGAACGACACGCCGCGCCCGATCAAGCCGAAGACGCCGTCGCGCTTTTTCAGGCCGTCGTCGGTCATGCCCTGAATGATCATCTGCACCTTGTCGGCGAGCATCCGCACGGTCTCGGGGTCGTTCGCCGCCTCGCGCGGATATTCCTTGTGAAAATGGAGCGGCGTTCCGTAATAAATATGATACTTGACCGGCAGCGGCACGGCGCCGAGCGGCCCCAGCAGCGGAAAGAACGGCGTCACCGGGAAATAGGGGAACCGGAGCGCGCGGGCGATCGGCCGGATGTCGTAGAGCATCGGCGCCTGCTCCTCGCCGCCGATGACGGCGACCGGCACAATCGGCGCCTTGTAGGTCAACGACAGTTCGATAAACCCGACGTTGAACGGCAGCAGCCGGTAGCGATGCGAATACAACTTGCCGGTGCCCTTCGCGCCCTCGGGAAACACGGCGACAATCTGGTTGTTCTACAGCAGATCTTGAAAATTGCGGCGCGCGCCGACGACCTGCCCGGTCCGATACATCACCGTGCTCACGAAAGGCAGGAAGCCCATGAAGTTGTCGACGACCGCCCGCATCACCCGCGGCGGCCGGAGTTTGTGCAGCAAATCGACCCACATCATCGCGCCGTCGATCGGCAGCACGCCGGAATGGTTCGGCGTCAGCAACGCGCGGCCGGCCGCCGGGATGTTCGCGTGGCCGAAGCTTTCAACGCGAAACCAGTATTTGTACACGTAATAGCCGGCCGCGTACCCCAGAATCGCCGATTCCTTTTCCATCCCGAAGTCGTCGTAACCGAACCCCGAATCCGGCAGCACCAAAGACGAAATCCGTTTGAATTCCGCCGCCGGCAGCAGCGTTTCGGCGATGGCCAGCGCGGCGCGACGCTCGCGAGCGTTCATGCGAACCCCTTCTTCCCAGCCTCTTCCGCTCTTGGGCGCCGAGTATCGGAGGAAACGGCGCGCGGGTCAATCAACCGGCGCGGAAGAAGGTTTCTGTCGCCTTATCGCCGTCGGCGTTCACTTCCAGGCTCGAAGACTTCGCAGGCAACGGCTCAAACTGTCGCTATTTTTTGCCGCGATCTCCGGCCGCCAATTTTGGTCGACGAATTGGCCGAGCAGCGACGCATATTCAGGGCCTTCTTTCGCGCCGCTCCCCTCACGCGGAACCATTCCTTCGCATATCTCTTTTCTGCGCGACGTCCGCGCGAGGGCGATAAGGTATTGTTTCGGGTTGGGAAGCGCTTCGGGCCACCCTGTGATTTTGGCCAGGGCCACGGCAAGGAACGCGGCCATGGTTTCCCGATCTGCGAGCAGCCACGATTCAATTGCGCGCACCACGACGCGGAAACACATGGACGCCGCCGGGGCCGGCAACAACTTCGCGCGCAAATCGGGCGCACAATCGGCGTCCGTGTCCATGTCGCGCAGCACAAACCAATAGGCTCCCGTAGATCTGGCGGCGGAGTTGAAACCGGCAAGTTTTTCGTCAATTCGTGATTTGCCGCGGCGATTGAAGACGGTTTCCGTTGAAAAGTTCAAATACCGCAGAATCTTCGTCGCCGCCTGCGCGTCCGGATAGCCTTCCACGACCAAATTTATCCGTTTTTCCGCCATGGCCGAAATCAATCGGATTCGAAAGAGAAAGCCAATTGTTCCGCGTTCGGCGGCGCCGTCTTCGGAATCACAACATCCGCGATCGACAAGCCGCCTTCCAGCAAAGCAACGATTTCCGCATCGTTTGCCGCCGTCCCGACCCGCGTTCCTTCGGCGTCCGGTTGCAACATCAACACTTCATCGGGCGCGATTCCCGGATCCGACAGGAGTTCGGGCGAATGGGTGCTGATGATGATTTGTCGTCCTTTTTTTCGCGCGACTTTTGCGAACATCTGCGGCAGATGGCGGATGACGCCGGCGTGCAGCGACAATTCCGGTTCTTCCAAGAGCAACGGACCGGAACCCTCGAAGACCGCCCAGAGCAGACCGATCATGCGCAGCGTTCCATCGGAAAATTGGTCTTCTCGTTGCCAACCGGCGCCGGGCCGCCAATTTTCAAACCGACCCATCAGATGGGGTTCGCCCGTCGTCTCGTCCCGTTCGATCTTGACCTCTTTGAGTTGCGGGACTGCCGCCTGCAAGACGGCGGCGATCGCGCGAAAGCGGGCGCTGGCGGTCTTCGGCGTAGTCCGCACAACTTGTTCGAGGAAATCGCCGCCGAACGGATCCTTGTCCTTTGCCACATAGCGTCCCGGATCGCGCACCAATTGCGGCACAATATGCAAATATCTTATTGATCGAAACAACTCGACGATCGGGCGAAACTCTTTGTTCGCGTTCACTTGTTCCAGGTGGGTTTGCGTCAACCTCTCCGGGTCCGCTCTGTCATCCTTGTCCGGCCTTTGCAGCAATGTTTCCCCGCCGCGCGCCACGAACTCCTGTTTGACGATCGGTCGGCTATTGTTGTCCTGATTGAACACCACGTGATACGTCCACACGGCTGATTTTTCCGAATCGTCAACAATTTCGGCCTTTATCGCGACGTCGGGCGGCCTCCGGGCTGCCAGGCAACGGATTTTCGCCACGCCCCGCCGCCGGTTCACCGCTTCACGAAGGCCTCCGCCGTCGATGGCCAAGTCTTGAAGAAACCGCAGCGAATCCAAGAAATTCGACTTGCCCGAAGCGTTTGGTCCGACGAGAAAAACACGCTTCTGCAGCGGCGCGTCCACAGCGCGAAAGTTTCGCCAATTATCGAGGCGCAGACGATTTATTCGCATAAGCGGTCGCCTTTGACGTGATGCGCGTCATTATTGACCGGGACGGCGGTCGTTGCAACCACAGCCCGCGGCTCCATCTCCGCTGGACAATCCGAATCCGCCGCACTACTATCCGGTTCGGGAACGGGGGCGCCGGTGGGCAGCACCGCGCTGAGAAGCCACCCCTTGAACCTGACCGGGGTAATGCCCGCGTAGGAAGTTTCCGCGTTCGGCGATTTTCTTGCGGCGGCGCATGGCAAACTCCCGGTCGTGACGACCCGGGAGTTTTTTGCTTAACGCGAAGGAGCGCAGCATGACGACCCTGCTCGACGCCGTGTGCGGCGGCGCGATTCCGGAGGCCGTGCAGATCGTCGCCGCGGACGAAAAAATGCCCGTCGCGACCCTCGTCGCCCGCCTCGTCGCGGGCCGCGTGGTGATCCCGCAGAACCGGCGGCGCACGTTTCACCCCATGGGCATCGGCGAAGGCCTGCGCACCAAGATCAACGCCAACATCGGCACGAGCCCCAGCCATTTTTCGATCGACGAAGAGCTCGTCAAAATGGGCGTCGCGATCGAGGCCGGCGCCGATTCGATGATGGACCTGTCCACTGGCGGCGACCTGCACGCGATTCGCGCGGCGCTGCTCGCCGCGTGCCCGGTGATGATGGGCGCCGTGCCGATCTACTGCCTGTCGGCCGCCCTCGCCTGCCAGGGTCGCGACCTGATCGACTTCACCGTCGACGAACTCTTCGATGAGATCGCGCGCCAATGTGCCACCGGCCTCGACTACATCACGGTCCATTGCGGCACGACGCGGGCCGCGCTGGCTGCGCTCGAACGAAGCGGCCGGGTCATGGGCATCGTCAGCCGCGGCGGCAGCATCCTCGCCGCCTGGATGAAAGCCAACGGCGCGGAAAACCCGCTGTATGAATATTACGATCGCCTGCTGGAAATCGCGCGCGAATGCGACGTGACGTTGTCGCTCGGCGATTCGCTGCGCCCCGGCTCGGTCGTCGACGCGACCGATCGCGGCCAGATCGAGGAATTGATCGTCCTGGGCGACCTCGCCCGCCGCGCCCGCGCCGCCGGCGTGCAGTCGATGATCGAAGGCCCGGGCCACGTGCCGCTCGACCAAGTCGCCGCCAACGTGCAAATCCAGAAGCGACTGTGCGACGGCGCGCCGTTTTACGTGCTCGGCCCGCTGACCACCGACATCGCGCCCGGCTACGATCACATCACGTCGGCGATCGGCGGCGCGGTGGCGGCGGCGGCGGGGGCCGATTTCCTTTGCTATGTCACGCCCGCCGAGCACCTGACGCTGCCCGATCTCAAAGACGTGCGGCAGGGCGTGATCGCCGCAAAGATCGCGGCGCACTCGGGCGATATCGCCAAGGGCGTGCCCGGCGCGATCGAGCGCGACCGCGCGATGAGCGGCGCGCGCCGCGATCTCGATTGGGAAAAGATGTTCGCGTTGTGCGTCGACCCGACCGTTGCCCGCGCCCGCCGGCAGGCCAGCGAAGACAAGAACAACGAGGTCTGCACGATGTGCGGCGACCTGTGCGCGATACGGACGTACCGGCAAAGGGTGAAAGGTGACTGAGAAATCTAAACACGGGGGGCACAGAGCGATGACACAGAGAGCACAGAGAAAACGGAAGATTTGCTGCTTCAGTTCCTCTGCGTTCTCTGTGCCCGCCTCCTTGCTCTCTGTGTTTAAAGTTCCTCATCGAGTTTCATCATGATTCGTATCTCCATCAACGGCGAGGCGCACGAAATTTCCGGTGCGGCGACGGTCGGCGAATTGCTGACCTTGCTGAACGTCCCGCCGGCGAACCTGGTCGTCGAGCGCAACGGCGACGTGGTCGCGCCCGGCCGCCTCGCGCAAACCCCGATTGCCGACGGCGACGTCATCGAACTCGTCCGCTTCGTCGGCGGAGGCTGATCCCTCTGCAAGAGCGCCCTTCCGGGCGCGATTTCTCGATCGCGCCCGGAAGGGCGCTCTTACGGGCGAACGGAGGTTGCACATGCCCGCGGAACACGGTCCGCTCGTCATCGCCGGCGTCGAATTCGCCAGCCGTCTGCTCGTGGGCACCGGCAAATTTCCCGACCCGCGCGTCATGGCCGCCGCGCTCGACGCCAGCGGCACGCAGCTTGTTACCGCCGCCCTGCGCCGGGTCGACTTGCAGAACCCGCACGACCCGACGCTTTCCCACCTCGACCTGACCAAATACCGGCTGCTGCCCAACACCTCCGGCGCGCGCGACGCCGACGAGGCCGTGCGCCTGGCGCGACTCGCGCGGGCCGCGACCGGCAACAATTGGATCAAACTCGAAGTCACGCCGGAACCGACTTATCTGCTGCCCGATCCGGTGGAGACGCTCAAGGCGGCCGAACGGCTGGTCCAAGACGGCTTTGTTGTCTTGCCGTACATGAACGCCGATCCGATTCTCGCCCGGCGGCTCGCCGACGTCGGCTGCGCGACCGTAATGCCGCTGGCCGCGCCGATCGGCTCCGCCCGCGGCCTGCGCACCCGCGACCAGATCGAAATCATCATCGCCCAGGCGACCGTGCCGGTCGTCGTCGACGCCGGCCTCGGCCTGCCGAGCCACGCGGCCGAGGCCATGGAAATGGGCGCCGACGCCGTGCTCGTCAACACCGCGATCGCCATCGCCGACGACCCGGTGCAAATGGCCCGCGCCTTCAAACTGGCGGCAGAGGCCGGCGTTCTGGCGCGGCTCGCCGGGGCCGCCGAAACGACGGCGCACGCGCGCGCGTCGAGCCCGCTGACCGGATTCTTGCGGAACGACACGCCGTGACTTTCGCCGACAAATTGCGCGCCGTCGATTGGCGCGAAATCCGCGCGCGGCAAAACGCGGCGACGCGCGACCAGACCGCGGCGGCGATTCGGCGGGCGAACCCGAACGATCTGCCGCTGCTCTTCGCACGCGCCGCGGACGAATTTCTCGAAGAGATGGCCGCGCGCGCCGCGGCGCTGACTGTCCGCCGCTTCGGCAAGGTCGTCCAACTTTACGCCCCGCTGTATCTTTCGAATTACTGCGTCAACGATTGCGTCTACTGCGGCTTCGCGCGGTCGCGCCATGTGGTCCGCCGCCGGCTGAGCGTCGACGAGGCCCTCGCCGAGGCGGATGTGCTGTGGCGCGAAGGGTTCCGCCACATCCTGCTAGTCTCGGGCGAAGCCCCCGGCGCGTTTTCGGTCGACGACTTGGAAGCCGTCGCAAGCGCCCTCGCCGGCCGTTTCTCCGGGATCGGGATCGAGGTATTTCCGACCGATATCGGGGCGTACCGGCGCCTCGAACAAGTCGGCGTCGACAGCCTGACGCTCTATCAGGAGACGTACGACCGCGAGCTGTACGCGACGCTGCACAACGGCCCGAAAGCCGATTTCGATGCGCGGCTGGCGGCGATGGAAGCCGGCGGCGAGACCGGGTTCCGCACGCTCGGCGTCGGGGCGCTGCTCGGCCTCGCAAACTGGCGGGACGAAGCGCTGGCGCTGGCGCTGCACGGGCAATATCTGCAAAAGCGTTTCTGGCGCAGCCGCGTCGCGTTCAGCTTTCCGCGCTTGCGGCCCGCGGCGGGCGGCTTTGCCCCGCCGCAGCCGGCGTCCGATCGCGACCTGACGCACATGATCGTCGCTCTGCGCCTCGCGTTCCCCGACGCCGAAATCGTCATCTCGACGCGCGAACCCGCCGCCCTGCGCGACCGCCTGGCGCCCCTCGGCGTCACCCGCATGAGCGCCGGCAGCAAGACGTCCGTGGGCGGCTACCAGGCCGAATCGGCGAGCGGAGACCAGTTCGCCGTCCACGACGCCCGTTCGCCCGCCGAAGTCGCGAGCGCCATCGCCGCCGCCGGGAAAGAGCCGGTGTGGAAGGATTTCGACGAGGGGCTGCGGCGCGAAGAACCGCCGCGGAAGCTCGGAGAGTAGACGATCAGAAGTCGGCGGGACGCCCGCCCGCGCTCGCTCAAACTTCCCGGAGCCGTCGAAATTCGCGCACGGCCCAACGCCCGATGGTCAACTCCAGGAGCGTCGGGCACAGGCGATATCCCCACCAAAGCGAGCGGACGTACCACGGCGCGACGATGATCGCCCGATTGCGCGCGATGCCGGCCAGGATGATCTCCGCCAGCCGCTCCGGCGGAAACAGCTTGAACGGCAGCTTGTCGAGGACGTCTTCGCGCCGCACGTTGAGCACCGGCGCGTTGCCCGGCATCGCCGTGTCGATGAAGCCCGGACAGACCGCGCTCACGCGCACGCCGAGTTCCGCGCCCTCGACGCGCAACGCTTGCGTCAAACCGACCACGCCGAATTTCGTCATCGAATACGCGGCCTGGGTCGGGATGGGCATCAGGCCCGCGGCCGACGCCACGTTGACGATGTGCCCCGCTCCCTGGCGGACCATCTTGGCGTAGGCCGCGGCCGAGCCATGAATCACGCCCCACAAATTGATGTCGACGATTCGTTTCCAGAGGTCGAAATCCATGTCGCGCATTTCGCCTTCGATGCACATGCCGGCGTTGTTGAACATGAAATCGAGGCGGCCGGCTTGCTCGACGAGCGCAAAGACCGCTTCGCGATCCGTGACGTCCAGAGGCGCGGCGACGGCCTTGCCGCCGGTTTCGCGAATCTCCCGCGCGGCGGCCTGCGCGCCGTCTTCGTTGATGTCGGCGACGGTCACGGCGACGCCGCGCCGCGCCAGTTCCCGGCACAGCGCGCGGCCGATGCCCGAGGCGCCGCCGGTCACGATTGCCGTTTTGCCGGCAAAATAGGTCATGTAAAAACTCCGCCGAGGGTGCGAGGCCTACGTTATGCCGGCCGCGCCAGGCAGACAAGCGCCGAAATTCGGAATGCAGAATGTTGACTGGCGAATGGCGAAACCCGGGCCGCCCTGCGCTCAGGTATTCCCTGCATTGCGGTCGCCGCCGCCCATCGTTATCGATGAATTGCCGGGTGAGACAAAAGGAAGGGGAGAAGCATGCACATTCGGAGCCGATCGATCGACCATATTCTGGATCAGCAAATACGCAAGTGGAACCTGCAACGGGCGATGGAGACGCGCGCGCCCGCCGGTCCGCCGCGGACCGTCACCGTGTCGCGGGAAACCGGCTGCTGCGGTTCGGCGATCGCGGAGCAGATGGCGCGCGAACTCGGCTTCGATCATTTCGAGCACGAGATCATCCAGCGGATCGCCGAGAGCGCCAATATCAGCGAGGCGATGGTCGCAACCGTCGACGAGCATTGGCGCTCGACGATGGAGGACTGGATCGCCGACTGGGCCAACCAGCGCCGGCTCTGGCTGGACGACTACCTCAAGCACCTGGTCAAGACGATCACCGCGATCGGCAAGCATGGGAACGCCGTCATCGTCGGCCGCGGGGCGAGCTTTATCCTGGGCGGCGACCCGCAGTTCAACGTCTGGCGCATCCGGCTGATCGCGCCGCTCAAACTGCGGGCCGAGCAGATCGCCAAGATCAAGAACGTGCCGTATGTTGACGCGTTGAAATACGTCAGCAAATCCGACAACAGCCGCCGCACCTTCATTCGCAAGCACTTCGGCGCGGAGATCGACAATCCCGCGAATTACGACCTGACCCTCAACACCGAGAACCTAACCGCCGACGACGCGGCCGCGCTGTTGGCCGCCTCGGCCCGCACGCGCTTTGCCGAGGAACGCCGCGCGGCATCGTAGCGGCCGGTCGGTCGGGCTGCGAGCGACACGGGGACAAGAAGCGTGAATCGTCTCGCCGTTACGGCCGGCGGAAGTCGAGCATGTCCACGGTGAAGTCGGAAACCTTGAATTGACCGCGGGTGCGGTAGCCCTCGGGGTCGCCGCCGAGTTGGTAGGGCATCTCTTTCTCGGATTCGACGATCACGTCTTTGACCAGCCAGTCTTTCAGGCCCGGCACGCCAGGGCGGCCGGCCCAAACTGGGCGAACGTTGGCCATTATCTGCGGGACGTTCGTGTCGCCGATCCGCAAATTCATGTAGCCCGGCTTGGCGCACGCCCAGGGAAAAATCTTCAGTTTGAAACCGTAATTGCTGGTCGTGCCGACGCCGACGATCAGCGTGCGCCCTTCGTAGAGCGTCTCGCCCTTCTTGAGCGGCAGTTGCTCGAACGCGCCGTCCGGCCCGACAAGAAACACGGGCTCCTCGCTGTTGTTGACGATGCGCACGTTCATCGCGAAACGCCGAATCACCACCTGCGGCGCCGAAATCATGAACGTCGCCCAGAGGTAGCCGATCATGCTGTTGCTCAACTTCCACATGAACCCTTTTTTGAAGCGGTTTTTCAGGTCGATGTAGTTGTTGAGGATCAGCGCATCCAGGCCGAACCCGCCGAAGTGGCAAAGGCGGTTTTCCGACTCGATCATGTTAAACGGCGTGAATTTCATCTCGTGCTCGCGCATCTGGCGCAACGCCCAGATCGGCGCCACGCGCGCCGGCGTCTCCAGCAGCCCCGCCCAGCCGTTGCCCGTGCCGAGCTTGAGCAACCCGAATCTCGGGACCGCAAATTGGCCGCCCGCGGCGTTTTTCCGGCCGACCTTGAGGCGCATCTGCTCGATGATGCGCATCGCGGTGCCGTCGCCGCCGCCGGAGAGCACGAGCGGATATTTCTTTTCGATGATTTCGTCCAGGCTTTGGTCGGATTGTTCGATTGTGCGCGTGACGTACACGTCGTCCACGTCCACGTGCTGGCTGATCATGTCCAGCGTGGATTGGCGAACCTTCCGCGCTTTCATGTTGACGACTACGGCGAAGGCTTTGATGGGGCACTCCTTGGCGTCGCCGCCCGCGCCGACCGCTGACGGCAGATCGCCCGCCAGTCGCGCTCGAATGATCGTTTGATTCGCGTTTAGATTAACATCGGCGCAGCCGGCAAATCAAGAGAATTTTAAACGCAGAGAGCGCGACGCGGCCTTCGGCCAAAGCAAATTGCGGATTGCGGATTGCGGATTGCGGATTGAACGACAGAGCCACAGAGCGCACAGAGATTAGAGATTATTGCTAATTCATTCTCCGTGGTCTCTGTGTCTCTGTGGTGACACCAGCTACCGCGACGCGACGCGGCGCGAAGACCGGCTGGGCATGCGGCGGCCGGAGCCGTGTTTCGCGCTCGAGAAAACCTTGCGGGGCGCGATGACGACCGGCACGGACGACCGGAACGGGTGCTCGTCTTCGACGGGCACGCGCGTCCGGATCAGCTTCTCGATCGCCGACAGGTCGGCCCGCTCGTCGATGGCGCAAAACGAGAGCGCGATGCCCGAGAGGCCGGCTCGTCCGGTGCGGCCGATGCGGTGCACGTAGGCTTCGGGCTCATGCGGCATGTCGAAGTTGACGACGTGTGTGACGTGGTCGATGTCCAACCCGCGCGACGCGATGTCCGTCGCCACCAGCACGCGCGACTTGCCGCGTTTGAAATTTTCCAAAACGGCCTCGCGCTGGCCCTGCGACTTGTTGCCGTGAATCGCGTCGGCCGACACCGAGGCGCGGGCCAGATTGCGGACGACAGCGTCCGCGCCGTGCTTCGTCCGCGTGAAGACCAGCACGCGCCGCAAATCCTGCTGCGTCAGCAAATGGACGAGCAGCGGAATTTTGTTCGACTTTTCCACAAAATAGACCGCTTGGCGGATGCTTTCGACCGGCGTCGCCGCCGGCGTGGCGCAAACTTCCACCGGGTTGTCGAGCAAGCCGGCGAGGAGGTCGCGGACATTGGAGTGCAGCGTCGCCGAGAACAGCAGCGTCTGGCGCTTCGAAGGCGTTTTGGCGACGATGCGCCGGATGTCGCCGATGAAGCCCATGTCGAGCATCCGGTCGCCCTCGTCGAGCACGAGCGTCTCGACAAAGCGCAGGTCCACAAACCCTTGGTGCGTCAGGTCGAGCAAGCGGCCGGGTGTGGCGACAAGAATATCGACGCCCCGTTCCAACGCGCGCGTCTGCGGACCCTGCCGGACGCCGCCGAAAATGACGGTGTGCCGCAGGCCCGTGTGGGCGCCGTACGCGCCGAAACATTCATCGATTTGCGCCGCGAGTTCGCGCGTCGGCGCCAAAATCAGCGCCCGGATGCGGCGTTTGCCGAAGGGGATCCCGGCCGCGAGCAGCCGCTGGAGAATCGGCAGGGCAAACGCAGCGGTCTTGCCGGCGCCGGTCTGGGCGCAGCCCAGCAGGTCGCGGCCGGCGAGGACATCCGGGATCGCCATCTCCTGAATCGGAGTCGGCGTGTCATAGCCCTGTTCCCGAATGGCCTTCAGCAGTGGTGCGATCAACTTAAGTTCTTCAAATTGCATGCTATTATTCTTCTAATCCTACCCTTGATACGTCCAAGGCGAACGGCAAACGGAACCTCTTCGAACAAAATCCGGGAGCTTTTCCAAGGCCCGGGAGCGTGAACCTTCACGCGGATTCTCGGAAGAATCGCTTACATCGCGGCCGAACATACGCTTTTCGACACTGAATGTCAACGGTTAATTGAGGCCGATTATTGAGACGACTCGCGACGGCGAAACGCCCGTTTAGCCAACAATCGGCGCGAGTCCGCACAAACGATCGGCCAGTTTCTTCTTTGCCTCGAGATCGACTTGGCGGGAAACTATCACGCGTTGCGCCTGCGGCGAGCCGGCCCCGCGCATGGAATCGGTCAGGCAACCGACCGCGGCGATGCCCATCGTGAGGTCTCGAATGGGCGAAGCACGCGCCGGCGATTTGCCGTCATCATGTCAACTTTCCTTCTCCTGCGGCAACACCAGCGGCGGGCGCGGCGCCTGGCTGAAATCGAAATCGTCGAGCAGATCGCCGAGAACGGAGATATTCTCGCGCACATCCGGCCGCGAGTCCGGGCGACCGTCGGTTTTCGGATCGAGGCGTTGCCCGCCGAGGAACAGATCCTCGATGAACTTCCCATAGACGTCGAGGCTGAGCGTCTGATGGTCGATGAAGCCGCGCTTCGCATACGGGCTGATGACGAGGCCGGGCACGCGCAAACCGTAGCCGTTGGCGTCGACGGCCGGCGGCGGCACGTGATCGTAAAAGCCGCCCCAGTCGTCCCATGCCAGAAAAATGGCGGTTTCGTTCCACTGCGGGCTCTGCATGACGGCGTTGATCAGGCCGGTGACGTAGGCGTGGCCGGCGCTGACCGCATTCGGCGGATGCTCGCTGACCACGTCGTCGGGCACGATCCAGCTCACCGCCGGCAGCGTCCCGTTTTTCGCATCGACGAGGAATTGGTCGATTTTCTGGATATTGCCCAATTCGTTGTCCTCGCCGACATCGTCGAACGCCGGAAGCGGGTTCCAAATCGAGGGCGCGGCGACCCGCAACGGCGCCGGCGCGCAGTCCTCGGCGCCCGGACTGCAATCCGGTTCGTCGCCTTCGGTCAGGTAGTACTTCCACGACACGCCGGCGTTGTGCAGCAGGTAGGTCAGGTCGGTCCACGGGAAATCGAACTGGGCTTCCTGCCACGAAAGCAAATCGAGATTGCTGACGCAACTCATCGGCTCGTGCGCCGTGCACTGCGCCGACCACTCCGACACCATGAACAGGTGCGCCGGCAAACTCCACGACGTGCTCGACTGAAACATCCGGTCCTGCAAGACGAAATTCTTCGCGTAGGTCCAATAATTGGGGATTTCCGCGTCGGTGTGATAACCGACCGCGTCCTTGCGGTCCACGCCCGCCTGCACGCCGGCGCACCCCGGATTGTCGGGAACGGCGCACGAGCCGGCGCCGACGTTGCCCGATTGTTGCTGCGCCAAAAAGCCGTCCATCTTGCCGCCGTCGAGGTCCGCCACCGCCGCGGAATGGATGTGCGGGCCGCCGGCGTTGACGTCGTTGACGTCGTGAAACGGCTTGACGCAGCCGCCCGAGGCGGGGTCGGGAATGCAGACGGTCGGATTGCCCGCGGCGTCGCGCGGAATGCCGTCGGCGCCGGGAAACGTGCCGAAATAGTGGTCGAACGACCGGTTTTCCTGCATGATGACGATCACGTGTTTGAGGCGCGCGCGGGCGGTCGTCAGCGCGGGCGGACCGGCGGCCGGTTTGGCGCTCTCGCAGGCGAGATACAGCGCCGCGGCGGCGGCGAAAACGACGGCGATCGACCAAGCCTGGGCGACGGACAACCAACGTTGTTTTTTCACGACGACCTCTATCGCACGCACCGCGCCAGCGCGGGGTAGCCGACCTCATTGACGCCAATGTAGCCGGAGTAGAACTGGACGAGCCAGGCGAAGCGCGGGCGGTTGGCGACCGGCGACGACGACCAGTACGCATAGGCGCCGACCGAGCCGGATAATTCTGCCGGCCAGTACGAACAAGCCGGCCCCGGACCGCCGCCATAGGGGCAACTGCACGTTGGGTTCCAACAATCGGCGCGCAGGCATTGGTCGGTCACGCCGCAGGAGCCGCCGGTCACCGTGGTCGGGCAGCCCTGGATGAGGCTGCGCAGTTCGGAGATCGTGGGCAGCCGCCAATTGCCGGCGCCGTCCCAATTCAGGCCCGCGCAGTAATTCTGCGCGTCCTGCCAGACGTAGGATTCCGCGCCGACCGTGGCGCCATTCTGCCACGTCAGACCGGAGGTCGGATCGATCCACACGGTCTGCGCCGTGTCGTCATCCGCCGGCGAAGCGTCGTCGTCGCTCGCTTCGCCTCCGCCCGCGGCGCCGGCGTGACGGTTCCCGCAGGACACGACGGTTCCGAGCGCCAAGGCCAGCGCGACAAGCGGCAAGAGCCAGATAGTCGTTTTCGTCATTTCACGCCGCGTCATTTGAATGGAGCGTCTCCCGCGTTGCGTGGAAAGTCGGGCAGCCCGTGATGTGGACGCAGATCGTTGCGCGCCGCCCTCTTCCGCACTACGCGACGGGCGAAACGCAGTTGGCGCGGCCGAGTATACAGGGGCGTGAGGGCTTACGGCAATGCACGTGGCGGGGAAAAACTCAAAACTCGATTTCCGGAATCTCGATTTCGTAATCGCCAAACGGCGAGATTTGCTGCGCCTGCACCTTGCCGGCATCGAAAAGTTCGAGAAAGCGAGAGGCCGTCCATTTGCTGCGCGGGCCCCGCGCGGCCCACAGCAGCACGGCCAGCCGGCCGTCGGAAAGCGGCGCGCCGGCCGAATCCCGCGAGACGCCGGCCCGCCGGGCGGCGGAAATTTCGGAACCTGAAATCAAGAACTTTTTCACTTCCGAAATCCTCTGTTCGAGTTCGCGACGGGCCGGCGGCGGCCCAATCGATCGACCAGGCCGCCGCCGAACGGATTTCTAAACGATCATTCTGGTTGTTGCGCCGAAGGCTCCGGGTCGGTCTGCTGGCGATCGAAATGGTCTTTCATCTTTTCTTGAAACTTGGCGCGCATCGCCTCCCATTGCTGCTTCTGCGTCGCGTTCAGCGAGGCGACAAACGCCTCCTTCGCTTTCATCACGGCCGTGCGGGCCGCGGCGATGTCCGGCTGCGCCGTCGTGGCCGCGTCGGTCTTCGCATTCGCGGTCGCCGGGTCCGTCGCCACTTTCCGCGCGGCGTGCATCATTTTGCGCAGGCCGAACTGGGCGGTTCGCATGTCCACGAACAGCGTCCGCTGATCCGGCGTCAGGCTGAGTTTCTCCGCGATGCGGTCCGCCTCCGCGGCGATGCGCTGGTCCATGTTTTTGCCGTGCGCGGGACACGTGCCGTCGCCCGAGCCGGCCCAAACGGCCACGGGAACCAGAAAAGCGGCCGCGAACAGCGCCGCTAGCGCAAGTTTTGCCCAAGAAATTTTCATAACTAGTGCTCCTTACTTCGGCCAGCAACAGGGTGGCCATTGGAATGTTCGAAAATTAGAGCGGCGAAAATCGCGAAAAGTTAAGAATCCGGGCAAAAAAATCGCCGCCGTACGTCACGGGGTCCAGATTTAGCCGTCGACCCGAGCGATTTCGATTGCATATTGCTTGAACTCATGCGGCAATAGACGTGTCGAAAATAGCGGCGAGGAAGGCGATTCGGCTGCGGCCGACGTTGACGACAGCTCGCCGGTCAGGAGATGAGACGCATGAAGTCGATCATCCTGGTTGTTATGGCGCTGGCGTTGGCGATTATCGCCGGGTGCCTGCCCGTCGGTTGCAACGCCAGGTCCGCGCCGGCCGCGAGCGAACCGGTCGCCGCCGGCCAGGCGGAAGCGGTGCAGCAGCAGATCATCGAACAGCAAAAGACCATCCTTCAGCTCCAAGATCAAATGAAGAGGAATTCCGCCGCGTTGCAGGCGGTTCAGGAACAAAACAAAGACTTGGTCGACGCGGCGCAGACCGCCGAAAAGCGGGCCGACGACGCGGCGCCGGCGCCGGCCGCGCGCGACAATTACACCTACGTGCTCAACATGCCGCCCGACCAGCAGGGCCAATCTTCTTACAATAACGTCATCGTCGACCAGGGCGGCGACAACGGAAACGGTTACTACGCCGGCGGCTATCCCGACGTGTGGGTCGTGCCGGGCTACTACTATTACCCACCGTATCATCACCGTTATTACAATTATTACAATAACGGGCGGCCTGCCGGCGCCCGCCGCGCCGCCAGCGTCGGCCCGCGCAACGGCAGCGGCTACCGGCGGCCCTGACGGGCTCGTCCCGGAATGTGCGGTGTTCAGCCGCTAAACTCCGGCCATTGCCGGCGCCTTTTGCTTGGCCTTCCACTCGGTGTGCCGGAAAAATCCGGCGTAGAAATCCGGCAGCGAGTCGAGTTGTTCGAGCGCTGAAGGAACCAATCCCAGCAGCACCGCGCCGGCCGCCTCCGTCCACAGGTCGCGGGCTTCTACTTGCCGCCGCCGGAGAAACACGATCGGTTGAGAATTGTGCGGCACGGTCGTCGCTCACGTGCGCCACGCGCCGATCCAGGTCGGGCAGCCATCGGTCCCCGAAGCTGAAAACACAACTATTCACCACATGTTGTGTTTCGGTCGAACCCATTATTCCACCGGTAGCGGGCAGCGCCGAATTGCCAGACAAAAGCCGGATTGCCGCCCTGCCCGCCGTTTGCTATAGTCCTGCGCCATGAAAATCGCGACGATGGACATCGGCAGCGGCACGGTGCGGGTTTTGATGTGCCGCCTCGAAAAAGGCCGATATTGCACCGATCAAATCAAACGCCGGATCACCCGGCTGGCCGACGACTTCGCCGGCGGCCGCCTGCATCCGGTTTCGCTCGCCCGAACGGCCGCCGCGGCCCGCGACCTGGCGCGCGAGGCGCGGTCGTACGGCGCGGTCGAGATTCGCGCGGCCTGCACCGGCGTAACCCGCCGCGCGACGAACGCCGGCGAATTTCTCCAAGCGCTGGCCGACGACGCCGGGCTGGATCCGGTGGTGATCGCCGGCGAATTCGAGGCGCAGTTGAGCGCCCAAGGCGCGTCGTCCGAAGCGGGCTTGGGCGACAAGCCGTTCGTGCTGATCGACATCGGCGGTTTTTCGACGGAGTTCGCCAAGATTCGCGGCCGCGACTTCGCGGGCGCGGTGAGCGTCGAGGTCGGCTCGGTGAGCCTGACCGACCGGCACATGAAGAGCGATCCGCCGACGCCGGAGCAACTAGCGGCATGTGCGGCGGACGTTCAGGCGGCGCTGGGCGCGCTCGATCGCCTCGACGGCGTGGCGTCGTTCGGGCCGCCGGTGGGCACGGCGGGGACGATCACGACCCTGGCGGCGATCCACCTGAAAATGGAGCGCTACGATCCGGCGCGCCTCAGCGGCGTCGTTCTGACCGCCCCGCGCATCGAGGAGCTGCTCGCGTTGCTCGTTTCGATGCCGGCGGCCGACCGCCTCAGCCTCCCGGGTCTGGAAAAGGGCCGCGAAGACCTGATGCCGGCCGGGGCGATCATCTGCCGCGAGGCGTTGCAGCGGCTGGGCGCCGAACGCTTGCTGGTGACCGAGGGCGGCTTGCTGCAAGGTCTGGCGCTGTGCCCGGAATGGCCGCCGACGGAAGGCCGCTGGTTGACCCCGTGAGGCCGGCGTCTTACAATGCGCGCGCGGCAAAAAGCACCGGCAAAACGGCGCACACCTCCGAAACATAGTCCCAACCTGGGGAGGACGCGATGCGAGGCCATCTGATCGCTTCGGCAGGGGGCAAGTTTAATTCGGTTACGGCGTTTCTGTCGCTGGTCGCGGCGGCCATGATTTTTGCGGGCGTGACGATCGCGCCCAAGTACATCGACAATTTCGGCTTGCGCCAGGATCTGTATTTGCAAATGGTGAACGCCAAGAACCTTACCGACCAGCAGATCGTCGGCAAGGTCGCCGCGCTGGCGGCCGAGCGCAGCATTCCGCTGACCGCAGAGGGGATCCAGTGCACCCGGACGCCGGACAATAAACAAATCCACTGCGAATATTCGTACCGCTGGCCGGTCACGGTGCAAGGAAGGGCGCTGTTCGATATGCCCTTCAGCGAGATGATCGACCGCCCGATCACGGACGTCCTCAAATAGCGCGCCAGCGCCGGCGAAGGAGATAAAAATGATCAACCCGGACCTGAGAGAAGGCCTTACCTTCGAAGACGTGCTGCTCGCGCCCGCCGAAAGCGCCCTCCTGCCGAAGGATGTCGACCTGCGCACGAGAGTCACGAAAAACCTTTCGATCAACGTGCCGTTGCTGTCCGCGGCGATGGACACCGTCACCGAAGACGACACCGCCATCGCCATGGCCCAGGAAGGCGGCATCGGCATCGTGCACAAAAACATGCCGATCCCCGAACAGGCGGCCATGGTCGAGCGCGTCAAGAAGGCGCGGTCGGTGCTGATCGAAGACCCGATCACGTTGGCGCCCGATGCGACGATCCGCGAGGCGCAGGCGCTGATGCGCGAGCACAACATCTCCGGCGTGCCGCTGATCGAGGACGGCAAGCTCGTCGGCATTCTGACCAACCGCGACCTGCGGTTCGTCGAGACCTACGACGCGCCGGTGTCGTCGGTGATGACCACCAAACTGGTCACCGTGCCGGTCGGCACCACGCCGGAAGACGCCAAGCGCATCCTGCACAGCCACCGCATCGAGAAGCTGCTGGTCGTCGATGAAAACAACCGCCTCAAAGCGCTGATGACGATCAAGGACATCATCAAGGCCGGGCAGCACCCGCACGCTTGCACCGACCATCGCGGCCGCCTGCGGGTCGGCGCGGCGGTGGGCGTCGGCGCGGCCGAACGCGAGCGCGCCGCGGCGATGATCGACAAAGGCGTCGATTTGCTCTGCGTCGATACGGCGCACGGCCACCATATTCACGTCATCCAGATGGTCGAATGGCTCAAGAAGACCTACCCCGACGCGCAGATCGTCGCCGGCAACGTCGCGACGCGCGAGGCCACCGTCGCGTTGATCAAGGCCGGCGCGGACGGCGTGAAGGTCGGCATGGGCCCGGGCAGCATTTGCACGACGCGCATCGTTTCCGGCGTCGGCATGCCGCAGATCACCGCGATCGACGATTGCGCCCGCGCGGCGCAGGAATACGACGTGCCGGTCGTCGCCGACGGCGGCATCAAGTACTCGGGCGACGTGACCAAGGCGATCGCCGCGGGGGCGCATTGCGTGATGATCGGTTCGCTGTTCGCCGGCACCGAAGAGGCGCCGGGCGAGACGATCCTCTACCAGGGCCGCACCTACAAATATTATCGCGGCATGGGCAGCCTCAGCGCGATGGCCAAGGGCGGCAAGAACCGGTATTTCCAGGATGACGTCGATTCGCCGCAGAAGCTCGTGCCCGAGGGCATCGAAGGGCGCGTGCCGTACCGCGGCGCGTTGGGCGGCGTCATTTACCAGTTGCTCGGCGGCCTGCGCAGCGGCATGGGTTACACCGGCTGCGGCAACATCGACGAACTGCGGACCCGGGCAAAGTTCGTGCGGGTGACCCAGGCGGGTTTGCGGGAAAGCCACGTGCACGACGTGATCATCACCAAGGAAGCGCCGAACTACCAGATCGGTTGAACCTCTCCCCCACGGAGAGGTCGCCGAGCGCGGCGAGGCGGGTGAGGGCCTTCCCCTCGCCGAAAGCGACAAGGACGGCCACCGACCATGACGACGGACCTTTATTCCGAAAAAATCCTGATTCTCGATTTCGGCTCGCAGGTGACGATGCTCATCGCGCGGCGCGTGCGCGAACTGAACGTCTATTGCGAAATCCATCCGTGCACGATGACCGCCGACGCCATCCGGAAATTCGCGCCCAAGGGCGTCATCCTCTCCGGCGGCCCGGCCAGCGTCTACGCCGCCGACGCGCCGCGCTGCGATCCGCTCGTCTTCGAACTGGGCGTGCCGGTGCTCGGCATCTGCTACGGCGTGCAACTCATGGCCCACCTGTTCGGCGGCAAGGTCGCGCACGCGGCGGAACGCGAATACGGCCGGACCAAACTGATCGTCGACGACGACGGCGACCTGTTCGCCGGTTTCGACGCGGGCGGCGCCGTCGACGTCTGGATGAGCCACGGCGACCGCGTCGACGAACTGCCGCCGGGCTTCGTCGCCATCGCTTCGTCCGACAACTCGCCTTTCGCGGCGATCGCCGACCGCCGGCGGCGCTGGTTCGGCGTGCAGTTCCACCCCGAGGTGCACCACACGCCGCGCGGCAAGGAGATTCTGGCCAATTTCGTGTACGACGCCTGCGACGCCAAACCGCTCTGGACGATGGCGAACTTCGTGCAAACCTCGGTCGAGCAGTTGCGGGCGCGGCTGCACGGCGAGCGCGTCATTCTCGGTTTGTCCGGCGGCGTCGACTCGGCCGTCGTGGCGGCGCTGCTGCACCGGGCGGTCGGCGAGCAGTTGACCTGCATTTTCGTGAACAACGGCGTGCTGCGCAAAGGCGAGGCGCAGCAGGTGCAGCACGTGTTCGCGCGGCATTTCGGCATGAACCTGGTGTACGTCGACGCCGAAAAACGTTTCTTCGACAAGCTGGCCGGGGTGACCGACCCGGAGCGAAAGCGCAAGATCATCGGCGCCGAGTTCATTTACGTTTTCGAGGAAGAAGCGCGCAAGATCCAAGGCGTGAAGTTCCTGGCGCAGGGCACGCTCTACCCGGACGTCATCGAATCGGTCTCCTACCGCGGGCCGTCGGCCACGATCAAAAGTCACCACAACGTCGGCGGGCTGCCCGAAAAAATGCACCTCGAACTCGTCGAGCCGTTGCGCGAACTGTTCAAAGACGAGGTGCGGCAGGTCGGCCGCGAACTCGGCCTCCCGGCGGATATTGTGGGCCGCCACCCCTTCCCCGGCCCGGGCCTGGCCGTGCGGATCATCGGCGAAGTGACGCCGGCGCGCGTGCGCATCTTGCAAGACGCCGACGCGATCTTCATTCACGAACTCAAGGAAACGAACCAGTACGACCAAATCTGGCAGGCGCTCGCGGTGTTGCTGCCGGTCAAGAGCGTCGGCGTGATGGGCGACGAACGCACCTACGAAAACACCTGCGCCCTGCGCGCGGTGCACAGCGTCGACGGCATGACCGCCGACTGGGTGCACATCCCTTACGACACGCTGGGCCGGATCAGCAACCGCATCATCAACGAAGTGAAGGGCATCAATCGCGTCGTCTACGACATTTCGTCGAAGCCGCCGAGCACGATCGAGTGGGAATAGCCAGTAGACGACGAGTGCGATCTGAAATACGGCGCGTTATACTCGCAACGGCGAGAAGCTGGTTGGATTCGAGACGCGGAGGAACAGAAACTGGAGGCGAGAGTGGGGCTGACCGTCGGCGAATTCGAAGCGATTTTAAACGACGAGAGCAAGTTAATTACTGGGAACATTGCATGGTCGGAAGACGAGGACCATTCACCGTCCGTTGAGTTCCGCATCGACCTGTCCTCCGGTCCGGGTTTTCCACTGTTCATCCGAGGAAGTTGCAACGCCGAGGCGCAGACGCTTTCCTTCGCACTGATCCACCGGGGCGCCGGCCGGATCTACGGGTTGTGTCTCGGAAAGGACCACCACAACCCGGATTGCGAATATGTCGGCGAGACGCACAAACACTACTGGAGCGAGGTCACGAGGGACAAGAAGGCTTATGCCCCGCCCGACATAACCGCGCCACCGACCGACCCGATCAACGCCTGGAGACAGTTTTGCGCAGAAGCCAGGATCAATCACATTGGCGAACTGTCGCCTGTTCCGCCTGCGCAACGGAGGTTGTTCCCATGAGAGAACCTTGCGTCGTCATACAGGAACAGCTAGGCACGCTTTTCGCTTGTACGGGTCACGGCGACTACACAAAAATCCGCACACCCTACCTCTATCCGGACGGCGACCGCGTGGATTTGTTTCTCGCCGCCAATGCGCAAACGCCGACGCTGACCGATCTCGGCGAAACGTTGCGCTGGCTGCGGATGCAGACGACGGCGCAACGGCGCAGCCCGAAACAGAACCAGTTATTGCAGGACATCGCGCTGACCCACGGCGTGGAAATATACCAAGGAATGCTCAACGTTCGAGTCCGTGACGAGACGGACCTCACGTCCGCGCTCACCAGGCTCTCGCAGGCGGTGCTGCGCGTATCGGATCTCTGGTTCACGTTTCGCACCAGAACCATCGAGACGGTGACGGACGAAGTCGGCGACTATTTTGTTGAAAAAGAGGTCCCGTTCGAACGCGGCCATCGCCAGCCCGGAAGGTCCGGCAGGATATGGTCGGTTGATTTTCACGTCCGCGCTCCCCTGCAAAGTTCGTTTGTTTTTGTGCTCAGCACGGGCAGCAAGGCGGCGGCGCGCGGCGTGGCCGAGCATGTGGTCGCGGCTTGTCACGACATGAGTCATTTGCGAGTGGGGCCGGAAGCGGTGAATTTCGTCTCGCTCTTTGACGACACTTTCGATGTATGGACGCCCGAAGACTTTCGCCTTGTCGAAGGCCTATCGCAGGTTTCCCATTGGTCGAAACCCGAAGAATTGCTTGAGGCCATCGGGATGGTCGCGTGACGTCCCGCAGGTCCCCCAGAAAAGTTTTTGCCCCGACAACGGCCAACCGGCCCTGATGGAAGGTCCGCTGAGATATGCCGACTGACTTCGTCCACCTGCACGTCCACACCGCGTTCTCGCTGCTCGACGGCGCGATCAAGTTCGAACCGTTGTTCGCGAAGGTCGAAAAAGACGGCCAGACGGCGGTGGCGATCACCGACCACGGCAATTTGCACGGCGCCATCCAGTTTTATCAGCACGCAAAAAACCACGGCGTGAAGCCGTTGATCGGCTGCGAGGTCTACGTCGCGGCCGGCAGCCGCCTGGACAAAGGCAACGACCAGCCGCGGCCGTTTCACCAGGTGCTGCTGTGCGAAAACGAAACGGGTTGGCGCAATTTGCTGCAACTGGTCAACGCCGCGCACCTCGAGGGCCGGACCGCGGGCCTCTTCGGCCGGCCGCGCGTCGACAGGGAACTTCTGGAAAAGCACAGCGCCGGCCTGATCTGCCTCACGGCCTGCCTGCAAGGCATGCTGCCGCGCGCGATCCTCGATCACGGCCGCCAGAAAACCCTCGCGACGCTCGACTGGTTCCGCCAGGTTTACGGCGACCGTTTCTACCTGGAAATCCAGCGCAACGGCATTCCCGAGCAGGACAAAGCCAACGCCGCGATTCTCGACCTCGCCAAAGAATTTTCGCTGCCGCTCGTCGCCACCTGCGACGCCCACTATCTCGAACCGGAGCACGCCCGCAGCCACGAACTGCTGCTGTGCATCCAGACCGGCGCGACGATCAACGAGCCGAAACACTTTCACTTCAGCACGGATCAAGTCTACTTCCGCACCCGCGCCGAAATGGCCGCCCTCTTCCACGACATCCCCGAGGCGCTGACCCGCACCTGCGAGGTCGCCGAACGCTGCAATTTCGCGATGCCGCTGGGCCGGCACGTGTTTCCCAACTACGAAACGCCGCCCGGCGAAGACCTCGCCTCCACCTTCGCGAAGGCGGGCCGCGCCGGCCTCGTCAAGCGGCTCCACGCCTTGCGCGAAACGCACGACCCGGAGCGCGACGGCCCGTGGGCGAAAGTCGAAACGACGTATGCCGAACGGCTTGAAATGGAACTCGACCTGATCGCCAAGAAGGGTTTCGCCGGCTATTTCCTGATCGTGCAGGATTTCATTCGATGGGCGCGGGAGCAGGGCATCGCCGTCGGACCGGGGCGCGGCAGCGCGGCGGGTTCGCTCGTCTCGTATTCGCTCGGCATCACCAACATCGATCCGCTGCGCTACAACCTGTTGTTCGAGCGCTTCCTGAATCCGGAACGGCAGGACAACCCCGACATCGACGTCGATTTCTGCGCCGACCGCCGCGACGAAGTGATTCGCTACGTCTCGGAAAAGTACGGCAAAGACATGGTCTCGCAGATCGCGACCTTCGGCACGATGAAGGCCAAGCTCGTCGTGCGCGACGTCGGCCGCGCGATGGGCTTTTCGTACGGCGAAGTCGACGCCGTGGCGCGGCTGATCCCCGACGAATTGAACATGACGCTGGACAAGGCGGAGAAGACGCCGGACCTGCAGCGGCTGCTGCGCGAAAGCGACTGGGCCCGCGACCTGTGGTTCCACGCGAAAATCCTGGAGGGTCTGCCGCGGCACCCGTCGACGCACGCCGCCGGGGTGGTGATCTCCGACCAGCCGCTGGGCCGCGACGTGCCGCTGATGCTCGACAAAGACGGCAAGATCGTCTGCCAGTACGACAAGAACGACGTCGAGGTCGTCGGGCTGATCAAGTTCGACTTCCTCGGGCTGAAAACGCTGACCGTGATGCAGCGCGCGCTGGCGATCATCCACGACTCGTTCGGCGAAACCGTCGACCTCGATCGCATTCCGCTCGACGACGAAGCGGTTTATTCGCTGCTCGGCCGCGGCCTGACCACCGGCGTGTTCCAATTCGAATCGCCGGGCATGCGCGACCTGCTGGTGCGCATCAAACCCGACAGCATCGAGGACCTCACGGCCATCGCCGCCCTCTTCCGGCCGGGCCCGATCGGCTCGGGGATGATCGACGATTTCGTCGACCGCAAAAAGGGCCTGAAAAAGGTGGTCTACCCGCTGCCGGAACTCGAGAAAATCCTCGAACCGACCTACGGCATGATGGTTTATCAGGAGCAGGTGCAGCAGGCCGCGCACGTCATCGGCGGCCTGAGCCTGGGCGAAGCCGATTTGATGCGGCGCGCGATGTCGAAGAAGAAAATCGAAAAGATGGCGCCGTTCAAAATCAAGTTCCAGCAGGGCGGGGCCAAACAGAAATTCGCCGCCGCCACCGTCGAGCAGATTTGGGACCAGATGGAAAAGTTCGCCGAGTACGGCTTCAACAAGAGCCACTCGGCCGCTTATGCGATGGTCGCCTACCAAACCGCGTACCTGAAGGCGCACTATCCCGCCGCGTTCATGGCCTCGCTGATGTCGATGGAAAAAGACGACTCCGACAAGGTCATGGCCAAGATCGCCGAGTGCCGCGACATGGGCATTCGCGTGCTGCCGCCGGATGTCAACGAAAGCGACCAGGATTTCACCGTCGATCGCCAGCGCTGCATCCGCTTCGGCCTCGCCGCCGTCAAGAATGTCGGCGAGGGCGCGGTGAAGTGCATCATCGACGCCCGCCGCGCCGGCGGCCCGTTCGCCAGCCTCGACGACTTCGCCGAGCGCGTCGACATGCGCAAGGTCAACAAACGCGTCGTCGAAAGCCTCGTGAAATGCGGCGCGTTCGACAGCGTCGAGCAGAACCGCGCCGCCCTCGCCGCCGCGATGGAAAACGCGATGGAGCAGGCTTCCCGCCGCCAGGCCGACCGCGACGCCGGGCAGACGAGCCTCTTCGGCAAGCTCGCGCCGCCCAAAGGCGGGAAAGGCAAACCCGCCGCGGCCCCGCTGCCCGAGGTCCCGCCCTGGACGCACGACGAAATGCTGCGCGCCGAAAAAGAAGCGCTCGGCTTCTTCATCACCGGCCACCCGCTCGACCATTTCAAGTCGCTGATCGAACGCTTCGCGACCGTCGACGGCGCCCGCTTGCGCGAAATCAAGACGGACAAGGAAGTGCGCATCGCCGCGCTGATCACGAGCCTCGACAAGAAAATGACCAAGACCGGCAAGCCGTGGGCCGCCGGCGCGGCCGAAGATTTGACGGCGACGTTCCGCGTCACGCTGTTCGCCGAGGCGCTCGAGAAATCGGCGGCGGCGCTCGAGAACGTCGACCAGCCGGTGCTGCTGTTCGGCAAGGTCGACGTGCGCGACGGCGGCAACGGCTTGCTGGTCGAGAAGGCGATTCCTCTTGTGAAAGCCGCCGAATTGTGCAGTAATGAAGTGCATCTGCGAATTCGCACAGTCGGTCTGTCCAAGGCTCACTTGCAGCGCCTGGCCGAATGCGTGAATCGTCATCCCGGCTCGTGCCGGGCGTATATACATCTCGAACTGCCGGACGGGCGGGAAGCGACATTCGCCCTGCCGGCGCGGCAAGGTTTGCGTCCGACGGAAGATTTGGCCGAAGATGTGCGCGCGATTTTCGGCCCGGGCGCGCTTACGTTTCGCTAAATGGGCTTTCTTTTGGCCCGCACGAAGGCGAGGTGGTCATGATCGGGGAGGATCGCACGGCGAAAAAGGTCCGGATCAACGTCCAAGACCAATTTATCAACTCGATGCGGAAAGAACGGGTCCCGGTGACGGTCGAACTCATCACCGGCAAGGTGATTGAAGGCCACTTGAAGAGCTTCGACAACTACTGCGTGGTGGTGGAGTCCGCTCGGCTTCATCTCATTTACAAACACGCGATCGCCAACATCCACATTGATAAAACGATCAAAGTCGGCTTCATGGCCGGGTGAGCCGGCCGTCGCGGCGGCGCCCGCGGCGGCGGCCGACCCCTCGTCGGCCGCGCTGGTCGGCTGCCGCGTCCGCAACGAAGACCGCGAAACCGTCGCCGAATCCCTGGCCGAGTTGCGCCGGCTGCTCGACACCGCGGGCGGCGTCGAAGCCGCGAGTTTCGCCTGCGAGGTCAAGCGGCCGACGCCGGCGACCTTCATCGGCTCGGGCACGGTCGCGCGCATCAAAGAGGGTCTGGCCGCCCTGCCCGCGCCGGTCCGCTGCGTCATCTTCGACATCGACCTCAGCCCGGCGCAGCAAGGCAATCTCGAAGAGCGCCTGGGCGTGATGGTGATGGACCGCACGGCGTTGATTCTCGACATTTTTGCGAAGCGCGCCCGCACCAACGAAGGCCGGCTGCAGGTCGAATTGGCGCAATATCAATATTTGGCGCCGCGGCTGCGCGGCATGTGGGCGCACCTGTCGCAGCAAGGCGCCGGCATCGGCACGCGCGGCCCGGGCGAGACCGACCTCGAGGTCGATCGCCGGCGGATGCGCACGCGGATCTCCGTGCTCAAGCGCCGGCTGGAAAAAGTCCGCGCGACGCGCGAACGGCATCGCGAAGCGCGGCAAAAAAACCGCGTGCCGACCGTCGCGCTGGTCGGCTACACCAACGCCGGCAAATCGACCCTGCTGCGCGCGCTGACCGCCGCCGACGTCTTCATCGAGGACCGCCTCTTCGCCACGCTCGACCCGACCGTGCGCGAGGCGCGGCTGCCCGGCAACGTCCCGGCGCTGCTGATCGACACCGTCGGCTTCATTCAGCGGCTGCCGCACCAGTTGGTCGAGAGCTTCCAGGCGACGCTGGAAGAAGTGCAGCGCGCCGAACTGCTCGCGCACGTCATCGATTGCAGCCACCCGCGCATGGAGCAACAAACGGCGGCCGTCATGGAAACGCTGGCCGCGATCGGCGCCGCCGAAAAGCCGATCGTGCCGGTCTTCAACAAGATCGACCGCGTCGCCTCGCGCATCTGGGTCGAGCGCCTGGTCGCCAATCACCCGGGCAGCGTCGCGGTCAGCGCCGCCTCCGGCGCCGGCCTCGACGACCTGCGCCGGGCTTTCGCGGATTTTCTCGGCCGCGACCGCCGGCAAACGGTGCTGCTCGTTCCCCTCGCCCGGCAGGACGTGCTGCATCACGTCCGCACGCAATCGCAGGTGCTGGAGGAAACGATCGAGGGCAACGACGCCCGCCTCGTCGTCCGCGCCGACGACCGCCTGATCGGCAAGTGGCGGGCGTATGTCGTGCAGCGGTGAAGGGCCGCCCACGGCGATCGATGCCGCGGAGCCGAGAGGACAGGCCCATCCGTCTCGGCGACGTTCCCGAGGCCTACGTCGGGAAAATCTGCGGACCAGCCGGGGGCGTCTGTCGTCGGCGGGAGTTGCGTAATAAGATAGGCGACCGTTGGCAAGCGCTTGCCGGCCGGCAAGGCAACTCCGGGGGAAACACCGTGAACGCGAGATTCTGCGGCGTCGGCACTTGGGTCTGGATGCTGTTGCTCATCGCCTTGCTGGGCCTGGCCTGCGGCTCGTCGGGGCGCACCGCCGCGTCATCCGCGGCGCCGCCGGCCAGCGACGACGACACGGACATCGGCAACGACGACGATGACGACAACGACGACAACGACAATGACGATAGCCAGGACGACGATCAGTCGCCGGCCGACGACGATCAATCCCCGGCCGACGACGACGATTCCGCCATTTATTCCGGTCTCGTGGCGAGCGGTTTGCCGCTGGGGCAGATGGCGGGGATCGTCACCCACATGTCCGGCTGGTCGGACGCGGATTGGACGCGCGCTTTCGAGCTGGCCGGCGACGCTCAGCTCGGCGTCGCGCGACTGCGCCGCGATTTTTCGTGGAGCGAAATCGAGCCGCAGGAAGGCCAGTGGGACTGGACCGAGTGCGACGGCTTTTACCAGATCGCGCAGGCCAACAATCTCGATTTCATCGCCCTGCTCGATTACGGCGTCTCGTGGGCGATGCCGGACGGCGACACGTCGGAAATCGCCCCCGTAACTTGGGCGGCGTTCGCCGGCGCCGTGGCGGAGCGCTACTGCGAGCACATCAAGCGGTACGAGGTCTGGAACGAGGAAAACACCTCGCGCTTCTGGCAGCCGTTGCCGGACCCCGAGCATTACGGGCTGATGCTCGAAGCGGCGTATGCGGCGATCAAGCAGGCGTGTCCGGACGCCGAAGTAATGTTCGGCGGCATCAGTTCGTTCGACGGGTGGACGATTCTGCACGGCATGTACAACTACATCGGCCGCGTCGCCCAGGCCGTGCCGGACATTTGCCAGTACTTCGACTCGATGGCGATCCACCCCTACACCTTCGTGCAGCAATGGGCGCCGGAGGCCGGCTTCGACCTGCTCTTCTTCGATTTTCCCGGCGTCGCCGGGCAGATCGACGCGGCGCGCGCGCAGTTGGCCGCCGCCGGCTGCGGCGACAAGCCGCTCGAACTGACCGAAATCGGTTGGCCGAGCCTGCTCATCGGCGACCAGAACCAGGCGCGCTTCCTGGCGCGATCGTTCTTCCTGGCGGCCACGCGGGGCGTCGCCGGGTACTATTGGTACGATTTCTGGGACGGCAGCGGCGGCAGTCCGCCGACCGAAAACTATTTCGGTTTATACGCCTATCCCTATAACACTCCTCCGGGCGCGCCGACGCCGAAACCGAGTTTCGCGGCGTACCTGACGGCGATGCAACACTTCGGCGCCATGCAATTCGCCGGCGATCTTTCGGCGAAGTTGCAGCTGCCGCAAGACGTGTATGCGCTCGCGTTCGTCGACCACGACAAGCTGGGTTTGGCGCTGTGGGACGGCCGCGGAAAATGGGATACGTCATATCCCTTGTCGCTGCCGACGCCGGCCGCCGCGGCGGCAGTCGCCGGCTACGAGATCGACGGCACGCAGTTGGCCGTCGTGCTGGCGCCGACGATGCAATTGACGCTGACGCCGGACCCGATTTACTTGATTTTCACGATGTGCTGCGTCGAATAGCGCGGACGCCGGTCAGCGATAGATCTTGAACTGACTCCACAACGCGGCGAGCGGCGCCTGCAACCCCCGGCAGAGAAACAGCGGGCGATCGTTCTGCCGTTCCATGACGAACGGGTCGCGAAAGCGCGCGACCTCGGTCACTTCGCGAAACAGTTTCGCCAGTTCGTCGCGCTCGCCCCAATAGACGAGCATCACGTCGCCGGTCGCGGCGCCGGGGCCCCACAAGAAATGGGACATGTGGCCGGAAATCGCGGGCGGCAACCCGTAGCGCGGACCGAAGAGATCGATCGCGCCGGCCTCGCCATAGTTGCTCGTGAATATCGCACAATTCGCCCGGTCGGCCGGGTCAAGGCGGCCGTAGGCCGCGGCGACCATCGCCGCGAATTCCGGCCAGCCCAGGCGATCGCCCAGGTGCTGCGGCAGGAGGCCGCCGTGCGCGCGTTCCTGCTGCGGCGCCCGGATGCCGAGCGCGTCCTGGTAACGCAAAAACGCCGGCGGCGGCAAAATCGGCAGCGCCAGGGGCGCCAGCGCGACGCCGCTCGCGGCCAGCAGCGCGAGGGCCGCCGCCTGCGCCCAGCGCCGCGACGCCAGCCGCGCCTCCCACCACAGCGACCCCAGCGCGAACAACATCGGGTACGCCGGAGAGAGGTAATAAACCTTGCCGTTGGTCGCATAAAAAACCGCGAACAGGATGAAATACGCGAGACTGAACGCCGCGAAGGCGCGGCCGCGTTTGGCCATCAAACCATACAGCAGGCCCGCGACCCAGAGCAGCGCCTGGAGCGGACCGGCCAGCGTCAATTGCCCGCCGGCGAATTGCCGCAACGTCAGCGGCAGGTTCTTGTACAGGCGGGCGTTGTGCATGAATTCCAAGGTCGGCCAGCCGTGCCGCATCTGCCAGACCACGTGCGGCGCAAACAACGCCGCCGCGAGCGCCCCGCCCGCCCAAAGTTGCCAACGGCCGAACTGCCGGCGCAGGGGCGTCAGCGCCATCGCGGCGACGAAGGCGCCCGCGAAAAAACCCATGCTGTATTTGTTTTCGAGACCGAGCCCGACCACCAGACCCAACCAGAGCCAGATCCGCGCGTCGTCCGTGCGCAACAACCGGGCGACCAGCCAGGCGGCCAGCGCCCAGAAAAACTGGTCGAACACGTTCATCGAGAAAAAACTGCCCGTCGCGAGAAAAATCGGCGCGGCCGCCACGCCCAGGCACGTCAGCGCCTGCGCGAACCGCCCGCCGCCCATTTCGCGCGCCATCAGGCCCGCGAGCCACAGCGTCGCGGCGCCGCACAACGCCACCGGCAAACGGATGGCGAGCAGCGAATCGCCGAGCAGCGCGCGCGTCGCCCACAGCGCGAAAATCGACAACGGCGGCTGATCGACGTAGCCCCAATCGAGATGCCGCGCGCAATCCAAATAATACAGTTCGTCGCGAAAATAGCCGTACGCGCCGGCGCCGTCGGTCGCGAAATGGACGACGATTTTCAGCAGCGCGAAGCCGCCGAACAGCAGCCAGTCGCGCCGCGCGAATTTCGGCAACGATTCGGTCGACGGGGCGGGATTCATGGCGGCAAAATTACGCCGCCCGGCGACCCGCGGCAAGCGGACGAAGAGGAAGCGAAACCGATTCCGCGCCGCCGTGTTACTTCGGCGCCGTGAACTTTCCCGGTTCCGCTTTGATCACGACGCCGGATTTTTCGATCCGGTACAGGGTCTTGTACACAATTTTCTGCGGATCGGCGGAACTCGTCTGCCAGCCGACCTTTTGCAGCGCGACCATCATCTCTTTGGTTCGCAGCGGCCGCTGCGAGCCTTTGAGAACTTTCACGCTCAATTCCGGCAGCGTTTGGCCACCGTTGGCCTT
>CAZHPN010000036.1:0-40460 GCA_964534375.1 uncultured bacterium | reverse complement strand
ATAACTACACTAATCTCTTTGGGGTTGGTGTCTCAAAGTCGTTGACACGCGCCGGGACGATGACCTTCACGCCGTTTGAATCGGTCGCGGTTCGCGGCCGGCCGACGGCGTCATTGTAGTTGGCGTAATAGAAAGCCTCACCGTTGGCGAATTGCGTTGACGCCAGCCAACCTTCATCGCTGTCATAGCCGAATTGAGTTGCGTCGCCAACGCACGCGTTTTCGGTCGCGTTTGGCGCCAGAGAGCTGTTTTGTTCGGGGTTTTGATAGCAAGTCGGAATCAAGCCGTTCCAGCCGAAATGCTCCACGTAGTCCGCGGGGTTCCACTGATACAAGCCGCCGCCGGCGCTTACCCAGGTCCAACCGTTGACGTCGGCAACGGCAAGTCGCGGCTGCATCGGCTGGTCCGATTCGTAATATTGGTAGTTGGTTGTTTTCTGTTGACCCTGGAACACGCCCGGCCCCGCGACGTGCAACAGCTTGCCCGTGCCATATCCATGATACTTATGGGCGGGAACCTGGGTATCGTCGTACGGGTCGACACTGTCATACGAAAGGAGGTATTGGCGGCAATTGGCCGCCGGCACCGCCGGGCAGGGGGAGTTCAAGGTGGGCGTGCCCGGACACCATATTGCTTGCCGCATGTACACGAATCGAGCGTCCAGCGCCGGCTGAACATCGTCTTCCCAAGCGTTTTGCCCGGTTCCATATACGTAACACCAATCGCTTTGGCCCATGGCGTCTTGAACATGTTTGGGTCGCGATGAGTCGCGCCACGAATACGAATTGCCCTGGCTGCCGCCGCATCCGGAACAGAAATTGCTCATGAGCGACGGCAGGGTGTCGGAAAGCGCTCCTTGATTGTAGTTGTACGCCGTAAACTGGTTCACCGCCGTTTGCGTCACCGTCGACGTTAGATGCTCGGTGACGTCCGTCTCGGAGATGAAAGGCGAACCGGCAAGAGTCGTCCACGTATAAGCGAAATCGAACAGGGTATTGCCGTCGCGCGATTCAGTCGTAACCACGGGAAAACCATACGGGCTTTGGTAGACGTACGTGTTGGAATATATTTCGGCGTTGTTTTGCCATTGCTGAATGTTGGTGAGCGAAGGTGGATACGGGCTCCGCGACTTCGATTTCGATTTCGCCTTCGAGCCCATTTTTATTCGAGTTCGATCCGGCGGGTTGCCGTCGTAGCCGTATGAATAACTCAGGCCGTCTGCCGTGCCTGCCAAATTGTAGTACGTAACGGTCGTCAAGGAATCGTTGGCGTCATAGATGTAGTCAGCACGATGAAAAGGAGGGGCGGTCTTCTTGCCTCTGGAACCGGGAGTAATTGTCGTGTACGTCGGTCCGGTGACATAAAGAACTGTCGCCCAAGGTGCGGCCGAAGCGACGTGCATTTGCACGTCAAACCCGGACCACGGGCCCAATCCCGCGGGATTAGTGGACGTGGGCAGGAACAAGTAGTGAATGTCGGGCGAGCCGCCCGGGCTGACATCTGATTCGCGGTAGACCAGGCACCAATCGGCGCCGTCCTTCAAAATCTTTCGAAGCGTCCCGTATATGTCGAAATAATAAGAGAATCCGGTTTCCTCGTCCGAAAACATATGTCCCATCCGCACCCAATTGGGGCCTGCGGGGCTCCCATCCGGCAGGCTCGGCGCCACCTGATACAACGTGCGGAAATGATAACGGTAGTGCTGCTGGAGCAGAGGCAAGCCTGGGGAAAAAGAACCGCCGGCGGCCGCAGTGTACTGATTCACTCCCGTCTTCCAGTCCATGTATACGAAGTCCGGCTCGCTCGGATCCTTCGCCATGACCCGGTTGGGTTCGATAAGGAACGAAACAATCTCCCCGTCCGGCGTCACGACGCGAATTGCGCTGGTGGGGTCGCCGTTGTTCGGCGGCGGCGTAGGCGTGCAACTTGGCGAATTCAAAGGATTCTTCACGTTCATCGTAATGAACGATTCGCCCGGGTCCGGAATAAAATACCGAAATGTGTGCGACCAGCCGGGGCCAAAGTACCCGGCGGCCTGAGAAATTCCGCCTATTCCAGGATCTCCCAGGGGCACGAGGGCTGCAATATCCTCGGTGCTCGAGTATTTCCGCCAGAACTCGACTTCGTCGCCGTTTGGCAACCGGAACGTGAAATCGACGGGTTTTTCCCACTTTCGTCCGTTGGTCAGTCGCACCGGATTACCGGCCGAATAGCATTCATCTCGTCCCGGGTCGTCGGATTGGCAAGCCCCGCCGTCCGTCGACCCCGACCGGCATTTCCGTGTCGGCGGGTTGGTCGGGTCGTAGTTCAAGCCGTCGTTGACTTCTGGATAGAGGCTCTGCGGGTATCCTGCATAAAAGGCCCAATACGACTCTTCGTCCCAGGGCATGTTCTCGTTGGGCGAATCGACAACTTCATCGAAGGGGAAATAGCCGTCGATCCAGGTGCAATCGGGCTCGTCGATGATGATTCCGCTGTAGCGACTATCTTTTTCCCGAGAAACAGAGTCTGGGCAATTGCCCGCGTCCCCGGCGAAACATTCCTTCCCTGCCCCAGCCCCCCCGAGACTGTCGCAAATCGCGTTGGCACCGCACCCCGGCGGCGAACATTGAGCTGAGCTATTCTCGGAACAAAACGAAAGTTGTACAGTTTGCCCGGAACCGTCCGTACACTGAGCGCCTTGGAGGCCAAGCATGCAAACACCATCGGTATCATGGCACACTCCGTACCCCACGCAACCCGAGTAGTTGTCGTTCCCCGGCGGGCATGATGAATTTATGTTCGGATAAGCTAACGTCGCGAAAGAGAAGCAGGTTAATGCAAAGACAAAACCACAGATAACCACGGGCGACAAACGGTACATAACTACCTCCGCTTCCGCGTTGGCGCACTATTCAATTTTTTATTTTTCTGGGGTGGTGACCTTTTAACAGACGTGTTGCATGGTGTCAAGCGGAAAATGTGAACTCATCAAAAAATCACAGACCGACAAAAAAACAGACGGTAATGGCCCGTCGGTGGACTGAACTCTGCCGTGCCCACCCTTCCGACATGTCATCCAGCGGGAACGACGAGAGATCCTTCCGCACGTTGAGGAACGGTCCTTCCGCCGTCACTTACGGCTTTCGCGATACGCGACGTTGGCGTTTGCGAATGCGCAGATGTTTCTGGATTAGCCGAAATTCGCGAGGTCCGCGCTCAAATCTTTGCCGACGACCGACGAACGCAGTTCCAGCCCGAACATCGCCGCGGCGGTGACGGCCAGATCGGCGATGCGGATCTCGCGGTCGAGCACCCACCACGGGGATTCGACGCGGCCGGTTTGCGGGTTTCGCGCCCGGTGGTCGCCAGCAACGCCTTGGCCGGCGCGACGCGTTGCTTTTTCTCCCGCCAGACCATAGCCCCGACGCTGCATCCGCCGGCCGCGTAAAAACCGTCGGCGTCGACTATCCGCGTTGGTAGCTCACGCGGATTCTTGCGCCGGCTTGGCGCCCGCGGCCGTCGGGATTAAAGTAACAAAGGGATTGTAGGAAAGGATCAGCCAATGGCGGCGCGGCATTGGCCGTGGATGTTCGCGGCGCTGCTGTTCCTCGCGGCGTCGGGCGCCGGCGCCATAGCCGAGGCGCAATCCGCCGCCGACGCGGAGGCGACGCCGCCGCCGGCGATGACCTTCCCGCCGCTGAACAAGGGCGCCGACGAAGCGCCGCCGACCCCGTATTTCGTCAATCCGTTTCCCGGCACGCCGCAATTCTATTCGACGTCGTTCGGCGTCTGGAGCAGCGGCGCGCAACAGGTCGTGTGGACCAACAACCTCTTCGAGTCGCCGCAGAACCTGCCGTGGGGCGGACCGCTCGCGACCGCCAATTTTCAGAGTTCCGTCACGTACCGCTATGCCGGGCTGTTCGGCGGGATCATCCGGCCGGTGGCGCGTTTCTCCGTCGGCGCGGGGCCAATGCTGACCGGCGTCGGCCGGCGGACGTTCGGCGGCGTCGCCGACGCGTGGACGCCGTACGCCATGCCCGAGGCGGGCCTGGAAATCGTTTACAAAGGCGTCGGCGTGGGGATGACCGTGAGCTACCCGCTGATTGTCGAGCCCTACGATGCGGGAAAAAAGTTCACCGGCGGCTGGATGCCCGCGCGGTTCCGGCGGGAGCAGCTCGATTGGGGCCAGTTGATCAAGAACATCTACCTGATTCTGGAGTGACCGCGCGGCTCAATAGCTAAAGACGCTGCCGCCGATAAACTCGCGCAAGACGCTGGTGCCCGGCACTTCTTCCGGCAAAATCGGGATGAACAATTCGAGGAACGTCAGCAGGCGGTCGGCCTCGACGAAGGCCGGCGTCTCGCGCGGCACTTCCATGAGAAAGCGCCGGGCGTACGTGGTCAGCACGGCCTGCTCGTAGATCAGCGCGGAGTTGAACAGCACGTCGGCCTCTTCCTGAAAAGGGAAGACCCACCGCTGCTCGCCCAGGCGCACGCTGTCCCACATTTCGATCGTCCCCTGCGCGCTGTAGTTGCGGAAGAGGCGGTCGCGGACGATGCGCCGCACCAGGCGGCTGTCCGCCGTGAACACGCGGTTGTGCTCGTCGATCATCAGTTGGGTAAGCGCCGAGACGAAAATCTTGAACTTGACGTCGCGCGCGATCGTCTCGGTCAGCCGCGGGTTCAACGCGTGAATGCCTTCGATGACCAGCGCCTGGTCGGGCCCCAACTGGACCGGCAGCGTTTTGTCGGTCCGCCGGCGGTGCACGCTGAAATCGAACAGCGGCGTCTCGACCTTTTCCCCCGCGATCAGCCGCGGGAGTTGCTCGCGCAACAGCGGCAGGTCGAGCGCTTCGATGTGTTCGAAATCGGGACGGCCGTCGGGATGCTTCGGCGTTTCGTCCGGCGCGAGATAATAATTGTCGAGGCTCAGCATCACGGGTTCGATGCCGTTCACGCGCAATTGAATGTCGAGCCGCTTGGAAAATGTCGTCTTGCCCGACGAACTCGGGCCGGAAATGAGGATCAGCCGCGCCTTGTCGCGGCGGGCCGCGATCAGGTCCGCCACTTCGATCAGCTTCTTCTCGTGCAGGCCTTCGGCGAGGCGGATCAGTTGCCCGGCCCGGCCTTCGATGAGGCCGCGATTGAACTGCGACAGGTTCGCGACGCCGATCAGTTCGTTCCAGCGCTGCGCCTCGCGAAAGGCGCCGAACAGCCGCGGCTGCGCCGGCAGCCGTTTCACGAGACGGCCGCGGCGATCGGGGAACCGCAAGACCATCCCGTCTTCGTACGGAATCAACGAGAAATTCCGCACGACGCCGGTGTGCGTCGCCAGCGGGCCGTACGGAAACGACATGCGATCGTCGAGGTTGGCCATCAGCACTTCGCTCAAACGGCTCATGCGCAGAATGTCGGCCTTGCTGTCGAGACCGCGTTCGTCGTAGGAGCGGATCGCTTCTTCCACCGGCACGATCGAAAATTTAATCGGGAGATCGGCGTCGCTGAGCCGCAGCATTTCGGTTTCGATCGTTTTCACCAGCGCCGGATCGATCGGCCGGCCGCGGAGTTGGAAGAAATAGCCGTTGGCGATCGACTGGCCGACCAGCAGGCGGCATTCCGGGCAGAGGCGTTCGACCGCTCGGGTCAGCAGCAGCACCGCCGTGCGCCGATAAATTTCCATGCCGGCCTTCGACGTTTGGTCGACGGTTTCGACGGTGGAATCGCCGCGCAGCCGGCGGCCGAGGCCGGAAAGCTGATTGTTGATGATCGCACCCAGCGGCTTGAATTCGCCGGGGTGCGGATGCTCGGCCAGCATTTCGGCGACGCTCGAATTGATCGGCGCCTCGATCGCTTGCTTGTTGAGCAGCACGTGGATCAATCGCGGCATGCGGCGAAACCTCGCTTTCGAACGCGTTCGTCCCGGAGTCGTCTTGCACCGAGCATGGGGAAAATGCAACGCGGCACTAATTCAATCCGGTGATTTCTTCGGCGACGGCCAGGCTGCGCAACAACATGGCGACCTCGCCCGGCTTGCCCTTGCCGTTTTCGAGCCGGGCCGCGACCTGGTCGAGCGCCTTGCGCAGGTCGTCCAATTGCAACTCGGCTTCGAGCAGGCGGGTGCTCGTGCGGTCGATGCGTTCGGCCATGTCGGCGAGGATCGACTGAATCATGCGCGGGTTCTTCGCCAGGAAGCCGGTCAATTCTTCCGCGCCGACCCGCAACACGAGGCTGTCGGTCAAGGCGCGCAGCGTCGCCGACCGCAAGGTGCCTTTGACGATCGCCATCTCGCCGAGGACTTTTTTGGTGTCGGCGATCACGGCGACGCGCCGCCCGCCGCGCAAGACTTCCATGCGGCCGCGCAGCAGCCAGAACACGGCGTCGGCGATGTCATCCTCGTAAAACAGCACGCGGCCGGCCGCCAGGCGCAGCAGCCGCCGCGACTCGTCGGGCAGCATCACGTCGGCGTATACGTTTTTGGCCGGCGTGGGCGGCGTCGTTTTCTTCCGGCGCCGCGCAATGGGCCCCGCACCCCGGCGCCGCGCGGGGCTGACGGCTTTCCCCTTCTTCACCCACGCCAGTTCGGCCAGCACGTCGTCCATCGATTGCGGGCGGTCGTTCGGCGATTTCGCGGTCATTCGTTCGATCATCTCGATCAACCGTTGGTGACGCGGCGTGGTCCAACTTTCCGGAAAACGAATCGCGTCAGTCAGTTGCCGCGTCAGCACGAGCGGCACGGTCGCGCCTTTGAACGGCGGTTCGCCGACGACCAGAAAATAGAGCGTCGCGCCGAGGCTGTAGATGTCCGCCCGGCGATCCACCATGTGCGGGCCGCTGATCTGCTCCGGCGCCAGGTAATGCGGCGTGCCCATGACCCCGCCGGCGAGCGTGATCGACGGGTCGTCGCCCGTTTTCGCGAGCCCGAAATCGCTGAGCTTGGCCACGCCGCCGGCCGCCAGCAGCACGTTCGACGGTTTGATGTCGCGATGCACGTAGCCCTCGCGGTGCATGTAGGCCACGGCCTCCGCGACCTGCGCGAAAATCGCCAGCGCCTCGTCGACCGGCAGCGGCCCCTCGAGCCGCACCCGCCGGTCCGCCGACAAGCCGTCGATGTACTCCATCACCAGATACGGCCGCTCGTCGATCACGCCCGTCTCGTAGGCGGCGACGAGGTGCGGGTGTTTCAGCGCAATCGCCGTGCGGCACTCGCGCTCGAAGCGCTCCGCATAATCGGAGACCGGCCCCAACGTCGCCGCGTCCTTCAACACCTTGACCGCGACGAATCCGCCCTTTTTCGCCTTGCGCCGCGCGCGGTACACCTCGGCCATCCCGCCGCTGCCGAGCGGTTCGACGTCCGTCAGGCCGGCGATCTTCTTGACAGTCGGGTAAAACGGCCTCATGCGGTCTTCTCCGCAAGGGCCGGCGGCGTCGCGCGCCGTGCGGCCAGGCGGTCGCGCGCGACCTCGTACGCCAGATACGCGGCGGCGGCGACGAGAAACGGCATGCCGTAGCGGCGGACCAACCGCAGCGCTTCATCGGGCATGATCAGGAGCGGCAGCGCCTGGCTGCCCAGCGCCAGCGACGCCGCCGCGACGGCCAGCCGCCGGCCGAGCGATTTCTTGCGCCAGAAAAAGAGATACAGCGCGACGCCCAGCGCCTGCACGCCGAACATGGCCATCAGGAATTTCTCCCACACGTTGACCAGCCGTGTGTCGGTGATGATTTCGGCTGCTTCCGGCAGATTCTCGCCGAATTCCTCGCGCAGAATGCGTTCCCGCGCGGCCGGCACACCGGGAATCAGGCGGCGGCGGAGATCGCGCATTTTGCACTGTTCGAGCTGGAAATCCTTGATGCCGCGGTAGCCGACCAGCGCCTGATCCATCACCCAGCGATAGCCGTAGCCCGCGCCGACGGCGAACGCCGCGGCCAGATAAGCCAGGACCAAGGAACTGAGCCAACGCCGCGGATTCTTCACTGCCTCGACCCGAAAAAGTCCGCGGACATCGTACAAGAAAAGCGGCGAGCGGCGCAAACGAGGCGAAAAACGCCGCGATTCTCTTGACAGCGCCCGGACGCGGCCATAAACTTGCTACTGGCAAATATTGCTATTGGCAATTTAGAAGGGGCGGCGCGATGGAAAAAACGGAACGGTTGGTCGACCAGGTGATGGCCTTGAAGCGGCGCTGTCAGGGCATGGAAGACGCCTTGCGCGCGAGCCTGGGTTTGAGCGTCTCCGAATATCATTGCCTGAGCGCGTTTCCGCGCGGCGAAACGCTGAGCGGCGCCGATCTGGCGGATCGGCTGGGCCTCTCGGCTTCGCGGCTGAGCCGCGTGGCGGAGGGGTTGGTGCAGCAAGGCCATTTGCGGCGCGCGCAAGAACAGGACGACCGGCGCGTGCAGCATTATTCGCTGACCGCCGGCGGTGCGGAAATCAAGGCGAAGATCCAGGGCCTCTTGGACAACTGCGAAGCGGCGCTGCAGGCGCGCCTTTCCCCAAAGGCCCGGCGGGAGGCGGAACGCGGCATGGCCGCCCTGATCGCGGCCATGGCCGAGTGAAAAGAAAAGGAGCATCGAGATATGAAAACGCGACTGGTCATCATCGGGAGCGTGGCCGCGGGCGCCACGGCGGCGGCCCGCGCCCGCCGCATCAGCGAGCAGGCGGAAATCACCGTCATCGAACGCGGCGCCTACGTGTCGTACGCAAATTGCGGACTGCCTTACTACATCGGGGGCGACATCGAAAAACGTTCCTCACTGTTGTTGCAGACTCCCGAGGGTTTCGACGCGCGCTACGGCGTCCGGGTGCTGCTGCAATCCGCGGCGGTCACAATCGACCGCGCGGGCCGGCGCGTGTTGGTGGCCGGACCGTCGGGCGAACAAACCTGGCTGCCCTACGACAAACTGATCCTGGCCCAGGGCGGCAGCCCGGTGACGCCGCCGATTCCCGGCGCGGACGCGCCGCACGTTTTTACGCTCTGGACCGTGCCGGACATGGATCGCCTGCACGCCGCCATCGACGAACCCCGGGCGCAGAGCGCGCTGATCGTCGGCGGCGGATTCATCGGCGTCGAAATGGCCGAAGCGTTCCGCAAGCGCGGGCTGGCCACGACGATTGTCGAGCAACAGCCAAGCCTGATGTTCGCTTTGGACCGCGATTTTTCTTCCCTGGTCGCCCGCGAACTGGAGCGCAACGAGGTGCGGATTATCACCGGCGCCAGCGTCCAGGCGATTCTGCCGGATGAGCGCCGCGTCGTGCTTTCCGACGGCCGCCGCGAGCCGGCGGACATCGTGCTTTTCGCCGTCGGCGCGCGGCCGGAGGTCGCCTTGGCGAAAGCCGCCGGCCTCGCCATCGGACCGTCGGGCGGCTTGGTGGTGAATGAATTCCTTCAGAGTTCCGACCCGGACATCTATGTGGCCGGCGACATTATCGAAACCCGGCATTTGGTCACGGGCCAGGGACAACGAATGCCGCTGGCTGGCCCGGCGAATCGGCAGGGCCGCATCGCCGCGTCCAACGCGCTCGGCATGAAGCTGCCTTACCGGGGCGTGCTGGGCACGTTCGCCGTCAAGGTGTTCGACGCGACCGTCGCGATGACAGGGTTGTCGGAGCAGGCGGCGCGAAAGGTGGGGTTCGACATCGGCACGGCGGTGATCCACAAGGAACATCACGCGAGCTATTACCCCGGCGCGCACGAGATGACGCTGAAGCTAGTTTACGACCGAAAGACGGCGCGGCTGCTCGGCGGCCAAGCGTTCGGCCGCGCGGGCGTCGAGAAGCGCGTCGACGTGCTCGCCGCGGCGCTGCACGCGGGTCAAACGTTGCACGATCTGGCCGAGATCGACCTGTCCTACGCGCCGCCGTATTCGTCGGCCAACGATCCGGTCAACATCGCGGCCTTTGTCGGCCAGAACGACATCTCCGGATTCGGTGCGTTGACGACCGCGGAGCAACTCAGCGCGTCGATCGCGTCCGGCCGCAAACCGTTCTTGCTCGACGTGCGGACGCTCAACGAGTTCGAGCGCGGGCGTCTGAAGGGCGCTGTGAACATCCCCGTGGACCAGTTGCGTTACGCACTCGAATCGATTCCGCGGGACGTCGCCATCGCGGTTTACTGCCGCGGCGGCTACCGCGCCCATTTGGCGCTTCGCATTCTCAAGGAAAACGGTTTCGCTTCTGTCGTCAACGTCACGGGCGGCTATCTGACTCTCGATGCCTTTGGCGGCTTCGAGATGGAGGCGTCATGAGCATCAGCGCGTGGGCCCTGGCGGCCGCCGCGGCGTTGATCGCGGTGATCATCGTCACGAAACAATTGGGAGGGACCAAGATGTCCGCCAACGGAGTTCGGGAACAGATCGAGTCGGGCGCGAAAATCATCGATGTGCGCAGCCCGGAAGAGTACCGCCACGGCGCCTATCCCGGCGCCGTCAACATCCCCTTGCCGGAATTGCCCAAACGAATCGCCGAAATACCCCGGGACAAACCGGTGGTGTTTTATTGCCGCTCGGGATCGCGCAGCGCCATGGCGACCCGGACGCTGCGGCAGGCCGGCTACACGAACGTCGTCAACGCCGGCGGGTTGGGAGACATGCCGCGCTGAGGCGTTCCTAAATTCGCCCGCCGGCCAGGCTGAACAGCAACACGGCCAGCACCAGCAACGTGACGGCGACATACAGGCGATCGCGCTGCATCGCGAAGGCGAACACCGAAAAGACGACCCGCGCGACCGGCGTGGCGATCAGCAGCAGCAGGCCGAGTTGGATCAAACCGCGGCCGCGGCCGGCCAAGGCGTCGGCCAAGATGCCCAGCGGGCTGCGCAAATCCGACGGTTCGCCGCGGAATAACCGGTAGTCGAAGGGCTGTTGCCCGTGACGAACGAGATAGATCGCCCCGCCGGCGACGGCGACCGCGGCCGCAATCAGCACGCCGGTGCGCAGCAGGCGGCTGATGGCGAATTCGACGCGGCGGTCGTCCCAGCGTGGATTCATCTTAAATCGTCCCCCTGATTCCGCTGTAGATCATCTCGATGGCGAGGACGAGAATTACCGCCGCGAACACGTGGCGCAGCCGCCGCGGCTGCGTGCGCACCAGCACGCGGGCGCCCAGAATCGACCCGGCCAGCACGCCGAGCATGACCGGCAAGGCCAGGCCCGGATCGACGTAACCGCGATTGAGATAAACGCCGGCGCTCGCGGCGGCGGTGACGCCGATCATGAAATTGCTGGTCGTCGTCGAGACCTTGAAGGGAATCCGCATCACCTGGTCCATGGCCAGCACCTTCAGCGCGCCCGAGCCGATGCCGAGCAGGCCCGAGAGCGCGCCGGCGACGAACATCAGGCCAAAACCTTGCGGGACGCGGTGGACGCGGTACGACCGCGGCCCGCTCGCCTCCGGATAGCAGCCGTCGAACTGGAGCGCCGCGGCGAGGCGATCCTGGCCGTCGTGCTCGGACGCCGGTTTGCGCGGCTGCAACTCGAGCACCACCGAAGCCAGCAGGACGACGCCGAAAACGACGGCGATCGCCGAGGTCGCGATGCGCGCTGCGAGAAAAGCGCCGGTCAGCGCGCCGACCGTGGTGGCGATTTCCAGGAACATGCCGATGCGGATGTTGCTGATGCCGTCTTTGACGAAGGCCGCCGCCGCGCCGGACGAGGTGGCGATCACCGACACGAGCGAGGCGCCGATGGCGTAGCGCACGTCCACGCCGAAAACGAGCGTGAGCAGCGGCACGATGACCACGCCGCCGCCCAGCCCCGTCAGCGCGCCGAAGAAGCCGGCGGCCAGCGCGCCGAACCCGATCAGCCCGGTCATCTCGATAATGTTCATGGTGAAATAAATAACCATTCGGGGCGGGGTCGCCGAGACGCCGGACGGCGCCGCGCCACGCCTGCGGCCGGCCCTTGGCCGCCGCCGCGATCCGCGATCGCCGTTACTTTTCCAGGTTGTTCACGATGCCCTTTTCTTGCAGAAACGTGCCCAGGTCCGCCGCCGCCACCCGGTTGCCGTTGGCGTTCAAATGTTGCACCGGAGAAATGAATTCCGCATTGTTGGTGAACATTTTCGCGTATCTATTGAACAAATCCAACGAATACAGTCCGACGGCCGCGGCTTTTCGGCACAACCGGTCGGATAATTCGAACTCATACGGTATTTCCGTGCTGTTGGGAAATGTCACAAATACGAAAGGCCGGCCGCTCTCCCGTTGCAGTCGTCCCAGCTCTTCCACTACTTTCTCCGCCAGGTCTCTCACATCGAACGGCGCGCCTTTCATTTTTATTCTTTCGTCTCGCGGCTCGTCATCTCTCGGCAAATCGCGCAACAGCAGATAAACGCTGCGCCGTCTGGCCATTTTCTCCAAGTTGCTCCAGAGCGGCTCGGCCGGCGGCGAATGATAAATCAGCGCGCCGTCCTTGCCGGGCGTCAGAAACGGTTTCCGCATGCCCAAGTATTTCGACATAGCCATCCGGATCACATCCTGCGGAATCATCCCAATCACCATTGCGGAAAAGTCCCGATTCAGCGCCTCTTTTTTCACCCGCAGATAAATCTGGTCCAAGCCCCAGGCGGGAACGCCCTTGTTGACGAAGTTCACGCGTTGGAATTTCTCGTTCAAATAAGCGGGCACGGTTTCGTCGTCGTAGACCTCGCACCCGAACGTGAAGGAATCTCCCACCATGGATATTTTCGGCAAATCGCCGCTTTTCAAGCGGCGGCGGTCGATGCGACAGCCGTTCTCATCGGTATTGACGCGGGGAGCGTTCAGACCCTTGACGTCTCGCAGATTCGGTTTGGGCAACCAACCGTAGTAACCGTCCATCTTGAGGCCGCCGTCGCTGAATAATTCCAAGCAACGGGTTCCATAGGTCCTTCTGGCCCGTATTTCCAGGGCCGCCGGAAGGCCGACCGCTGCCGCGCCCAGCGAAACGCCGGCGGCAAATGCGTATTTCAAGAAGACTCTGCGATTCATTTCGCTGAAATCATCCTTCGCGTCATTCGCGGCGCGCTCAGACCAGCGCGTCGGCCAAGATCGTCGCCGGATGGGCGACCGGCACGCCGGCCAGTTGCGCGATCTGCATGCGGCAGCCCTCGCACTCGGACAGCACGACCGCCGGCCGCCAGGCGGCGATGCGGCGGGCGAGCGGCGCGCCCATCGCGCGGGCGAGGGACGCGTTTTTGCGCTTCATGCCAAACGTCCCGGCGAGGCCGCAGCAGCCGGCGTCCAGCGCGCGCACGCGCACGCCGGGGATTTTCGCGAGCACGCGCGTGGCGTTTGCGCCGCGGCCGAGCGCGGTCAAGTGGCAGGCCTCGTGATACGCGGCGTCAAGCGCCGGCGCGTCTTTCTTGAATGGCAAATCGAGTTCGCCGGCGTCGTCGAGGCGGGCGAGATAGGAAAACAGGTCGATGACTTTTTCCTGCACGTCGGCGCAGTCGATGCCGAGCAGCGCGCCCATCTCTTGCGACAGCGCCAGCGCGCAGCTTGGCGAACCGACGACAATCGCCTCGCAGCCATCGCGCAACGCGCCGCAGCCAGACGACGTTTCGTTCGTTTTGCCATTTCGCCCCGGCGAGGTTTCCCGCGCCGAGCAAGGCGGCGCCGCAGCACGTCTGCCGCGGGATTTGCGCCTCGACGCCCGCCGCCTCCAGCACGCGCAGCACGGCGAGGCCGACCGCCGGGTCGTTGCTCTCCGTGAAGCAGCCGTGAAAATACGCGACCTTCCGCCGGCCCGGCCGCGGCCGCCGGCCTTTCACCAGGGCGGAAAACGGCCGGCGCGCAAACGCCGGCAGCGGCGCGCGGCGATCGATGCCGAAGAGCTTTTCCGCCAGCCAGCGGCTCCACGCTTGCCCGAGCAACGGGTTGGCGAGCGCGTGAAAACGCACGCCGAGCGGCATGAACAGGAACGCGTGCGTGAGCAGCACGGTCGAGAGGTCGCGGCCTTGCGACCCGGCGTAACGCTGCTTGGCGAAGGCGTTGATTTCGGCGATCGGGATATTGACCGGGCATGCGGTCTGGCAGCGATAACAACCCGTGCAGAGATTGATCCACGGCCCCTCGACCGGCTCGCTGCGGCCGCGAAAGCGCTGGGCGTCGGGGCCGGCCTGCTTCGGGCCGGGAAACGCCGCCGTCGCTTGCGCTACCGGGCAGGCCGTGACGCAGATCGTGCACTTGATGCACGGGTCGTAGAGACCGTCCGGCCGCAATGGTTCGATGGGCGCGCGCCGTTTCACGAGACCGCCTCCGCCGCGAGCCGGCCTGCGAGATCGCCGGTCGCCAGCGCCACGCCGCCGCCGGAGCGCTCGCGGTACGGGTCAAAACCCGTCAAGATGTCGCCGCACGCGAACAAATTGGGCCACCGGAGACGGTCGCCCGCGAGCGGACGCAGCCGCTCGTCCGTCGCGATCCCGCTGCGCAGCGCGGGGTGGCCGCCCGGCGACAAAAATTGCTCGCTGAAATACGGCCGCGGCGTTGGGGGCGCGAGCGGCAGGCCGAAGATCGGCTCGCACAGACCGTCGCGCGCGCCGACGATGCCGCCCGAGACCAGATTGCCGCCGGCGAGCACCACGGCGTCGGCGGGTTCTTCGCGCGTCGCCTCGCCGACGAGGAGGATCGCGCCCGCCAGCGCGCCGCCGTTTTCCACAGGCGCGATCGCCTTGGCGCCGTTGGCGATCGTCACGCCGGCGTCGAGCAGCAGGCGGCGCAGCGCCCCGAAGAGCCGCAGGCCGGGCAGGCTGGGCGGCTGCCCGGGAACCTCGCACAAAACGCCCCCGAACCCCGCCTCGATCTGCGCTTTGAGCGCCGGCGCGTCGTCCGTGCCGAGCAGCGCGGGGATCGCCACCGTCTGCCCCGGCGCGCGCTCGCGCAGATAGGCGATGAACGCGGCGACGAAGTCCGGCTCGCCAAAACGGCGGCTGACGCCGAGCACGTCGAAGCGCCGCGCCCCGTTGCGGAAGTGCAGCGCGGCCACGGGCTTGCCGATCCGCGCGGCGAGTTCGCCTGCCAACAGTTCGGCGGCGAAGTTCTGGCAACTGTTGATATTGCACACGGCGCCGATCTGTTCGGGCGCCGCGGCCATCGTCGCCGGCGCGAGCCCGGTCAGCCGGATCGTGCCCAGGGCGGTCAGCACGCGGCGCGTCGACTCGCCGTCGCCGAGGTATACGAGCCCGTTCGCCGCCATGTCCGCGACAAATTGGCCGAGCGCGCGGCGAATCTGCGGCTCGCCGACGATGGCGTACGGATGAGCCGGGCGCGTGCCGGCGAGCGCCGCCGCCGCCGCCAGCGGGTTCGCCGCCGGCTCGTCCGCGCCCGGCGGGTAGGCGAGCAGGTCGATGCAGCCGCTGAACAGATGGTGCACGCCTTGCCCGACCCCGGCGAGGGTCACGCGCGCCCCTGCCCGCGCCGCCGCCAGCGCCGCCGTCATGCCGGCGAGGCCGCCGCCGATCACGAGCACGCGCGCATTGTGGATTTCGGATTTCGGATTTCGGATTTCGGCGGGCGCCGGCCTTGGCGTGCTTTGCGCGGGGCTCGTCCTGTCGGGCGCTGCCGCAAACGGTGCGGCTTGCAATCCGCAATCGGCAATCGGCAATCCGCAATGATCCCTGTCGAGGCCGAAGAGCGTCGCGTAAAGCGCGTAGTTAAGCGCTTCTTCGCGCAGTTGATCGCCCCACAGCACCGGGGCGATGCCGGCAAACCGTTGCTCGAGAAACCGCCGCAGCACCGGCGCGCTTTCGCCCGGCCGCAGCAGGCCGTTTTCGTGCAGGATCGCCAGCGCGCGCGCGGCGCACATGCCGCCCTGGCACGGCCCCATGCCCAGCCGCGTGCGGTGTTGAACGTCGGCGAGGTCGGGCCGGCCGCGCAGTTCCGGCAGAATCTTTTCGATCGCGCCGCGCTCGACCATCTCGCACTCGCAAATCATCGCCCCCGGCGCGCTGCCCTCGAGCAAGGCGAGCCGCTCGTGGCGCCGGTAATGGTCCGGCGCCGCTGCCGACCACAACGGCGTGGTCGCCGTGCGGCATTCGGCCTTGACGCCCAAAAGCGCGCACGCTTTGTCGGCCGTTTTTTCGGCCATGAGCCGATAGGTGGTCAGTTTGCCGCCGACGATGCTGAGCAGCCCCGGGACGTCGTCGCGCGCCGCGTGATCGAGCACGAAAAAGCCGCGGCTGATCGCCCGGCCGTCCGGCGCGCCGCCTGTTTCTCGGTACAGCGGCCGCACGCCGGAGTACGTGCGCAGCGCCCGCGCCTCCTCGAAGCCGGGGACCATCTGCTCGCCTTGCGCGAACATCAGGCGCAGTTCGTCTTCCTCGATGCGCAGGCCGTCGGCGGAGGGCGCCGGGATGCTGGTGGTGCCGATGATGCTCGTCGGGCCGTTGGGGATCAGCAGATCGCCGTCGCCCGACTTGCGGCAGCGATTGATGACGCGGTCGCAGAAGCGGCGATTGGCGATGATCAAGCTGCCCTTGGACAGCGCCAGATTGACTTCGACGCCGGCGAGCGCCGCGAGGGATTTGGTCCACCCGCCGGCGGCGAGGACGGTGATCGGCGCGCGCGCTTCGTGTTCGCCCTCGCGATCGGCGAAGCGCAGCCCGACGATGCGGCGGCCGTCGCGCAGAAAATCGATCGCACGGCTGTGCGTGCGAATCTCGGCGCCGTCGCGGGCGGCGGCCCGGGCGTTTTCCTGCGACAACAAAAACGGATCGACGCTGGCGTCGGGAACCGTCAGCGCGCGCACGACCCGCGGATTGAGAAACGGTTCGAGCGCCAGCGTCTCGGCCGCCGTGACGGGCTCGCACTCAATGCCGGCCGCGTCGCAACCGCGGCGGAGTTGATCGTAATAGGCCGGATCGTCGCCCGGCAGCGCGATCGAGAGGCCGCCGGTCGGCTCGGTGCAGTGCGGCGCAATGCGCTGAACGATGCGGTTTTCCGCGATGCACTCGCGCGCCGCCACCGGATCGCTGACGGCGTAGCGCACGCCGCTGTGCAGCAGGCCGTGGCAGCGGCCGGTCGCGCCGTACGCCAGGTCGTGCATTTCGAGCAGCAACACGCCGACGCCGCGTTGCGCCAGATCGCGCGCCAGCCCGCAGCCGGTGGCGCCGCCGCCGACGATGATCACCTCGGGAGCAAACTGGGAATTTGAACGCTGCGGCTCGGGGCCAGCCGTCCGCGACCGCGTTAATTGTGATTGATCACTGTTCACTGTTCGCTGTTCACTGATAATTCTGCCGCCTCGAGTTCGTCCGCCGCGTCGCCGAACCGGCCCTGGAAGAGCAACAGCACAACCGCGCCCACAAACACGGCGAACCAGAGCGTCGCCATGCGGATAATCAGGGTCGCCGCGGCGGCGGGCGCCTTGGCCATTTTGGCCGCGCCCATGATCGCGCCGGTTTGCAGCATGCCGATCATGCTGCCCTCGGTCAGCCCGAGGCCGCCGGGGCTGGCGACGCCGACGATCGTGCCGAGCGCGTAGATGAAGCACGCCGCCAGCACGGCCGGGTGCGGCGTGAACGCCCGCAGCGTCAGCCAGAAGCCGAGGCATTCGCACAGCCACGCCATCACCGAGAAGAACGTCGCCACGGTCAGCGGCCACAAGCGCACCAGGCGGTAGATCGATTCGTAAGCGTTGTGAAATTTCTCGCCGACGTGCGCCAGCCGCCGCGATCGTTTGAGCAGGTCGATCAGCCAGAGGCAAAGCCGGCGGTTGCTGACGATCCCGAGGAACGCCGCGAGCACGACCGCGACCGCGCCCAGCGCCGCGAGGCTCGACGAGGCGACGGTGAAGACGAGCAGCCCGGCCAGGCTGATGAGCACCAGCGCGATGAAGTCCGTAATGCGCTCGGCGACGACGATCGGCGCGGCGACGCTGATCGGCGTGCCCTTGAATTGCTTGAGCAGCACGGCCTTGAGCAGTTCGCCGATCTTGCCCGGGCTGATGGTCATGACCAGGCCCGCGAGAAAGATGATGAAGCTGTCGGCGCGCGGCAGGGAAATCGCCAGCCGGCCCACATAAAAATGCCATTTGCAGAAACGGCAGACGTAATTGCCGAAGGCCAGCGCCAGCAACAAGGGGAACAGCAGCCAGTTGAAATCCGCCAGCGCGACGGACAAATCGCGCCAGCCGGAATACAGCAGCAGCAGCAGATAGACCAGCCCGCCGACCGCGATCCCGACGATCAATTTGCCCTTCAGACGGGCGAGAAGACTCTGCTCGGCCATGCGGCCCCCCAAAACGAGGTTGCTAGGTTAGGGGTTTGAATCGGGCCTTGCAAGGAGAATTTTGAAATTGAACCACAGAGGCCCAGAGTTCACAGAGAAAAAATTGCCGGAGTCTCCGTGTTCTCTGTGTCTCTGTGGTGACTATTCATTGCTTTGACAACAAAAAGTTGTAGACGTAAATTTGGCGCAGGATCAACAAAAGTAGACAGGCGGCCGCATGGCGAAACCCCGGCAATCGTTCCCCGAACGCTTGCATGAATTGATCGAAAAGCACGCGGGCGGCGTGGTGCGCCGCTTCGCCGAGGCGATCGGCGTCAACCACCAGGCCGTGCACAATTGGCTCGAGGGCGGCCGGCAACCCGGCGCCAAGGCGCTGGTGGCCATCTGGCGCGTCTTCCGCGTCGATCCGCTGTGGCTGCTGACCGGCGAAGCCGGCGTGCAGGGGCCGGCGGTGCTGCGCGTTGCGCCGCCCAGCGCCCCGAAAAGCCGCACGCCGACCGCCGTCGATTTGCTCGAAGGCGAGATCGAGCGCGATCGGTTCATCGCCGCGCCGGTGCTGGCCGCGGCCGCCGCGGCCGCCAGCCCGCGCGACATCCGGCCGCAAGACGTCGAAGACTTCGCCGTGATCTATGCGGAGTGGGCGCTCAAACCCGAAATGCTGACCTGCGCCCGCGTCGCGGACGACGCGATGTCGCCCATCCTGACGCCGGGCGCGATCGTCGCCATCGACCACAGCCGGCGCGACCCGAAAAAGCTCGACGGCGAACTCGCCGTTTTCCGCCGCGACGGGGCGGGGGCCGTGCGCTGGTGCAAATTTGTCGCGCCGGATCTAGTCATGGGCCTGCCCGAAAACAAACACGCGAACGGCGGCGAGGGGCTGCTCGTCTTCAAAGATGAGGCAGCTCGCGATTGCGTCATCGGTCGCGTCGCCTGGTGGTGGGGCGTGCAGAAATGACGAATGGCGAATGGCGAATGGCGAATTTCACGTCGGCGAATCGTCTTGCGCGCCGGATCGCCGCTTGCTCATTTCTGACTTCTGGCTTCTGACTTCTGACTTCTCGCTTCTGTCTTCTGACTACTCCGGCGCCTCCCTCGCATCCGGCAGCACCCCGAATCCGTCCGCCGTTTGCACCGCGCGAACGATCGCCTCGGCCACGGCTTCGGCGGCCAGTTGACCGACCGCCGCCGGATCCAGCGGCACGTCGCCGCACGACAGCGCAAAAATCACGTCGCCGTCGAACGGACCGTGGCTCGGCCGCACCGCGCGGGCCAGGCCGGTCTGCGCCATCCGCGCCACGAAATTCGCCAGGTTTTTATCGAGCCGAGCGTTGGTCGCGACGACCGCCAGCACGGTGTTGTCGAAGACGGCGAAGCCCGGACGCTTTTGCAGCGGCTCGGTCGCCAGCACTTTCGCCGTATCGGCAAAGCGGCCTTTTCCCGACGGATCGCGCGCGCCGGCGATAATGCGGCCGGTCGCCGGATCGACCACGTCGCCCCAGGCGTTGACCGCGGCGAGCGCGCCGACGATCAGGCCGTCCGCCGCTCGCCGCCGGCTCGCCGTGCCCAGGCCGCCCTTCATCGCCCACGTGATGCCGAAGACCTTCCCGACGCTGGCGCCGTGGCCCGCGCCGACGCTGCCCTCGGCGAAGTCGCGCGCCGCGGCCCGCGCCGCTTGCCGCGCCAACGCGGGCGTCGGCTGCGCATCGCTCGCGCCGAAGCCGAGGTCGAAAAGCGCCGCGGTCGGCACGATCGGCACCGGCCGGCCGGGCGTGGGCATGCCGATCCCGCGCGCCGACAATTCGTCCATCACGCCCGCCGCGCAGTCGAGGCCGAAGGCGCTGCCGCCGGCGAGCACGATCGCGTCCACCCGCGAGAGCAAGTGTTCGGGCAGCAGCGAATCGCACTGCCGCGTGCTGATCGCCGCGCCGCGCCGGTCCATCGCGCCGATCGCCGGCGGGTCGCAGAGAATGACGGTTACGCCCGTGCGGCCGCGTTCGTCGTACGCGTGGCCGACCCGAACTCCCGGCACATCGGTGATTTTCCCGGGCATGGCGTCCTTTCGTCGAGGCGGTTTGGCCGATACAATAATAACCGCGTCGCGATGCAGATTACCCATCGCCTGCTGCTTTCGCAAATCGCGAAGGACTTTTTTCCGCCGCGCGGAACAAATCGCCGCGTCGTTTGTCGAACCGTACAGCAAGAACCGGGAGGCCAGCCCATGAAGATCCGTCGCATCGCCCTTCTCGCCGTGTTGTTCGTCGTCCTGATTGGGTGTCAACAGGGCTCAAAATTCGAGCGGATGGCGCCGACTCCGCAGGAAATATCGGTGAATCGTCCCGCCGGCGCAACGACCCCCACGTTGGCGGCCACGCAGCAAGCCGGTTTTGCGGGCGACCAACTCGCCGCCAAGGAGGAAGCCAACAAAGACGCCGCCGGCCAATTGCCGCCGCTCGACGCCGCGACGCGCGGGCGCAAACTGATCCGCAACGGCGAAGTCGGGTTGCGGGTCCGCGATCTGGAGGCCAGCCGCGCCAAGTTGGAAGAGATGACGCGCGCCGCCGGCGGGTTTGTCGCCGATGTGCGCTTCGACCGCGGCGACTTAAGCAGTGAAATCCAAATGACCCTGCGCCTGCCGGCCGAGGGCTTCGCGCCGTTCATCAAATCGCTCGCCGCGCTGGGCGTGATCGAAAAAGAAGCGACCGCCACGGAAGACGTCACCGACCAATGGGTCGATCTGAACCGGCGCATCGAGACCGACGAAAAGCTGGCGGCGCGGCTCGAATCGCTGATCGAGAACAAGAGCTATCAGTTCAAAGACCTGCTCGACGTCGAGCGCGAGCTGGCCCGGCTGCGGCTCGACATCGAGCGGCTGCAAGGCTCGCTGCGCGGCATGGACGACCGCATTGCGCTTTCGACGCTGAAGGTGACGATGCGCCAGGAAGTGCTGCAAAAAATCGCGCCGCCCGACAGCGTTTTTGCGCCGCTGCTCAACGCGCTGGAAAACGCCGGACCCCACATGAAGGGCAGCGTCCACGCGATGATGTCGTTTGCCGGCGGGCTGATTTCGCTGATCATGGTGTTGCTGCCGTGGCTGATCGTGCTCGGCGTCCTCTTGTCGCTCGTCATCTTCATCGCGAGACGCCGCAAACACCGCGGCCGGTAACCAGCGAACAGCGAACAGCGAACAACGAACAGTGAACAATGAACAGCGAACAATGAACAGTGAACCCGTACCGCCCGACATACGGATCGGTTCACTGACCACTGACCACTGACCACTGACCACTGACCACTGGCCACTGGCCACGATTCACCGATCCCGTTGATCCTGTCAAAATAATCACAGTCGAATAATTCAACCGCAAAACCCGGGCTGGATTTTCTGGCGCAATGCGTTAAATAGTGTTCAAGGTTCTTTTTCTACATGGCGGTCGGGCGAGGGAAGCCGGTGCAAATCCGGCGCGGTCCCGCCACTGTAAACGGGAAGCGAACGGCCACGCGGCCACTGTTGCGCGGAAGCGCGATGGGAAGGCGGCCGAACGCGTTTGACCCGCGAGCCAGGAAACCTGCCCGATCCAACTCCGGACCTTGGTGGTCGGCGCCCGAGGAGGTGCTCATGCGCAGCGTTTCCATTTTTTTCGTTCTGGCGATCGCCTTTCTGTTGGCGGCCGATTCGGCCGTCGCCGGGCCGTACACGGAATCCCCCATCGGCAACGACGACCCGAGCATCGTCGGTTGGGCGACGGGCTATCTGAATTACGAGCCGGCCGACGGCGTCGAGGCGCCGTACAACGATCCGACCAAGGCGCTGGGCAAACCCACGGGCGACGTCACCAAGGTCGTCAGCCTCGGCGAAAGCCTGATCGGCTCGGGGGTGGCGCCCGGCCAGATCACGATGACCTTCGACGCCGCGATCAAGAATCGGCCGGGTTACGATCTGGCGGTTTGGGAGAACGGATTTTACGTCAGCGGCAGCCTTTGGTATTTGGAACTCGCTTACGTCGAAGTCAGCACCGACGGCGTCCATTTCGCGCGCTTCCCGAGCGTTTCGCTGACCGCGGCGCCGATCGGGGCGTATGGCGAACTTGACCCGACCAATCTCCACAATCTGGCCGGCGGCAAAGGCCAAAACGCTTATGGGATATCGCAAGGCACGCCGTTCGATCTCGACGATCTGGCGAAAGACCCGCTCGTCGCCGAAGGTCTGGTCGATCTCGACAATATCCGTTTTGTGCGGATCGTCGACGTGCCCGGCGGCGGCGCCTATTCCGACGACGCGGAATTTTTCGGCTACGCAGCAAACCACCCGATTTACGATCCGTATCCGACAATCGCGCCGTCGGCCGGTTTCGATCTTGGCGCGGTCGCCATATTGGACGAGAGCAACGCGGGCGATGACGACGACAACGACAACGACGACAACGACGACAACGACGCCTCGCCGCCATGGCGCGGCGACGACGACGCGGCCGGCGCGTCGCCGGCCTCGCACCGGGGCGGCTGCGGGTCATGAGGCGGCGATTCTTGGCGGTCTGGCTCCTGGCGGCGGCGGTCGCCGGGTGCGGCGACCTCAAGGCGCAGATCAGCGGCGCCGATTTTCGCGGCGACGACGGCAACACCAACCCCAACGCTTATCCCTATTACCTCGCGATCGGCGGCGGCTTGTCGGAAACGATCAGCATCCTCAAGGTCCGCGAAGGGCCGACGTTCGAGATTTTTCAAAACGTCGCCCCGACCGACATGGCCATCAACGACGCGGTCGCGACGGCCACCGCTTTTTACACGGTGTGCAGCCTGTCGAATTCCGTGGTCGTCTACGACCTGAACCTCAACGTCATCCGCGAGGCGGAGGTCGGCGCGGGCGCCAACCCGATGAACCTCGCGCTCGCCGCCGGTCAGACCGGCTGGGTTTCCGACTTTCTGGCCAACGACGTGCGCCTGGTGAATCTGGGGCCGGGCCCGGCCGGGCAGGCCGTGCAGGCGACCGTCGCCCTGCCTGATTCCGCCGCGCTGCCGCACGACGCCGGCGTGACGACGAGCTGGGCGCGGCCCGACGGCGTGGCGCTGGTCGGCGGCACGTTGTTCGTGGCGCTGTCGAATCTCTCGGCGCAATGGACCCCTGCCGGACCGGGCCAACTCGCCCTCGTCGACACGGCGACGGCGACGCTCGCCGGCGTCGTGACCTTGCAGGGGCGCGACCCGATCGGCGTCATGTACGACGACGCGCGAAAGCTGGTCTGGGTGTGCTCCGCCGGCGATTATCACAATTCGGTGGGTTTTGTCGGCGATGGTCTGCTGGAAGGCGTCGACCCGACGACGCAGGCGGTGGTGCGCCGCATCGCCGTGCAAGGCGCGCCGTTCGTGCCGCTCATCGCGCCGTCCGGTCTGGCCTACCTCGAAAACGGTCTGGACGGCGAGGTGCTGGTCGTCGATCTCGACGCCGGCCGGCAATTGCCGTCGATCGATCTGCGCCTCCATGTGCCGGGGTCGGGACTGTCATATATTTCCGGCCTCGCGCTCGATCCGGCCGGCCGTTTGTACGCGGTGGATTTCAACAGCGACTACCTGTATGTCATCGATCCGGCGCAGGACAACAAAGTGATCTACCAAACGATCGTCAACGACGGGCCGAATACGTTGACGTTCCTGCCGTAAGTCGGAACTATTCAGGGCATGTACGTCGAGAACGCGTCGTCGGATTCCCAGACGCGGCAGCGGGTCATGCGCACGCGGTCATTGTTGAAGACCTTGGCGGCCTCTTCGAAGATGAAACGGGCGAGATTCTCGCTCGACGGATTCAGGCGATCGAACGGCGGGATGTCGTTCAAATAGTGATGATCGAACAGCGCGAGAATATCGTCGAGCGTTTTCTTCAGCGTTTTGAAATCCACGACCATGCCCAGTTCGTCGAGTTCCTCGCCGGCGGCGGAAAGTTCGACGCGCCAGTTGTGCCCGTGCAATTCCTCGCATTGCCCGCGGTACCCGCGCAAGCAGTGCGCGGCGCTGAACGACCGAATGACGGTGACCTCGTGCATCACGCTTCCCCGCCGCCGGAGGCGGACAGCCGGCTGGAGATCAACCCCCAGAATTGGCGTTTGCGCGGCGCCAAGCGCCAGATGCGCCACAAGCGCCGCGGATGGAGATAAAACCGCCAACGGCCGCGACGGCTCAAACGTTTGAGCGCCTTCGGCGTCGCGGCGGCGAAATGGATCGGCGGGTCCTCGGCCTCGGCTTTCGCCGGATCGAAATCCTGCGTCTTGCCGAGGTGCGCGGCGGTTTCCCACAACTCGGACCCCGGCGTCGGACGAACCCGGTGCAGCGAAACGAGCGTCAAATTGCTGCGCAACGCGAAATCGACGGTCGCCCGCGCTTCGGCGTCGGTTTCGCCCGGGAAACCCAGGGCAAAAACGCCGTCGGTGATAATGCGTTTCCCGGCGGCGTATTTGAACACCATGTCGAGTTTGGACAGATTGGCGTTGTTCCGCGCGATGGTTTGCACGCGCGGCGCGGCGGTTTCAATATCGAACACCATGCGGAAACAATGGGCGGCGGCGAGTTTGTCGATCAGTTCGCGGTCGAGACGATCGGCGCGCGGGCCGGCCGGCACGACCAGCGCGACATCCAACTGGCGCGCCGCCAGCAAGTCGGCAATCTGCTTGGCGCGCGGCAAATCGGTCGCGAACCCCTCGTCGACGAAATGAATTTCCCGGATGCGGTACTTCCACACCAACTCTTCGATTTCGCGCACCACCGATTCCGGACTGCGCGCGCGAAACGTGCGCCCGTACGGATGCAGATTCGCCACGCCGCCGTATTGGCAGCCGCGGCTCGACAAGACGGTGAACCAGCGCTGATCTTTGAAAAAATGACCGCGGCGCCGCTGCTCCTGGTAGAGATCGACGTCCACCAAATCCCAGGCCGGAAACGGCAGCGCGTCCAAATCGGCGATCGGCTCGGGCTCGCCGCCGACGGCGACGCCGGGATAGCCGACGCCGGCGATCACCGGCGGAATTTCGTCGGCGACGTAGGCGGCGATGAGGCGCGGGATCGCCTCCTCGCCCTCGCCGCGGACGGCCGCGTCGACGCCGGGAATTTGCAGGCATTCCAGCGTCAAGCCGTGCGCCAGCGGTCCGACGACGACAACCCGGGCGTGCCCCATGTGGGTCCGCAACTCGGCGACCGCGTCGCGCAGCACGCGCGCGTCAAAGATTTCGGCCGATATCACGATGACCTGCGGGAGAAAATTCTTGATCGGGGTCAACTGCTGCGACACCGATTCGCGGCGCGCGCGCAGGTCGAGAACCCGTGCTTCGTGGCCGGCCGCGCGCACCGCCGCGGCGATATACAGCAGCGCCAGCGGGGGCACGACAGGTTCGTGCCGCCCGTCCCGAAACAGGGTCGTCAGCAGAACTTTCGCCACGAACAACGCTCCTTGGTTCCGAATTAACCTGAACCCACGCCCGATTTTCGTCAACCGGGCGCCGGGGCGCGGTCAGACGTCCAGGTTGGCCACGTACATTGCGTTGTCTTCGATGAATTTTCGCCGGGGCTCGACTTGGTCGCCCATGAGCACGGTGAAGGTCTGGTCCGCGGCGACCGCGTCCTCGACCCGCACCTGCAGCAGGCGCCGCCGCTCCGGGTCCATCGTCGTTTCCCAAAGCTGCTCGGGATTCATTTCGCCGAGGCCTTTGAAGCGTTGGATGGTCAGGCCCTTTTTCGCCAGCGTCATCACGTGATGCAGCAGGTCGAGGCGTTTGGCGGTCGTCAACGCTTCGCCGTTGTCGTGCACGACGTACGGCGCCTCGCCCATTTCGATCAGGTCGTGGTGAATCTGCCGCAGGCTCTGATATTCGACGCCGCCGATCAGCTCGTGGCCGATCGTCCGCCAATTGGCGTGGCCCGGCCGGCGCGAGCAGCACTCGAACTCGAACGTGCCGTGCTCCTCGTTGCGCGACAATTCCGACGTCTGGTAACCCACCGTTTTCAAGCGGTCGATCACTTCCTGCATGCGGTGCTCGTCGGCGAGTTGGTTTTTGTCGAAGAGGCCCATGTCGAGCAACTCGAAGACCATCGACCGCGAGAACCCGTGCACGCCGAGACGGTCGACGATGAACTCGAATTTGATCAGGTCGTGCAGCAGCTTGACCAGCCGCTCGCCTTCGAAAACCCGGCCGCTGGCGGTTTCGATCTTGATCCGTTCCGCGACGCGGCCGATCAAGTGATTGTTCAGCGAATCCTCGTCTTTGACGTATTGCACGTTCTTGCCCTGCGCGATGCGGAAGAGCGGCGGCTGGGCGATGTAGACGTGCCCGCGCTCCACCAACTCGGGCGCCTGCCGGAAAAAGAACGTCAGCAGCAGCGTGCGGATATGGCTGCCGTCGACGTCGGCGTCGGTCATCACGATGATTTTGTGATAGCGCAATTTTTCCAGCCGGAAATCCTCGCGGCCGAGGCCCACGCCGATCGCCTGCAGCATCAGCCGGATTTCCTGGTTCGACAGCATCTTGTCCTCGCGCGCCTTTTCGACGTTGAGGATCTTGCCGCGCAACGGCAGGATCGCCTGGTTGCGGCGGTCGCGCGCCTGCTTCGCCGAGCCGCCGGCGCTGTCGCCCTCGACCAGGTACAACTCGCATTGCGCCGGGTCTTTTTCCTGGCAGTCGGCCAGCTTGCCCGGCAGGTTCGTCGATTCGAGCGCGCTCTTGCGGCGCGTCAACTCGCGCGCCTTGCGGGCGGCGTCGCGCGCGCGGGCGGCGTCGACGGACTTGTTGATGATCTTGCGCGCCACGCCCGGGTTTTCTTCGAAGAACGTCGAGAGGCGCTCGTTGACGGCGGTTTCGACAATGCCTTTGATGTCGCTGTTGCCGAGCTTGGTTTTGGTCTGCCCCTCGAACTGCGGATCGGGCAGCTTGATGCTGATGACCGCGGTCAGGCCCTCGCGCACGTCGTCGCCGGCCAGGTTCTGCTTCAAGTCCTTGAGCAAATTGTTGGCGGCGGCGTAGTTGTTGATCGACCGCGTCAGGGCGCTGCGGAAGCCGATCAGGTGCGTGCCGCCCTCGATGGTGTTGATGTTGTTGCAGAACGAAAACACCTGCTCGGCGTACGAGCTGTTGTATTGCAGCGCGACCTCGACGATGACCGGGGCCTTGTCGGCCTGGAAATAAACGACCTCGTCGTGCAGCGCCTCCTTGTTCGTGTTGAGATATTCGACGAACGAGCGGATGCCGCCGACGTAAAAGAAATCGTGCCGCTTCGTCGTACGTTCGTCGGCGATCGCGATGTGGACGCCGCTGTTCAGAAACGACAGCTCGCGCAGGCGCTGGGCGAGGGTGTCGAAGTTGTATTCCAGTTCAGTGAAGATCTGCGGATCGGGTTTGAACCAGATCTTGGTGCCGCGCCGCCGCGTGACGCCGCGTTCGGACAGCGGCGCGACCGCCGCGCCGCGCGCGTAGCTTTGCGTGTAGACCTTGCCGTTGCGGCGCACTTCGAGATCGAGCCGCTCGGACAGCGCGTTGACCACCGAGACGCCGACGCCGTGCAAGCCGCCGGACACCTTGTACGATTTCTGGTCGAACTTGCCGCCGGCGTGCAGAATCGTCATCACGACTTCCGCCGCGCTCTTCTTTTCTTTCTCGTGCCAGTCGACCGGAATGCCGCGGCCGTTGTCTTCCACCGTGATCGAATTGTCGAGATGAATGATCACGTCGACGCGATCGCAAAATCCCGCCAGCGCCTCGTCGATGGAGTTGTCGACCACTTCGTAAACCAGGTGGTGCAAACCCTGGGCGCCCGTCGAGCCGATGTACATCGCCGGCCGCTTGCGCACCGCCGCGAGGCCTTCCAGAACCTGGATGCTCTCGGCGTTGTAGCTCGCGGTCGCTTCCGCCGACCCCGGGCCGGCCGTGCTGTCGGGCGTTTGTTTCGGTTCCTGGTTCGATTCGTCGTTCATATAAAATCCCTTTACGTCGTTTCGCTCAGACGGCGTTTCCGGCGCGCCGGCGCGTGGTGCGAAAAATTGTCTCGGGCATGGCCGCGGGCCTGTGCTCCGTTCGCCGCCCAGTTGAACGGAGTATGGCAAAAAATCGCGCCGCCGTCAATCGCCATTGCAAATAACTTTCGCTGAAATATCAACAGGTTGTGCGCGTTTTCCAATCTCGTTTCCGGCGATGGCCGAGGCGGCGGCCGGAACCGGCGGCGCCCGGCGGCATTTTCGGCGGTTGAACCGTGCTCGCCGATTCGAATAAATATAAAAATAACTTTTGAAATATCCGGCGGTCCGGCCGGTCGAACCGACAAACACTGGCGGGAGAATAAGCAGGCTCGACGAGCCGGCGCGGTGCCCGCGCCGAGACCGGCCGGGTACTCTACGATTTCGAAAAAAACGTTTCTCTTGAACGCGCGAGCAACCGGAGCTACGACTGGCGCATGAAGACGCCAACGAAAGAGCGACCCCGGGATCTCAACCTATGGGCGCAGTCCATCGTTGCCGACGTAATCGAGGAAGACACGCCGAAAGAGCCGGACACCCGCAACCCCACGGCCGTCGCACTGGCGAAGCTCGGCGCGTCGAAGCGCGGCAAAGCGCGGGCGAAGAAGCTCTCGCCGGAGCGACGCAAGGAGATCGCCAAGAAGGCGAATGCGGCGAGGTGGAAGAACGGCTAAATCTGGGAATCTCGGCGTTTTCTATTCAAGCCAGTAAGTAAAGAGCGCTCCGAGCGCTGCTCCGAGTACGGCGCCGACTATTCCGACGCCAACGACGATGGCGATATCGCGCTTGCTTTTTCGATCTTTCTCGGCTTGATGTTTCTGCAAATCGCCAAATCTTGTTAAAAGAAAATCCCTTATGTCCGTCAGATCATTGGTTGCCGCTTCATAGAGCGAAAAAAACTGGCTAAGCTGCCCTTCGTCTAGGACTTCATCCGGGTCTTTCTCAATGTCCTTTGCCGATTTTGCTTTTATCAGATCCTGACGCGCTTTTTCACGAGCGCCAAAAATCTTATCTCCCACATCTGGAATTATTTGAGCAAGAACATCTAGATCGATTCCGTCAATTTTTTTGATTTACATCATCTAGTACCTGTATAGAAATTACGTCGTATGCGTCGTATGCGGCCCGATAAAGGTGTGCGCGGGCCTTGCCGACGTGAATGTTATAGTATTCGTTCAAAGAGTGTTTATTAAGCTCGTCGGCCGGGGTGAACCCGTAATCAGCGCTTTCCGCCTTCATAACATGATCCAAGGCGTTTCGTAATTCACCAAACGCAGTTATCGAGAGTTCGGCGTCTGGATCGTATCGCTCTGATGCGATCACCAGTTCCTTGACGCGACCATAAAAAACAATCAGTTGCTTAAATTGTTGTTTTAGACTCTCGTCTAGCACTGGTGCTAACTCCCGAGAATGTGGTATGAATTTTTAGGCGCTCAAAAAACACTTACGATGGAATGCACTTGGGCCGATGGTTTAGCACAGCCTCTCTCCGTGCGTCTCGGTCTTTCCAACCTTTAACACGTTTGGCGCGCAGCCGCACATTACTTCTCGGCCAGACTCCAGGATAGATTTTCACGTCGTCACGGGACTCAGGGATGGCGAATTCAAGTTGATAAACTTCCCGCTCGTTTTTCCCCAACAACCGAAGCGCGATCCGAGCCACGGCACACCTCCGGCAACAGTGTAGCCATTTCTACCGTGAAATCAATATGTTTTTCGCCAGTACGAGCATTTGTGCGCTCGTTATGCACACCTGCCAGATATTTGTCAAGACGGTTTTTATCAAAATGTTAAAAACACCGATTTCAAACGCCTCTCAGCCGTCAACAGCTCGGGGAGTACAGCGGTAAGAACCGCCAAGGCAATAGATGCGATCAGGCGAACACAAGAATTTTCTGTTCACGGTCAGTCCCCCCCCGCGCCCGTTGGATTGTTGTTGATGTGCAGACCGCTTTCCGCGCCTACGGAAAGTCCGTTGTGGGTGAATTACACGGCGGCGCCGGCGGTGCTGCGTCAAGACCGGTATGCGGCGGGCCGTCGGTTCGCCTTCTTGCGGGCTCACGTTCGTCCGAGTGTTGGCTGCGACCGCGGCCCCGAACGCAGGGCGCCGGCGAGACCCTTGTTCGAAGCCTACACTGTACACGCCAAAAAAACCGGCGTCCGACACCCCATGTTCCAGGCAGCTTTCGGCCGCTGTCTGGAAGAGCGCAGATTCCGCAAAGAGCGCAAAAATACAGGGGTTTTTCGGCTCGGTTTGGGGCTGAAACCCGCTCGGTAAAGGAGGCCCGATTCGGAACCGTGCACGGTTTTGTACATTTCTCCGGTAATTTCCTTAACGAAAAAAAAAGTATAGGAAAAGGCGGAAGAGTGAACATTACACTACATGAACGACTTCGCGTGAACGCCTGCGGCGGCGTCAGCAGCAACGCAACCGGCAAATCGGCGGGCGGCATTGCAAAAAAAGTTCGCCCGGTCGACAATGTCATCTTCGGACGCCAACAACGCGGCGGCGTCATGGGGTGTATTTCGACGTCGCCCGTCATGGGGGCGGCCCGCTTCGCAGGCGGATTTGAGAGGCATCGTGGTTCTGACTAATCATCTGATCGCGCGTACGCGTGTGCGCGAGTTTTTCGGCCGTTTTCTGTTGGCGGGGTCGTACGCTCTGCCGATCGGCGCCGCGGTCGCGGCGCTGGCCGCGCTGGCGCACTCGTTGGGGTTGCTCGGCGCGGGCCGGACGATCGGCGCGCTCGACGCGATCGCCGGACTGACCGTCGCCGTCGCGATCACGTTCGCGGCGTTCGGCCTGTCGACGCGGCGGCTGTCGCGGCTGCTCGACCAACGGGGCGAGCTGAAAGACCGGCTGACCAACGCGCTCGATTTCGGCCGCCGCGCGCAGCGTTCGCCGTTGATGGAATTGGCGATCGCCGACGCGGAAGACGCGGCGGCCGGCGTGCGGCCCGGGGCGCTGATTCCCCTCTGGAGCCGCGGGCACACGAAGCGCGTGGCGATGCTCCTGCTGCTCCTGCCGCTGCTTTATCTGGCCGCGGCGATCGATCTCGCCTCGTTGTTCAAGACGCCGCCGCGGCCCGAGTTCGCCGGCGTCGTGCCGCCGACGCTGCCCGCGGAACTCGCGGAAGACGGCTTTCGCGAGCTGCCCGGCGCCGGGGTCATGCTGCCGGCGCTGGCGAATCTGCGCGGCTTGATCGGCGACTGGCGCGCGCGCCTGACCGAATTGCGCGAAAAGGCCCGCGAAGCCGCCGCCAAGGAACCGCAAAAAGAGCCGGAGCTGCCGGAGACGATCTATCGGGAAACGCCGAAAGGCGAGGCGGCCAAGGCGCCGCGCATTCTGGGCGCGGACGGCCTGCCGGCGGTGCGCAACAGCGATCGCCTGCACCCGTCGGACGCGCGCGCGCTCGGCGACGTCGACCCGAATATCGACTCGTCGATGCGCATGGCTTTCTCGCAACTGGATGAATCCTTCCTCGACAAAGACCCGCACCTCACGGCGACGATGGAATTATCGAAATCGATGGCGGACCAGGCGGTCAAAGCCGACTATGGCGGGCAGGAACTGGCGATGGCGGATTCGTTCGGCGGGTCGCCGATGGCCCACAACCAGGGCACGGGCGTCGATCGCGACCACGAGGCAATTTTCCGCGACGCGACGCACGCCGCGCAAACGCAGTCGATGGCCGAGTTTCTCCACGAGTACGCGAAGCACCTGGCGCGCCTGGTCCAGGCCAAGGAAGATGTCCTCGACGAGAAAAAGCAGCAGCAGAAAGACAATCCGAACCAAACGCCGCAAAACGCGCTCGCGGCCGACCAGGGCCAGCAACTGCCGCCCAATGCGCAACTGCGCATGGTCGAGCCGACCGACGACATGAACCGCGGCGTCAAGCTGACCAACGACGTCGGCAACCAGGTGCAGCCGGGCGCCACGATGCGGGCGGGCCAGGGCGGCGGCACGTTCCGCGGCGCGATCAAGGTCAAGCACGAGGAAACGCCGAGCCAGGGCCCGAAGGAAATGCTGGCGGGCCAACTGGGCGACGGCAAATCGTCGGTGCAGATTTTCGAAGACGCCGAGGCCGGCAACGCCGGCGCGCTGTCGGCGTTGATGCGGGTCTTTCAGGCCGACGCGCAAGAGCGCTTGCAGGATCAGACGATTCCCGTTTCGGTCCGCGCCTATGTGCAGCGGTATTTGCAATCCATATCCCCGGATCAGATGCCAGGTTTGAAGTGACCTTCCGCGGCAGATTTCCGGATCTTCACCCCCTTCGCAGTTTTCCGGTTCGCGGCCGGACGACGCGGGAGCGAATGAGTTGAGCCGGCTGTTCGACGACGAATTTCTCAAAAAGCTCGAGTACCTCTACGTGCTCTCGAAGAAGCTGTTCGCCGGCAAGAACAAGGCCGAAACGCGCACGAAAAAAGTCGGCTGGGGCATGGAGTTCGCCGATTACCGCGATTACGCGCCCGGCGACGACCCGCGCTATCTGGACTGGAACTTGTACGCGCGCGTCGGGCACCTGGTCACGAAGCTGTTCCACGAAGAGGAAAACCTCAACGTCTATTTCATGCTCGACGCCAGCCAGTCGATGGCGTACGGCCACCCGAGCAAATTCGATTACGCGCGCAAGGCCGTGGCCGCGCTGGCGTACGTTTCGCTGGCGAATCTCGATCTCGCGGCGATTCAGCCCTTCGGCGACGAGTTGCTGCCGGAAATGCAACTGACGCGCGGCAAAGGTCAAATCCTGAAAATCTTCGACTACCTGGAAAATCTGCAGCCGGCGCCGCGCACCGACATGGAGAAATGCTTCAAGGCCTTCGCGAGCCGCACCAAATCGAAGGGCTTGCTGGTCGCCGTATCGGACTTCTGGGACGAAGCGGGCTACGAACGCGCCTTGAAGACCGCGTATTCGGCGGGTTTCGATCTCGCGGCGATCTGCCTGCACCACGACTACGAGGCCGATCCGAAATGGCGGGGCACGATGATGATGACCGACAGCGAGACGCACCAGCGTTTGCAGGTCACCATCGGCGGCCGGACGTTGAAGAAGTACCACGCCGAATACGAAAAATATCAAGACCACTTGCGGTCGGTTTGCCACGCGCTGCGCTGCGATTACGTGTACGCGCGCACGTCGATTCCGTTTGAAGACTTGATTTTGACCGTTTTCCGGCAGGGGCATTTCGTCAAATGATCGCGCACGGCATTTCCTGGACGACGTTCGGCGTCCTCTACGGCTCGCTCGCGGCGGCCGTGGTCGCGATCTTCCTGCTGCGACTGGCGCGCAGCGGGCGCGCGGTCAGTTCGACGCTCATCTGGCGCAAAGTGATGGGCGTGGTCAATTCGTTCTGGCAGGAGTTGCTGAGCCTGCTCGTTCAATTGGCGTTGCTGCTGCTGGTGTGCCTGGCGCTGGTCGATCCGCGGCCGCCGGCGGATGCGGTGAACCGGCGCTGGATCGCGGTGCTCTTCGACACCTCCGAGAGCATGTCGGCGCGCGACGGCGACGCCTCGCGCCTGCGCCACGCCGAGCGGCAGGCGTGGCAGATGATCGGTTCGTTGTCGCCGGTCGACCGCGTGATGATCGTCGCCGCCGGCTCCGCGGTCGAGGCGTTGACGCCGTTCACGCCCAACCGCGAGGAATTGAAAAAAGCGTTGGCCGATTTGCGGTCCGGCGGCGGCAAGTCCAAGTGGGGCGACGCGATCGCCTACGCACTGGCCGCGTTCGACTACGCCGGCGTCGGCGAGAAAGACGAGAAGTGGCTCATCGCCCTGACCGATCGCCCCGACCAGATCGCCTGGCCCGAGGCGCCGGGCGTCGAAAAGCACACGGTCGCCGTCGGCGCGCCCGCGGCGAATCTCGCGATCACCGCGTTTGCCGTGCGGCAGACGATCAATCTCTCGTCGGCGTACGAAGCGCTGGTCGAGGTGCAGAATTTTTCCGAGCAGCCGGTGCATTCGGAGTTGGCGTTGTTCACGCCGCTGCAAACGCTCGGTGTGCAGGCGTTGGCGTTGAAACCCGGCGAGCATTTCTCGAAGACGATCGGCCTGCCGTTCGGCGCCGCGGGCAAGTTGACGGCCGTGCTCCGCAACACCCGGTTCGACGACGGCGCGGCGGACGCGCTGCCGAGCGACGACGTGGCCTTCGCGTTCCTGCCGCCGCAACACAAAGTGCGCGTGCTGCTGGTTTCGGCCAAGAACGTTTTTCTGTACAACGCGCTCGCGCTCGATCCGGAAATCGAGTTGCTCTCGATCAAACCCGGCGATTACACGCCCGCCACGGCGGCGAGCGTCGATGTCGCCATTTTCGACAAGTTCACCCCGCCGCAGCCGCCGGCGTGCAATGCGGTGTATTTCGCGGCGAAGGCCGGCGGGCCGTTCGCCATCAAAGCCGCCAAGCAAAAGCCGGCAACGACGAGTTGGGCGGACGGCCACCCGCTGCTGCAACACGTGGCGATGCAGTCGCTGACGATCCTCGAGGCGAATATCCTCGCGCCCCGCGCCGACGACGTGACCCTGATGGGCCACTACGACGGCGCGCTGCTGCTGCTGCGCAAGGACGGCGACCGGCTGTCGCTCGGCTTCGGCTTCGATCTGGCCAACACCGACCTGCCGGTGCAGGCCGCGTTTCCGATCCTGATGCACAACATCGTGCACATCTTCGCGGCGCGGCCCGAGGGCGAAATCACCACGGGCTACAAAATCGGCGAGAAGGTCGATCTGGCCGCGACCGCCGGGCGCCAGCAGCTGGTGCTGCAAGACCCGCTCGACCAAAAAATCGTCGTGCCGGTCCGCGCCGGGCTGGCTTCGTTCCGGCCGATGACGCCGGGCTTCTATTCCTACGCCGATGCCGGCGCGACCCGCGTTTTCGCGGCGAGCCTGGCCGATCCCGAAGAGTCGAATTTGCAAACCGCGCCGGGCGAGAGCATGCCGGCGTTCGCGAAAAAATCAGCGAAGGCGGCGACCGAGACCTATTGGCCGTACTTCATTCTGGCGGCGCTGGCCCTGGCCTTCGTCGACCTGGCGTTGTTTTTCTATGGCCGTCTGGCTTGAGTACCTAAAGGGCTTGTCCCTGGCCGCGTCGCCGCGCGCGACGATCGGCATCGGCGTCGCCGTGGCGCTGGGCCTCGTCGCGTTCGCGCTGCTGGCGCGCCGCAGCCGGCTGATGATGGGGCCGCTGTCGCGGTGGGCGTTGATCGCGGTCACGAGCGTCACGTGCGTCGCGCTCGGCTTCGCCTACGCTGAACTGACGCACACGAAAAAAGAGAAACATCTCGCCGTTACGCTGATCGTCGACGGCTCGGCGTCGATTCCGGACGCGGAACTCGCGCGGGCCCGCGAATGGGTCAACCAAGCCTACGGCCTCAAGGGCGAGACCTGGACGCGCACGCTGGTGTTCAGCCGCCAGCCGCAGTTGCTGCCGACGACGGGCGCCGCCGCGCCGGCGATCGAGCGCCCGGCGGAGACCATCGGCACCAACATCGCGCGGGCGTTGCAGCAGTCGATCGAAATGTTCCCCGAGGGCTCGACGCGGCGCGTGGTGCTGCTGACCGACGGCAATCAGACCGACGGCGATCTGGCGGCGCAGGCGACGGTCGCCGCGGCGCACGGCGTGGCGGTGAGTTCGGTGGTGCTGAACACGCGGGCCGACCTCGACGCCTACGTCGAGTCGGTGTCCGTGCCGGCGGCGGCGCGGCCCGGCGAACGCATCAAGGTCGGCGCGGTGATCACCTCGAATTTTGCGACGAACGCGCGCGTGACGTTGACGCTCGCCGGCAAGAGCGTCTTCAGCCAGGCCGCGCCGCTGGTCGTCGGCCGCAACACGTTCGAGACCGAAACCGTCGTCGGCAACCAGGCCGCGGCCACGTTCACGGCGGCGGTCGACGCCGAGGGCGACATGCACCCCGAGAACAACAAGCTCTCGGCCGCGCTGCACATCGACTCGGCGCCGCGGGCCGCGCTGTTTTCGAACAAGCCCGACGCCGATCTGCCGCTGGTCGAGGCGCTCGACAGTTCGGCGCTGCGCGTCGAACCGGCGCCGGAGTCGGCGATTCCGCGTTCGGCGGCGGGGCTGGCGGGCTACGACGCGGTGATTCTGTCCGACATCAATTGGAAGACGTTGCCGCGCGCGCAACAAGAGGCGCTGACGCAGTACGTGAAGGACGGCGGCGGCGCGCTGGTCATCGGCGGCGACAACACCGGCGAATTGAGCAAAAAAGAACTCGACGCGCCAATCAAAAAGATGATGCCGGTCAACTTCAAAGAGAAGAAAAAGACCGAGCCCAACCCGGTGACGCTGATTTTGATCATCGACAAGTCGGCGTCGATGGGCCGCGAACGCAAGTTCGCGATGGCCGTGCTGGCGGCCACGGAAACGATCAACGCCCTCGACGAAAAAAGCCGCATCGGCGTGCTCCTCTTCGACGACTTCCCCCGCTGGGCGATTCCGATGCAGCCGGTCGGCGACGCCGCGAACAAGAAGAAGATGCAAGAGCTGCTGCGCACCTTCGGCGTCGACGGCGGCACGTCGCTCTATCCGGCCGTCGCCGAGGCGTACAAGGTCTTGAAGGAAGACAAGGCGAAGGTGCGGCACATCATCATCATGTCCGACGGGCTTTCCACGACCACCTTCGCGCAATGGGGCCACCTGATTCACTGGATGGCGTCGAAGAAAATCACCATCTCGACCGTGGGCCTGGGCAAAGAAGCCGATCGCGAGCACATGAAAAAGATCGCGGCCGTCGGCCAGGGCCGTTTCTATTACACCGAAGACTTCACGCAGATTCCGCGCATCTTCATGGAAGAGGCGAAAGAAATCACCAAGACCGGCGTCGTCGAGAAGAAGTTCACGCCCGAATTGCTGAAAAAAGGCGACATGCTCGACGGCCTCGACCTCGCGGTGATTCCCGACCTCATCGGCTACAACCCCGCCGACGCCAAGCCGACCGGCGAAGTCTTCGTGACCGCCGACCGCGGCGAGCCGCTGCTGACGCGCTGGCGCTTCGGCCTGGGCCGCGTCACGGCGCTGTGCACCGATTCCGGCGCCGGCTGGGCGCGCGCCTGGCGGACGTGGCCGCAGTACGCGACCGTGATGTCGCGGCTGCTCAAGGGCTCGCTCGCCGATCTGGCGCTGCGCAACTACCGCATCGAGGCCCGCAACGAGGACGAAACCGCCGCGGTGAAGGTCGACGCCACCGACCAGTACGGCAACTTCCTCAACGACGCCGGGCTGAACCTGAAGGTCGTCGCGCCGGACGGCGAGGAAAGCAGCGTCGCGCTGGCGCAGGCGCGGCCGGGCGGCTACGAAGCGCGCTTCCCGCTGGCGGATTACGGCGTTTACAGCTTGCGCGTGGCGCCGGCCGGCGGCGCGGGGCGCGGCAGCCAGGGCGTCGGCCAGATCAATCTGCAGCCGCCGCAGGAATTCGTCGCCGTGCAGCCCGACCGCGCGCTGCTGCAAAGCGTCGCGACGATCACGGGCGGCAAACTCGATCCGTCGCCGGCCGAGGCCTTCGCCGAGCCGGATGTCGAATACCCGATTCATAAACCGTTGCAGCCGTATTTGCTGTACGTCGCGCTGGGCGCTATGCTGCTGGCCCTGCTCATTCGGCGCGGCATTCTGGGAGGATGAGGCATGTCCGATTACAAAGCCCGGGTCGCTGAGTTTTCCAAGCAGTTCGCGCAGATCACCGAGCAGATCGGCCAGGTGATCGTCGGCCAGCGGCCGGTGGTGCTCGACCTGCTCAAGACGGTCTTCGCCGGCGGCCACGCGCTGATCGAGGGCGTGCCGGGCCTCGGCAAGACGCTGCTGGTCTCGACGCTCGGCCAGGTCTTCCACCTCTCGACGAACCGCATCCAGTTCACGCCCGACCTGATGCCGATGGACATCCTCGGCACCAACATCATCGTCGAGGATGCGGGCGGCCGGAAGCGCTTCGAATTCCAGAAGGGCCCGATTTTCGCGCAGATCGTCCTCGCCGACGAAATCAACCGCGCCACGCCCAAAACGCAATCGGCGCTGCTGCAAGCGATGCAGGAACACGCCGTGACCGCCGCCGGCACGACCTTCGACCTCGCCCCGCCGTTCTTCGTCATCGCCACGCAAAACCCGATCGAAATGGAAGGCACCTATCCGCTGCCCGAGGCGCAGGTCGACCGCTTCCTGACCAAGATTTTGATCCAATACCCCAATCACCAGGAAATGATGGCGATCCTCGACCGCACGACCGGCGTCGAAACGCCATCGGCGAAGAAGGTGCTCGACGGGCCGCAAATCTGCGCCGTGCAGCAGCTTGCCGCCGAGTTGCCCGTGCCCGATCACATCCGCGAAATCGTCGCCAAACTCGTGCTCGCCACGCACCCCGACAACGAGCACGCGCCGGAGTCGGTCAAGAAATACGTCCGCTACGGCTCCAGCCCCCGCGGCGGCCAGGCCCTGCTGCGCGTCGCCAAGGTCGCCGCGCTCATCGACGGCCGCTACGCGCCGAGCGTCGACGACGTCCGCGACGCCCTCGGCATTTGCCTGCGCCACCGCTTGCTGCTGTCGTTCGAAGGCGACGCCGAGGGCATCAAGACCGACGATTTGCTGGCGGAACTGGCGAAGAAGCTGGTGAAATAACGCCATGGCGCAACCACCGCCGAATCTGCCGCCCACGCCGGGCGACAATCCGGCCACCGTGCGAACGCAGGTCGGCGGCGCCTCGCGCCGCGCCCGGCGGCCCGCGCCCTACAAAAACCCGGCCACGGCGGCGGCGATTGCGGCGTTGAGTCCCGGCTCCGGCCAGTTGTGGGTCGGCGATCTAGGCCGCGGGCTGCTGATGTTCTTCTTGGCGTTTTTCTGCGGCATCGGCTACTTCTGGGGCATCTACGACGCGTACCGCCTCGCCCAAAAAGCCAACCGCGGCGAGTTCGAAGCGACCGACAAGTACGTGATCCACGCACTGCTGACGCTGCCGACGGTGTTGGTGGTGATCCTCGTAGCGATGGGTGGCCTTGTCCTGTGGCGCGAGTGGAGCCTGGTGCAAAACTACTTCCGACTGCTGCATCAAATTGTTTCGTAATATCATGGCCTTATAAGATCGCCCGCCAGCCGGTTTATTAACCGGCGGCCATTCCTTTTTCCGCTTATCGAGATTAACTTTCAATTGCTCGCGATAACAGCCTTGGCGCGCGAAGGTGCGTTTCAAGGCATTGAATGAAGGAGGCGAACGATGGAAAAGAAGCGAACCGCGCAAAATGGAATTTCAAACAGCGTCAACATGTTGACCTATCTCGCGATTCTAGCCGTGGCATTCACGTTGGCGGTCCCGGTGAAGGCGTCGGCGTTCGAGATCATGAGCAGTTACTGGGCGCCCCGACTTCACGTCTGGGCCATGACGCCGGGGATGACCGAAATTGCGGCGTCGGCGCCGGCGGCGACCCACGACATGGCGGCTTCCGATGCGGTCAAGCCGAATACATCCACTGTGAACCGATATGACAATTCGGCCGCGCAGAAAATCCAGGAAAAAAAGGAAACGACGTTGACGACGCCGAACCCGCTCACCGAGCGCGTCCGGCCGGACACCGTCACGCAGCCCCCTCCCGGAAAGACGCCGCCCCCGCAGAAGAAATAACCGATTTTCCCGTCTCCACCGGGCGGCCAACGCCGCCCGTGGAGACGCCGGGATTCGATCGGCTGGCCGTCCTCTTCTCCTCCGCTATCATTGCAAGGCGAAAGGCCATGGCGACGAGATGCGCGCGCGCCAGAATCGCTCGTTTCGCCAAATGGTTCGGTTTGCAAAAAAACTGGAGAAAAACCCAAGAAAAGCTGCGTTTCCCGGATTGAACTTCATCGCAGAGCCCATTAAAAGCGTAAACTAATGAGCAGCCGCTGCCGACGGTTGCCGATCTTCGTTCGTTTGCTCTCTCATCCGCGAGAAGGAAGCCTGCATGAACCTGTTCACGAAAGCGTACATCCTAGGTCACATCGCACATTGGCGTCTCACCTGGAACCGCCGCGACACCGGCTATCGCCAACCCGGCCTCGACCCGAAAAAATTCATTACGGCGCACGAGGCGGCCAAGCTGATCCGCGACGGCGCCACGTGCTTTTCGTCCGGCATGGCCGGCAACGCGCGTTGTTCGATTTTTTTCTGGGCGATCCGCGAGCTCTTCGAGAAAACCGGCCATCCGCGCGACCTGACGTGGATCACCGTCGGCGCCCAGGGCAGCCGCGGCCGCGCGCCCGGCACGGTCGAGGAAATCGGCCTGCCCGGCCTGGTCACGACGCTCCTGACCGGCCACCTCGAAACCG
>CAZHPN010000035.1:0-40859 GCA_964534375.1 uncultured bacterium | reverse complement strand
CGCCGGCGATCCGCACGGCGGGCCGTGCGACTCATTCGTCGCCGCTCGAACTGGCATGGCTGCTCTTGCCGATGTCGGGTTGCTTGATCCTGCCGCGCTGGCGGCGGTATGATGCGCGCGGCAAAGTAAAATTGACGGTGGTAGCCGGGTTGACCGTCGTAACGACGGCCGGCCTCGCGGCCTTCGCCGGCCGTTCGTGGGGGACAGTACTCGTGCAGCCGACGTACACTCCGTATTGGGTGCACACCGACAACCTCGGCTCGCCGATTGCCATGACGAACGCCAGCGGCAGCGTCGTCTGGCAAACGTGGTACGCGCCGTTCGGCGAGACCGCCGACCTCAATGACGACCCCGGCAATACCGGCACGCACGTGACGATGAACATTCGGCGGCCGGGGCAGTATTATGACCAGGAGACGGGGCTGTATTACAATTGGCACCGGTTCTACGACCCGGTCGCGGGGAGGTATTTGCAGGCGGATCCGATTGCGCGGGACAATCGGTTGCCGGACAAATCTCGCCTTTTTGACGGATACGGATATGCAGATAACAAGCCTTTAAGTGAGTTTGACTCATCGGGCAACGGGGACAAAGGGGACAACATTGCGAAAACATTGAAGGATTGGGGGGATAAAGCCGTAAAGATCATTACTACATACCAGGATCTCAAGAATTGCGTGAGTTGCATCTTGTCCTGTTTCTTTGGCGAGAAGAAACTGTGCTTATCCGGAACAAATGCAACGACCGATTGGGACAAGGTACTCAACGCGCAGGCTTCGTGCCTCGATCTGTGCCATTGTGGAAGCTCGGCCTTGGCTGGTACGAATTTCGCTTTGGATCAAGCCGGTCCGTTGTCGAATCTTCCGCGTGACTAGAGAAATAAAAAGGGGAATCGATGTTCCTTGGGGCAATCAAATGCTAATCCGGTACGTGTGGCGCATCCTCGCCGTTGTCGTGGCCCTTGGCGTGAATCTTGCGTACCCCCACGTTGATTTTGCGCTCGCATTTCTGGCGTCCTCGGGTGGATTCGGGCGTTCTTTGCTGAGCGAGCAAGCGCAGATTCGAATCTCCCCCTTTCTCATCATGTTTACCGTCGGAACGATCGTGCTGGCCGCCTGGGGCCGGAATGAAAAATGGAGCGTTAAATTCCCGTTGCTCTATTATTGTTTTTTGTCCGGCGTGGCCGCGTACCTTCAAATAATATATATTTATCCGGTGAAGATGGTTACGTACTATGCGCTAACGTCCCTTGTCGTGACCAGCTACCTATTGAATTGCACGATCGCCGGCCTTTATTTAAGGAATTTTGTCGTGGCCGAACGGCGGCGAAAAAACGCTCAGCCCCCTGCGGACGCACCGGCGACATCCCCAAACGGGAAGTCGCTTGTGCGGACTTTTGGCTTGGTTTTTGCGATTTCCATTGTTTCCGCGAACCTGACTTCCCTGTTGAGAAACGGCGGATTGTCGCCGACGCGGTACGCCGGCCCGGAAATGGTTAGGATTCCCGCCGGGACATTTGCAATGGGTTGCTCGCCAGGTGATTCAGACTGCGACGGGACGGAAACCCCCGGCCATCAAGTAACGGTGAAAAGTTTCTGGATGGACGCAACTCCGGTGACCTCGGCGGCGTATTTCGTCAAGACGCGGAATAATCCGAGTCATTTCAATCGGTGCGCTTTCTGCCCCGTTGAAAATGTGTCGTGGTATGATGCAAACCGTTATTGCTTGGAGGCGAAGAAACGCTTGCCGACTGAGGCGGAGTGGGAATACGCCGCGCGCGGTGGGACTCGTGGGCCGCAGTACGACGACCTGGATTTAATTGCCTGGTATGATGACAACTCCGGACGAAAGAGTCACCCCGTCGGCCAGAAAAAGCCGAACGCATACGGGCTTTACGACATGCTGGGCAACGTTTGGGAATGGTGCTCGGATTGGTTTGACAGAGAGTATTACAAGACCGCGTCCGCGAACGATCCGCGGGGTCCCGATGCCGGAGAACACCGCGTCGCGCGCGGCGGCAGTTGGGTCGTGTGCTCCAGAATCGTCCGCGCATCCACACGCGTTTCGTTTGAACCCGACCACCGCGAAAACTCGGTCGGATTTCGCTGCGTCCGCGACGTTACCGAAACGGACTTCGCACCCCCGACCGCCGCGGCGCCGCCGGCGACGCCCGAGCCGACTGCGGCTGGGACGAAATAAAGTGGGCGCCAGCCGCAAGCCGTTGTTCGGCGGTGGCGGGAACTTTAAACACAGAGGCCACAGAGAGGGAGAACGGAGAGCACAGGGAGCGCAGCGGCGCGCATCCGTGGCGCGCGGTCGCGCTGCGAATGCGCGCCGACTCTGTACTACTAACGGTTCGTTTCTTGTTCTTGCGCCACGATTTTCGTTGCACCGTTGTTGCGCCTGGGAATAATGGGACTTATGGGACCAATGGGACTCATGGGATTGTCGGCGCCGTGCCCGTTCGCCAACCGGGCGCAATGAAACCACGCCGGCCCCGCGCCGGTTCATTCCGCAATCCGCAATCCGCAATCCGAAATTCGGTTGCGGCTTTGCCGCGCTGTGGTTCTCCCTGTGCCCTCTGTGTTGAGAATTTCCCTGTATCTCGCCAACGGCGAACGCGACCACGGGCGAAATAGTTCCATTGTCCGAAAGCGTGGCGACACTCGGAGAAGGCGTCAAGAAAGCGCCGCTTCGGCCTGCGAGCCGACCGACAGTTTGGGGATTGGGGGCTGGGGATCCATGGCACGTGCGTGCGCCGGCGCCCGGCGGTTTGGCCGTTGCGCATCTACCCGGCGGTGATCGCCGTCATTTCCACGTCCACGACGGTTGCGCACTATCGCCTGTGCCTGACCGCGCACGTGCACAGCCTGGAAAGAAAAAATCTTGCCAGCCGCGACCCGATTTATCCACAGGCCGGGCGCTGCTATGAGATCCCTTAAGGATCTCTTCGCCCGTCCTGTGTTCAAATCGGTGTTGGTATAAGCGCTAACGGCCCCATTGGCGACGAAAGATTATTCAACGCCGACGGAGATCCCCGCTTTCGCGAGGGCAGGCTAGACGCTCCCAGCAAGTGCAACGCCGGCGGGACGCCGGCGGTCCCGGAGCGGGTGGGGACACCCGCGCTCCCGGGATATTGCCGCGGTCGGTCGACCGTGACGGCATGGGAAATTCCCCTCACCTTAAGTCGAGGCGTGCGGCATTTGCCACGGCGGCGCCATCGCCAAAGAAGGTCACTTCCCGAACCTCAAGTACCCGCTTGTTCCCGGCCACGAAGTGGTGGGCGCGATCGAGAAAGTCGGCGCGCCCGACCTCGGGTGGCAGGTCGGCCAGCGGGTCGGCGTCGGCTGGCACGCCGGCCACTGCGGCTGTTGCCCGGCCTGCCGTTGCGGCGCCTTCAGCGACTGCGAGAAGGCGCTGACCACGGGGCTGTCCACCGACGGCGGCTACGCCGAGCGGATGATCGCCCGCGCGGAGGTGCTCGCCGCGATTCCCGACGAACTCGCCTCGGCCGCCGCCGCGCCGCTGCTGTGCGCGGGGCGCACGACATTCGGCGCGCTGCAAAACAGCGGCGCCCGCCGGCCTCGCCGGGCGATTTCCTCGGCATCATCAGCCTGGGCTGCATGCTCGAAAACATCTGGCTCATGGCCGCATCGCTGGGGATCGCGTGCCACGTGATCAGCGCCCTCGCCGCCCCGCCGGCGGAAAAAGCGGTGAAGATCATCCTGGGCATTCCCGAGCCTTTGACGATCGCCTTCGCCGTGCGCGTCGGCTATCTCGCCGCGCCGCCGGGCCCCGCGCTGCGCGTGCGCCGCGAGATCGCGGATTTCGTCCATCACAATCGTTATGGGGAAAAGGGGCTCGGCTGAGGCAGCCTCGGACGCGGAATACGGACTGCCCGCATCAACAAACCGCGTTTCGCGCCAACGGCTCGTCGCCGGCGACGCCGATCAGCAGCGGCAGGCCGGGCGCCGGGCGCGCATAGGCCTCGGCGAAGCCGGCCCGGCGGAACAGGTCGAGCAGGTCGGCGCAGCTCACGCCCCGGCTGGCGATCGACCGGCGGAACCCCCAGGCGACGAACGACCGCAGGCCGGGCGCCACGCCGCGCCACCGGGCCGTAAACGCGCGGGCGTCGGCCTCCGAGCATTCGGGGTCGGCCTCGGCGATCCAGACCCGCCCCGTCGGCCGGCAGACGCGCCGCAGCTCGCGGAGCCCCTGCAACGGATCGGGCCAGAACTTGAGCGCCGCAATCGAGATGACCAGATCGCGCGAGCTATCCGGCAGCGGCAGGTTCATGGCGTCGCCGATCGCGAACGAGACATTGGCGATGCCGGCCGCGCGCCGCCGCGCCCGCACGATCTGAGCCGCGGAGAAGTCCACGCCCAGCGCCTCGATCTGCGGCAGCCGCGCCGCGAGCCGGCACAGCACGTCGCCCGAACCGCAGCCGACGTCCAGCACGCGGCAGCCGGCGGGCAGGTCGGCGAAGAAGTCGTCGGTCATCATCCAGTGCAGCGGCGCGACCCCCGGTGCAATGAAGCGCTCGTAACCGAACAGCGCCACCCGGCCCCACGGGCCTGCCATATTGGTCAAGTTCACGGTCGTCCCCCGGGTCAAAAAGCATGCTTGGATGGCGCAGTTTGGCGCTGCCGCCCGGCGAATGCAAGCAGCGCGTCAGGGCAGCTTGTTTCCTCGTTCCTTCTTCGTTCTTCGCTCTCGGTTCTTCACGGTGTTCGGCTTTTCGCGCCGCCGTGCTTATGTTATTCTCGGTCGCGTTCGACGGCCGGACCAAAAACGCGGGGGCGTTCCGAGCGATGGGCACGAAAAAGTTGTGGATCGAGGCGGTTTGCCGCGAGCAGGCCGCATTCGATTTGTACGACCGGCTTTCCAAAAGCATCAAAAGCGCCGAAGGGGCCGAGACCTTCGCGAAGTTGGCCAAGGACGAGATCGGCCACCGCAAATTGCTGGAAGAATGGTGGGCGAAGCAGTTCGGCGCCTTGCCGCCAATCGACCCGGGGGCCGTCGAGAAAATCGAGATCGCCATCGACACGCAATCCGGCGCCGTCGACGCCCTCGAGCTCGCGCTCGCCCACGAAAAAACCGCCGCCACGCTCTACGAAGCGATGGCGATCGACGCCGGCGACGACCGCCTGCGCGGCCTCTGCCAGGCGCTGGCCGAACAGGAATGGGGCCACTTCGCCATCGTGCGCGCCGAAATCGCGGCGGTCACCGGCGATTTTTACTGGCTGGACGTCGACTACGCCGGCCACGTCGAAGACTGACGCCCGGAGGGACAGCATGCCGCATTTGTACGCCCGGCTGACCGTGATCGAGATCCTCGGCATCGCCATCAAGAAGGAACTCGACGCCGCGACCTTTTATCGCAAGCTCGCCGAGCACATCGTCAATCCGATCGTCAAGAACCGCTTCCTCGCACTGGCGAAAGACGAACGCCTGCACCGCGCGCTGCTCCTGGCCGAATACAAACGAATGACCGGCGAAGCCAAGGCCCCGCCCACGCCGGCGATGGAGTTCGCCCGGGACGAAAAGTTCGACTTCCAAAAATTCGGCGTCGACGCGGCGCTGCAATTCGCCATCGCGGCCGAACGCGACGCGCAAAAGCTGTACAGCGAGGCGGCGAAAATCAGCGCCGATCCGCGCGGCCGGCGCATGCTCGATTACCTGGTCGAATTCGAACGCGGCCACGAACGGCAACTGAAGGCCGAGATGGATTTCTTCAAAAAAGCGCCGTTGTGGTTCGAAGACACCGAAGACCTGATCCACGTCGGACCATAACCGCAGCCGAAGGGGGTGACGCCATGGGTGAGAAGACGCAAGCCGGGCTGAAGCTCGCGTTTCAGGGCGAAGCCGAAGCGTTTTTCCGCAACACGGCCTACGCCGAGCGCGCGGCGAAAGACGGCTATCCGCAAATCGCGCACATGTTCCGCGCCATCGCCGACGCGGAAGCGGTGCACTGCCGCAACGCCCTGCGGCTGCGCGGCGTCGTGCAGGACACGGAAACGAACCTGAAGGCGGCCTTCGAGCGCGAGTTGATGGCGAAGAACGAGAAGTACCCCGCGCTGATCAAAGACGCCGAGGAGGAAGGCGAGCGGCCGGCCGCCCTGATCTTCTCGCGCGCCCGCGACGTCGAGGAGTTCCACGCCAATATCTACAAACGTGCGCTCGATCACCTGATGGAAGAACGCCAGACCAAGTATTACGTGTGCAGCGTCTGCGGCTACATCGGCGACGGCGAGGCGCCCGACGAATGCCCGATCTGCCAGGCCGCCAAAGAAAAATTCCACGAGGTGGCGTGATGGATACGCAACGCCTGCTTGCCGCCGTCAAAGACATGCCCCTCAACGAAATCTACGCCTTCGCCATCGAGCGCGAACGCGACGCCCAGGCGTTTTATCGGACCGCGCAGACCCTGGTGAAAGATCCCGGGGGCAAAGCGATGCTCGGCGACCTCTACCAAGAAGAAGTCGCCCACGAAACGATGCTCGTGCGCGCGCAAACCGAAGGGAAATTCGAATTCATCGGCGTGCCGCGCGGCTTCGCCGACCTGGGCCTCGCGGAGTTCATGCCCGACATCCGCGTCACCGCGGCGAGCACGGTGCAGGAAACGCTGATGGCCGCGATCAAGAAAGAGGCGTTCGCCGAATCGTTTTACGCCGCGGCGGGCGGCCTGACCGCCGACCCGGTCGCGCAGGCGCTGTTCGATCGTCTCGCCCACGAAGAACGCCAACATAAGAACATGCTCGAAACGTGGTACGACGACCACATTTTGACGACGAACTGAGACGCCCACCGCATGCATCCGATTCTCTTTCGCGTGGGGAGTTTCCCCATTCATGTGTACAGCCTGACCTTCGCCGCGGGGATCATCCTCTGCGCCGGGCTTTCGGTGCGGCGGGCCGAATTCGAAAAGCTCAACGCCGACCGGATGCTGCAGGGGCTGTTTGTCGGCATCATCGCGATCTTTTTCGCGTCGAAGGCCATGGATATCGCCGTCAATTGGCGCACGTATCGGCTGGACCCGGCGAGCCTGACCAAGATCGGCTACGGCCACGTCTTTTACGGCGGCTACCTCGGCGCCGTCATTTTTGCGAGCCTCTTTTATCGGATCGCCAAACAGCCGGTGCTGCGCTTTCTGGATATCGCCGCCACGTATATGCCGCTCGGCCTCGCCCTGCATCGCGCCGTCGGCTGCTTTTGCGCCGGCTGCTGTTTCGGCCGGCCGACGACGCTGCCGTGGGGCGTGCGTTTCCCGCCGGCGGCCCCGGCCACGGCCACGTTCGGCCCCGTGCCCGTGCATCCGACGCAGCTTTACGAGGCCGCGGCCGTGCTGCTGATGTTCCCCGCCCTGCTCGCCTGGCGCCGCCTGCCGCGCCGCCAACCCGGCGAATTGATCGCGCTGCAAATCGCGTGGTATGCCGTGGCGCGCTTCGCCATCGAATTCGTCCGCGGCGACGACGATCGCGGCCAATACGGGCCGCTCTCCACCTCGCAATGGATCGGCGTCGGCATGCTGCTGGTCGCCGGCGGCCTCGCCCTCAACGCTTGGCGGCTGCGCCGCGCCGCGGCGATGCCGGCGGCCGAAACGCCGGCCTAGCCGCGGCAGCCGCGCCGGCCGCGCGATCGGCCGAACGGCGATTTCCACGGCCTCGCGTCAGGCGCCGAGGTTGTCGATTTCGCGGTTTTCGAGCACGTGGCTGGGCGCGCCGTTTTTCGCGCTCCGGATCATGGCCCGTCCCACCCGCTCCGTCGTCGTCGCATATTTCGGGAAAAGCGCTTTCACCACGGGGAACAGCGGCCCGGCAACCGCGTAGAGCGCCCGCGTCATGCGCGTGCTCGACGTGATGCCGTGCAACGGTTGGATGAGCGCCGGCCGGAACATGTACGCGGCCTTGAAGGGCATGCCGAGCAGCGCGTTCTCCGTTTTGCCTTTGACGCGCGCCCACATCATGCGGCCGCGTTCGGTGCTGTCGGTTCCGGCGCCCGAGACGTAAATGAACGTCAGGCCGGGGTTGCGCCGCGCGAGAACCTGCGCCGCCGCGATCGTGATGTCGTACGTCACGTGCGCGTAGTCTTTTTCGTTCATGCCGGCGGAAGAGACGCCGAGGCAGAAAAAACAGGCGTCGTAACCCGTGAGTTCGCCCTCGACGGACGAGAAATCGAAGAAATCTTTGTGTACGAGTTCGCGCAGTTTTTCGTGCTGCTGCCCGGTCGCGCGCCGCCCGACCGCGAGCACAGACTCCACCTCGGGGTCGAGCAGACATTCGCGCAACACGCCCTGCCCGACCATGCCGGTCGCGCCAAAGAGAATGACCTTCATGCTATTTCGCCTCCGGTTTGCCTCGCGATTTGCCAACGCCAAATAATAAGTATCGGCGAGACGGCGGCAAGCCGGGGCGAACCTTGCGTTCGCCCTGATTCGGAGGGCGATGGCAAGCATCGCCCTTACATTTTCGGCCGGTCGGCCCTTTCGGCCTGGCGCCGCTCGTTGTAGTCGAGAATCTTCTTGCGCAGACGAATGGACTTCGGCGTGAACTCCACCAGTTCGTCGTCGTTGATGAGTTCGACGGCTTCCTCGATGGTCATGTCGCGGACGGGCGTCAGAAAATTCTTTTCATCGCTGCCGGCGGCGCGCATGTTGGTCAGTTTTTTCGCTTTGCCCGGATTGACGACCAGGTCGTTTTCCCGCGTGTGCAAGCCGATGATCTGCCCTTCGTAAACGCGCACGCCCGGGCCCATGAAAAACTCGCCGCGGTCTTCCAGTTTCCAGAGCGCGTAGGTCACCGTGGTGCACGGTTCCTGCGCGATCATGACGCCGTTCGCGCGCTCCTTGATCTCGCCCGCCCACGGCCCGTAGTGATGGAACACGGCGCTCATGACCCCTGTGCCGTGCGTGTCGGTCAGAAAGCGCGAGCGATAGCCGAACAGGCCGCGGGTCGGGATGAGAATCTCGATCCGCGAGCGGCCGACGCCCACATCGCGAATGGCGGCGACGCGGCCGAAACGTTGGCCGAGCGACTCGATGACCGTGCCCGTGTGCGCCGTCTCCAGGTCGATGACGACCTCTTCGTAAGGTTCGAGGACCGTGCCGTCGTCGGCCGTTTTCGTCACCACCTTCGGGCGCGACACCATGAACTCGTAACCTTCGCGCCGCAACGTCTCGATCAGCACCGAAAGGTGCAGTTCGCCGCGCCCGCTGACCAGGAACGTGTCGGTGGTTTCGGTGGCCTCGACCCGCAGCGAGACGTTGGATTTCTTTTCGCGGTCGAGCCGTTCCTTCAGCTTCGCGCTGGTGATGAACCGCCCCTCTTTGCCGACCGTCGGCGAAGTATTGGTCATGAACGCCATGCGCACGGTGGGCGGATCGACCTCGATCAGCGGCAGCACGCGCGGATTCTCGACGGAGGTGATGGTTTCGCCGACGTTCAGGTCGTCCATCCCCGTGATGGCGACGATGTCGCCGGCGGTTCCCTGGTCGATGTCGAAGCGGTGCAGGCCGCGAAACGCCAAGACGTTGTTGATGCGGAACGGGTCCTGCCGGCCGTCCTGCCGGATCAGCAGCGCGCGTTCGCCGGGGCGAAAGACGCCCGATTCGACGCGGCCGATCGCCATGCTGCCCAGATATTCGTCGTGGCCGAACGTGGTGACTTGCAAGGCCGGCGAGGCGTCGGGGTCCACCTCGGGGGCCGGCACGTGGTCGCGAATCACTTCGAACAGCGGCGTCAGATCGACGGGCGAGTCGTTCGGCGACCGGATGGCGTAACCCAGCCGCGCCGACGCGTACAGGACCGGGAAGTCGCACTGCTCTTCGGTGGCGTCCAGCGAAATGAACAGGTTCAACACGGCGTCGACGACCGCGTGCAGGTCGCAACCCGGCCGATCGATCTTGTTGACGACGAGAATCGGGCGCAGGCCGCGCGCCAACGCTTTGCGCGTGACGAAGCGCGTCTGCGGCATCGGGCCTTCGAACGCGTCCACCAGCAGGAGGGCGGAATCGACCATGCGCATCACGCGTTCGACCTCGCCGCCGAAATCCGCGTGTCCGGGGGTGTCGACGACGTTGATGTGGCAGCCGTCGAAATCGAGCGAGGTGCACTTCGAAAGGATGGTAATGCCGCGTTCGCGCTCCAACTCGCCGGAATCCAGCGCCTGCTCGACATCGGACTCGCCGCGCAGAAAGCTGCCGGACTGCGCCAGCATCTTGTCGACCAGCGTCGTCTTGCCGTGGTCGACGTGCGCGATGATCGCGATATTGCGGATGTTCTCCCGCCGCCGGACGGGGAATTTGGTTCGAATCATGACGTTGCTTTCAAACGAGTTTCATTTCTGCGTATTCCGCATCGGCGAAAAATTTCTGGAATTTGTTCGGCAATCCCAGAGGCGCGCGGCATCACGCGGATTCGTTTCGGGCCGTCCACGACGGCGGCAGACCATACTCAAAACACCGTCCTGAGTCAATGCGGGACGATTTCGGCAAGATCATGAGTTTGAACGCGGTCTTTTTGGGGAGGATCAACAGGATCAACGGGATCAGTGAGCAGCGAACAATGAACAATGGCGCTTGTTCGCCACACCATGGCGCGACAACGGAGTCTAGGAAATTGATCCCCTCGACTACATTTGAAACAGGCCCATTGATCCTGTTGATCCTGTCAAAAACCTTCCTCAATCCGCAATCTGAAATCGAGATTCCGGAGTCCTGTCGATCTCGTCAAAAAATCAATGCACAAACTCCGGCGCCGCGGCGCTCAGTAATGAAACTCTTCCTGTTTCATCTTGCCGGCGAAAGTGCGGTAGACCCAGAGGTTGTAGAGCAGCACCAGCGGCACGCCGAGGAGGGCGACGACGAGCATCACGGTCAGCGTCAATTCGGAGGACGACGAATTGTACGCCGTCAGCGAAAGCGCTTTGTCTTTCGCCCACACGAGGTTCGGGAACATCATCGTGCCGACGGTGAACAGCAGCGAGGCGATCGCGACGCAGTTGGCGAGGAACGCTTTGAAATACTTCCCGGTCTGGAGGTAGATCCAGACCATGATGATCCCGGCGAGGATGGCCGACGGCACGCAGAAGAGCAGCGGATGCCGCATGAAGTTGCCGAACATGTGGCCCGCGAAAATCGCCGTGGCCGGCCCGATCAGGATGAACAGCGCCAGGTACGCGCGCCACCACAGATAGAGGCTTTTCTTGATGCCCGCCTCGGCGTCGCCGTCCAGTTTCACCAACTGGTAGAGGCCGCCGTGGACGATGAAGACCACGAGGCCGAAGACGCCGGCGTACAGCGCGTACGGGTTGAGCAGATCGAAAAACGAGCCGAGATAGTCGCCGTTCGGCGCGAGATCGATGCCGCGCACGACGTTGCCGAGCGCCACGCCGAAAAGCAAGGCGGGCAGCAGACTGCCGACGCCGAAGGCGAGATCCCAGAAGCTGCGCCATTTCGGGCTCTCGATCTGGCTGCGAAACTCGATGGCCGTCGCCCGCAGGATCAGGCCGAAGAGCACGAGGATCAACGCCAGATACATGCCCGAAAAGACCGAGGCGTACACGGGCGGAAAGGCGGCGAAGAGCGCGCCGCCGCCGGTGAGCAGCCACACTTCGTTGCCGTCCCAGACCGGCCCGATCGCGTTGAGCATCCGCCGGCGCTGCTGCGGATCCTTTTCGCGCAGCAGCCACCAACCCGTGCCGAGATCGAAGCCGTCGAGGAGCGCGTAGCCGGTGAGCAACACGCCCACGAGGAAATACCAAATCACTTGCAGCGCGCTCATGCCGTCGCCCCCTTTCCGGTCGTTTCCGCTTCTTCCGGCCCCAGCGCCAGCCGGCGCCGCAGCAGGAAGATCCAGACGGCGAACAGCGCCGCGTACACCAGCGACAAGAAGACCAACGAGAAGGCGATTTCGCCGGCGCCGACCGTCGTGGATACGGCGTCCTTCGTGCGCAGCAGGCCGTAGACGATCCACGGCTGGCGGCCGACCTCCGCCGTCATCCAGCCGAGCGTGCTGGCGAGGATCGGGGCGGGGATCGCCCACAGCGCCAGCCGCAAATAGAGGGGGTTGTCCGGCAGCGTCCCGCGCCAGAGCAGGATGACGCCCCAGATCGTCACGAGCAGCATGATCACCCACAGGGCGACCATCGTATGGAACGGGAAGAACGTCAGCAGCACCGGCGGCCACTCGTCGCGCGGAAAGTCTTTCAAGCCTTTGATCGGCGTCGAGAAGTCGCCGGACACGCCGTAACTGAGCATGCCCGGCAGCGGGATGCGGAAATAGGTCTTCTCCGCCGCGACGTCGGGCACGCCGAAGACCAGCAGGTCGGCGTTCGCTTCCGTGTTGAAATGGCCTTCAAAGGCCGCCAGTTTGGCCGGCTGGGTCTTATACACCTGCACCGCGTGACCGTGGCCGATGAACAACTGCACGCCGGTGGCGACCAGCCCCAATATCAGCGCGAACTGCATGGAATCGACGGCGAAGGCCACGTGCCGTTTGCGGAGCAGAAACCACGCCGAAAGGCCGAGTACGAACAGCGAACCGGCGATCAACGCGCCGTCGACCGTGTGCAGCAAGCGAATGATCGTCGACGGGTTGAAGACGACCTCGGCGAAGCTGGTCATCTCGGCGCGGCCGTTGACGAGGTGGTAGCCCACCGGCGTCTGCTGCCACGAATTGGCGACAATGATCCAGAACGCCGACAACGTCGAACCGAGCGCGACCATCGCCGAGGAAAACAGGTGCGTCTTCGGCGAAAGTTTGTTCCAGCCGAACAAGAGCATGCCGAGGAACGTCGACTCGAGGAAGAAGGCGAACACGCCTTCCGCGGCGAGCGGCGCCCCGAAGATATCGCCGACGTAGCGGGCGTACGCCGCCCAGTTCGTGCCGAATTGAAACTCCATGACCACGCCCGTGGCGACGCCGACCGCGAAACCGAGGGCAAAGACGTGCGTCCAGAAGCGAGCCATGGTGCGGTAGCGGGCGTCGCCGGTCCGCACCCAACGGGCCATCATCCAGAACAAGAGCCACGACATACCGATGGTCAATTGGGGAAAAATGAAATGGAAACTGACGGTCACGGCGAATTGAATGCGGGCGAGCAAGGTCGCGTCCACGGGTCGCCTCCTCTTTGTTTTCTAAAAAAATTCCTCCCCAGGCGGGGAGGAATTGCTCAACTTTTACGGAAAGCGCGCCATCAACCGAATTTGCGTTCGCCGAGCTTGGCGTTGATTACGAACAGCGCGTTGACGTTCTTGTCGCCGGCCATTTTCAGCATCTGCACGACGTCGTCGGTCTGCTTCTCTTCCTCGACCTGTTCGGCAATGAACCAATCGAGAAATTCGACCGTCGCCCAATCGCCTTCCTGCCGCGCCAAATCGGCGATCTTATAGATGCGATCGGTGACTTTGAGTTCGTGCGCGTAGGCCGCTTCGAACGCCGCGAGCGGCGAATCCCACGTCAGGGGCGGCTTTTCGATCGCCTGCAATTCCGCACGCGCCCCGCGTTCGTTGAGAAACGCGTACAGCTTGCGCGCGTGCACGTTCGTCTCTTCGTGATACTGCGCCGCCATCCAGTGTGCGAACCCCGGGAGGTTCAGCGTTTCGAAATACGCCGCCATCCCCCAGTACAAATAGCCCGACGCGATCTCGAAATTCAGTTGATCGTTCAGCGCCGTTTGCACTTTTTTGTTCAACTTCGCCATGAATTATCCTTTCCACAGCCCGTGCAGATTGCACAGTTCGCGGGCGACCGGGTTCTTCGCCTTGATCGGAAACACGGCCTCGGGGGCCTCGCCCGGCTTGAGATATTTGCGATAAACGTAATCGCCGTCCATCAACTCGATCATCATGATGTAATGATTCTCGAGCATCGGGTGCAGCGTCGAACCCACCACGACTTTCGTGCCTTCCGGCACGCTTTGGATCAACGGCACGTGCTTTTCCGTCGTCTTGTCCGCCGTTTGCACGGGCAGCGTTTTCATCGGCGTGTCGTGGCAGGCGATCTCGCATTCGTCGCCGCAGTCGCAGCCGACCAGCACTTCGAGCCAATTGTGACAATCCGCATCCTGACATTGAATGACTTGCAGGCGTTCCATGGTCGTCGCTCCTTGGGAAATGGTTTAACAGAAAGTAAGAACCAGCGGCGGCAAGTCAAGCCGCGCGTCAGGAATTCGGCTCGAATTGGTCTTTCCCGGCGCCGCAGACGGGGCAAACCCATTCGGCGCCCAGCTTGTCGAAGGGCGTGCCGGCCGCCACGCCGTTCTCCACGTCGCCCTTTTCCGGATCGTACACGTAACCGCACACCATGCACTCGTACTTCATTGCGTAACTCTCCTTTTGCAAAAAACGTTGGCTTTTCGTCGCAGCCTCGAACTAATCGCCCCAGATCCAGCGGCCCTGATTCGTCAGGGCGTAGAATTGGTCTTCGAGCACTTTGCGATGCAATTCTTCTTCCTCGGCCAGCTTCTCGAACATGCGCCGCACCGGCGCGTCGAGCGCCTGCGCGGCGAGTTCGCGATACATCGCCTGCGCTTTCGTTTCGGCGTCGATCGCGCCGGTCAGCGCCTCGAGATCGTTCTGCCGCTGCCCGTCGTCGAGAGGCCGCGCCGGCGCCGCCGGCTGTTCCGGCAGCAAGCCGGCGCCCGCGTAGCCGGCGAACGCGCCCTGCCCCAGCGATTCGCGCAGCCGCTGCAGGCTCGTAAAATGATGGCGCTCGAATTGCGCCAGCTTTTCGAACATGTCGCGGCCGCGCGGTTCGGTCGTCGCCTGCGCCGCGGCGGCGTAAAACTCTTCCGCCTCACGTTCGGCCTGCATCGCCAGGTCGATCGCCGCGGCCAGATCGAGCGCGGGCGCGTTCACGGCCGGCCGCCCGTCACCAATTCTCGCCGAGGAGTTCGAAATAGGCCTGCGCGTGTTGGCAGGCGGGGCATTTCTGGGGCGCTTCCACGCCTTCGTGGACGTAACCGCAATTGATGCAACGCCATTTGACCTTGGCCGGGCGTTTGAACACCTGGCCCTTTTCCAGGTTGCCCAGCAGGTCGCGATAGCGTTTTTCGTGCTGTTTTTCGGCGACGGAGACCAGCTCGAAGACCATCGCCACGTCGGCGAAGCCTTCTTCCCGGGCGATTTTCGCAAAGCCCGGATACATTTCCGACCACTCGTGATGTTCGCCGCCGGCCGCCGCCGCGAGATTCTCCTTCACGCTGCCGATGACGCCCGCGGGGAACGCCGCTTCGACCATCGTGTCGCCGCCTTCGAGAAACGAGAAGAAGCGCTTGGCGTGTTCGCGTTCCTGGTTGGCGGTTTCTTCGAAGATTTGCGAAATTTGGACAAAGCCCTCTTTCTTGGCTTTCTCCGCGGCATAGGAATACCGGTTGCGCGCTTGCGACTCGCCCGCAAAAGCGGTGATCAGGTTCTTTTCGGTTTGCGTACCTTTCAAAGCGGCCATGGTTCCTCCTTCATTTATGGACGGGCGGAAATCAGCGACGATCTCCGCCGAGTTAGTTCGTCGACAGCCGCCGGCGATTCTTGTTTTCGGCGTGCGCGGCCTCTTCCTGGCACGAACGGCAGATGCCGAAAAGCTCCAGCCGGTATTCGGTCAACTGGAAGCCCAAATCGTCGGGCAGCTTGATCTCCACCGGCGGCGCGGTTTCCGCCGGCAGATCGATCACGTTGTCGCAGCGCACGCAACGGCCGTGCAGGTGCGGGCACATCCCGGCGTCATACCGCCGCTGGCCGCCGCCGATTTCCAGCCGGCACGCGAGGCCCTGCTCGCACAACACATCGAGGTTGCGGTAGACCGTGCCCAGGCTGATGCGCGGCACTTGCTTGCGCACCGCGTGGTACAACTCGTCCGCGGTTGGGTGAGATTGCAGATTGCGCAGCACGCGGAGAATTACGTCGCGCTGGCGGGTCATACGAAAGCGTCGCGTCGACTCTTGCAACATGATGGTTTCTTCTTATTGAGAATAAATGCCATTACTTAATAGCCAGCGCTCTTATAACCCTGTTCCCTCGCGTGCGTCAAGCAATATTAAGAACGAATAACCGGGCAGGCCAGAGCCGCGCAAACTTTTTGCGCCGCCCGCGTTTTGGCGCGGCCCTTGAATCTTCGCCGAAATGCCGCATATATAGTTAACGAGTGTCTCGCGCTCGCCGCCAGGCCGCAAAACAAAGGCGCATTTGACGCAATGACGAACGGGTCTTCGCCCATGCCGCAAACGCTCGACAACCCGCACGCGACCCCGGCCGCGCGGCGGTCGCCGGTCAACTGGCGTGAAACCGTTCTGCTGCTGATCGTCGTTCTCGGGTTAGGGCAAATCGTCTTCGCCACGTGGCTCGGATACGGCGACGACGCGTTTATTTTTGGCCGCTACGCCGTCAACCTCGTGCGCGGCTGGGGCCTGGCGTTCAATCGCGGCGAATTTGTCGAAGGCTACTCCAGCCCGCTGTGGCTCTTCCTGTTGTCGCTGGCGCACATGTACAAGGCGCCGCCGATGATGGCCGCGACGGTTCTGGGCGGCGTGTGCTGGCTCGGGATCCTGTTCTTGACGGCCGATCCGGAGAAACGTTTTCCCGGGCCGCTGCTCTTGCTCGTCAGCGCGCCCATCGCGCTCGCCGCGGGCAACGGTCTGGAAACCGGCCTGCTGATGGCCGCGCTCCTTTTCGCGGTGCGGCGCCAGCTCGCGTCCGACTTTCGCGGGGCGGCGATCGGTCTGGCGCTGGTCGGCCTGACGCGGCCCGAGGGCGCGCTGCTCGTCGTCGTGGCGCTCGTCGACCAAATCCGCCGCGAACGCCGCATTTCGGCGACGAACGTCGCCATCGCGCTTGGCCCGTGCGCCGCCTACCTCATCTTTCGGTGGTTTTATTTCGGCGATCTGCTGCCCAACACGTTCTACGTAAAAACGCCCTCGTGGGAGTTGCTGCGCGAGTCGTTTGTCCCCTATTTTTCCAGTTTGTTGCGTTATCTGCCGGCCCTGCCCGTGTTGCTGCTCGTCGGCGTCTGGCGCGCGTGGCGGCGCGACGGCGACTGGCTGCCGCCGGCGCTGGCGCTGCTGCTGCTCATCCTCGCCGCGGTCGGCGGCGACGACCGCCTGACGTTCCGCTATCTGGCGCCCGCCGCGCCGATTCTCGCGTACGCGGCCGCGCCGCGGCTGCCGCGCGCCGCACTCGCGGCATTGACCGTGGTCGCGCTGGCGGCGAGCGTGCTTTATCTGCAGCAGAACGCGGCCATGTTCATCGAGGCGAACCGGCGGTTCGTCGATTCGGCGCGCTGGCTCGCGCAACGCGTGCCGCCCGGCGAGACGGTCGCGGTGATGTACATCGGCGCGGTCGGTTTTTTCAATCCGGACGTCGCCGTACACGACCTGTTGGGCGTCACGGACCGCCATATCGCGCACCTGCCGCCGAATCCGGACATTCACGTGCGCGGGCACCAGAAATTCGACATTCCCTACTCGTTGTCGCGGCGGCCGGAATGGGTATATTTCTGGGCGGACGCGGAACTCGAACCGAACCGCCAGGTGAAATTCAACTTCGTCGACGAAATCGCGCGGCGGTTCATTCTGGATCCGGCGTTCGCCGGCGCGTACGGCGTGACCGATTTTTTCCGGCCGACGGGGAGCGTCGACGGCCTGCTCTTCCAACGGAAAACCGCCGACGCCGCGCCAGCGTCGTAGCGCCTGGGGCGAACTTCATGCTCGTCGATTCGCATTGCCATTTGGAGTGGGATTCCTTCGACGCCGACCGCGACGAGGTCGTGGCGCGCGCGGCGGCCGCCGGCGTGGGCCGCATCCTGACGGTCGGCACGAACGTCGCGTCGGCGCGCGTGGCGTTGCAGATTGCCGAGCGCTACGCCAACGTTTACGCGGCGGCCGGCGTTCATCCGCACGACGCCAAGGACGCCGACGAGAACTCGTACGTCGAGCTGGCCGAGTTGCTGCGCGGCCCGAAGGTCGTCGCGCTCGGGGAGATCGGGCTCGATTTTTTCAAGAATTACAGCCCGCGCGAGGCGCAGGTCGCCGCCTTTCGCCGGCAGCTTCGCCTGGCGCGCGAACTCGACCTGCCGCTGATCATTCACGATCGCGACGCGCACGCCGAGACGCTGGCGATCTTGCGCGACGAAGGCGACGCCTATCGCGGCGTGTTTCACTGTTTCGCGGGCGACGAAAAAATGGCCGCGGAGGTCATGGCGCTGGGCTTCTACGTCAGCTTCACGGGCAATATCACCTTCCACGAAAAGATGAAGGCCCACCGCGTGCTGCGCGCCTGCCCGCTCGACCGCGTGCTGGTCGAAACCGACGCGCCGTTTCTGACGCCGCAGCCGCACCGGGGTCAACGCAACGAGCCGGCGTACGTGCGGCACGTCGCGGAGCAAGCCGCCGCCGTGCTCGCCCTGCCGGTCGAGGAACTCGCCGCGCAAACGGCGGCCAACGCCTACGCGCTCTTTCGCTTCGAGCACGCCGGCCGCCGCGGCGAAATCGCCTACGAACACAAGGGCGCGCTTTACCTCAATCCGACCAGCCGCTGCGTCAACGGCTGCCCGTTCTGCGCGAAAGCGCCGGGCTTCGTCTTGGGCGGCCACTATCTCTATTTGCCGCGCGCGGAGGAGCCGGACGCGGCGCAACTCGTCGCCGCCGCCGGGGATCCGTCGCGCTGGCCGGAGGTCGTTTTCTGCGGCTTTGGCGAACCGACGCTGCGCTGGCAAACCGTGCTTGAAACCGCGGCGGAATTGAAAAATCGCGGCGCGAAACGCATTCGCCTGAACACCAACGGCCTCGCGAATTTGATCCACGGCCGTGCGGTTGCGCCCGAGATGCGCGGGAAAATCGACGCCGTCAGCGTCAGCCTCAACGCGCCCGACGCCGCATCCTACCGGGCGCTCTGCCGGCCGAGCTTCGGCGACGCCGCGTTTCCGGCCGTCTGCGAGTTTATCGCGCAGGCGCGGCTCGTCGTGCCCGAAGTGACCGCGACCGCGGTCAATGTCCCGGGCGTCGATCTCGCGGCGGTGCGGCGGCTCGCGGAAGAGACGTTGCAGGTTCGGTTCCGGGTTCGCGGCTAGCGCCAGCCGATTATCGCGCCGCCGGCCGGGCGACCACGGTCGCCGTCCGTTGCAACTCGGCCTGCGTCAATATCTCTTCGCACGCGCGGTCGATGACCGAGTCGCGGCCATTGATGATATCCGCGATCGTCAATTCCGCCTTGATCTGCGGATCGTTGCCATTGACCTCGATGATGCGGCCCGCGGCGTCGGCGACGTAGCCGTCCGAAATGCGCGCGGCGAAACCGCACGGCAGCACGATGTTGACGCCGTCGCCGGCCAGATTCCCGTGCGTGGTCGCGCCGATCGTGATCGGCCGGCCCGTGCCGATGAACGAGGCCGCGAACAAATCGGCGGCGCTGCCCGCGCCCTCGTTGAGCAGCAGCGCCACCGGTCGCGTGTAGGTCCACGGTCCGGACGGCAGGACAAAGCCGGATTGTTTTTCTTCGAAGGCGTCGTGGGCGGGGCCGTTGCGGCGGAACAGGCGGCAAAAATCGCGGCGCGCGGTCAGAAACCGGCCGATCATCTGCGGCTGGCGCGTGCCGTACCCGCCGGGGTTGTCCCGAATGTCGACGATTAGCCCCGGCGCGTCGCGCAGTCGTTCGAGCGCCTCGTCGAATTTCGCGGCCAGGCGCTCGCGGCCGTGGAACGCCACGAGGCGCAGATATCCCACGCCCGACGGGGTCCGCCCAAACCAGATCGTCTCGTCGCCGGCCGTGGGAAATCCCGGCCGCGCCGGGGTCAACAGCTCGCGGTTTTTCGAACGAATCAGCGTGGCCGTTTGCAGCGAACCGCCCGGCGGGACGAAGCGCATCGTCACGGTCGTGCCGTTCTCGCCGCTCAGCAGCCGCTTGTGCGCCGCGTCCAAAAAGGCGCGCTCGGAACTGCGCACGGGCAGCCGCGAACGCAGCTCCTCAATCTTCTCCGCCACCGGAACGCCGTCGACGTCCGCAATGACCGAGCCCGGCCGCACGCCCTGCGCCGCGGCGTCGGAAGTGGTTATCACCCGCGCCACGACGGCGCGGCCTTCGATCCGGCGCACCTCGATCGCCGGCGCCGCCCAATCCAGCGCCGCCGGATCGTCGTAGTTGATTGGGTAGGAATGGCTGTCCCGCAATTCGCGAATCATGTGCGTCAGCGTCAGGTAGAACTCGTCGCCCGCCGCATTTTCGGCCAACGGGCGATAGCGGCAATGGACCTCGTTCCAGTCGATTTGCTTGATGAGAAAACAGCCGTACCACCGGTCGATCGCTTGCCACAGCAGTTCAAAGTTCCGCACGCGTTGCGCGCGCGTCAGGTTGCGTTCGAGGCGCGGCGCCTTTTTCGGCGGCGTTTCGAGAATTCTGACATGGCGGCATCCGGGGATGAGATTGCGGTCGTAGAGCAGATACGCCGACGGAAGCAGAATCGCGGTCAGGAAGGCCAGGATCAGCGATTTGCGCAGCAGCGCTCTGTTCATTTTTTTCCGCGCGCCCGCCACCGCAAATCGCTGTGCTCTTCAATCACAGCATGATTCGTTCGCGCTGCGCCTCGTGATAGATCGCATACTCGCCCGCGCGATACATGGCGAAATCGATCGGCGAGGCGTGAATCGCGCGCGGAAATTTCCGCTGCACCGGATAAACGGCATCGACCACGGCCCAGACGTCCTCGGGGATCGCGACCGGGCCTTCCAAGAGGACCATCAGGTCGACGTCGCTATCGGCCTCCGCATCGCCGCGGGCCTCCGACCCATACAACACGACCCCTTTCAGCCGCGGACCGAAAGCCGTCGCCAGCCGTTGTTTCACCTCGGCCAAGAAAATATTTCGTTCCACGTCCGCCTGCCCCTTTTAACGCATTCGTTATTATAACGATCCCAAGCAAGCGTCCACAAGCGTCGTGAATCACCGCGGCGCCGCTCCGCCAGCGTCCAACTCCCGTTTCAGCGCGCGATATTCCGCCGTCTCCGGCGCGCTTTGCCGGTAGAGTTCCAACGCCTCCCTCGCCTTCTCCGGGTTGCCTTCGCGTTGCTGGGCTTGCGCGAGGATCAACAAGAAATCCGGCGGCGCGCCGCCGTGGGCCAGATGCCCCTCGATCGCGTCGATCACCTGCCGGCTTTCGCCGAGTTCGACGCCGAGGCGGTAGAAATCGGCCGCCGCGTCCAGGTCGCCCGGCGCGACTTGGAGATATCGTTCGTACGCCGCGACCGCATCGTCGCGCCGGCCGAGAATGCGCAGGCAAACGGCGATGTTCTTCAGAGGCAGCGAAAAGGCCGGATCGAGTTCGCGCGCGCGCCGAAATTCCTGCAGCGCCTCGTCGGGCTTGCCGCGCCGCAACAGCGCGGCGCCGAGGTTGTTGTGCGCGCCCGCGTGCCGCGGCGCGTGGCCGACAACGCGCGTCCACAGGCTAAGATCGTCGTGAAAGGCGCTCGTGTAGCTCCACGTCGCCACGGTCAACGCCGCCACGCACAGCGCGCCCGCGGCGGCCAACGCGCCTTGCGCCCAACCTGCCGGCGCCCGCCGCCACAGCCCTTCGAACGCGGCGCCGACCGCCAAGGCGAAGCCGCCGAACGCGAGATAGGCGTAGCGTTCCTGGCAAAGATTGACGTTCGGGGCGATTTGCGAGGCCGGCAGCAGGCAGATAAAAAACCAGAGCGCCCCGAAAGCGAACGCCGGCCGGCGGGTCCGCAGCCACAACGCCGCGGCGAGGATGCCGGCGAGCACGGCGAGCGCCGCCCAGGCGGTCCACTGGCGGGTCAGATGATCGAGGTCGATGACCTGGAAGTAATTGACCCGCCAGGGCAGCGCGAAAAGTTCCAAATAGCGGAAACAGGCGGACGCGACGGCCAGCACGTTGTTCAAGAGGCCGGCGACGGGCCGCCCCGCGCCGCGAGCCAGGCTGCCGGTGACGGCCCAGCGGCAGGTCAGGTAAAAGCCGACGAGTCCGAACGCGGTGAGACATAGCCGCAGCCGATCGCGCTTTTTCGACAAGCCCGTAAATTCGCCGGCCGCCGCCAGCAACGGGAAAACCACCGCCGTTTCGGCCGCGAACAGCGCCGGCAGCAACCAGCCCGTCCACGCCCACGATGGCCGCCGGGGGGCGCCCTCGCCGCTCGGCTCGGGCCGCCAAAAGGCCGCCAGCGCGGCGAGCAGCAAGGCGTCGCTGAGCAGGTCGTACGAGGCGGTCACCCAGGCGACGCGTTCGACGTGAATGGGGTGGACGGCGAAGAGCGCGCCGGCCGCGAAGGCCGCCGTTTCGCTATGCAGCAGCCGCCGCGCGACGAGAAAAAACAAACCGGCGCAGGTCGCGTGCAGCGCCAACCCGACGATTTGATAGCCGAGCGGCCGGTCCGCGAAACCCAGGAGGTCGTAACTCACCGCGTACAACGCCGTGCGCAGCGGCCGGTACAGGCCGTCCATGTCGCGCCGGAAGAATTGGGTGAAATGACGCATGGAATGAATCAGATTCCAGCGCGTGATGAAGCGCTCGTCATCCCATTGCAGCAGGCCGTTCCACAGTTTGGGCAGGAACGGCGCCGCGGCGAGCAAACAGACAATCGCCATTCGCGCGCGCGCCCGCGGCGCGCCGCCGGGATCGGGATTATTCATTTCGGTCAACCCGGTTCACTCCCGGCGAATTCGCCTACGGCGCGGGCGTCCGTTGTTCGGCGGCCTCCGGCAAGCGGCCCAGCCGCGCGAAGCACTCGGCCAGATCGCGCAGCGCCGGCTCGAAGCCGGGTTTCCGCTGCAGGGCGCGCTGCAAAATGGGCACGGCCGCGTCGAATCTGTCCACCGACATATACGAGGCCGCGAGGTTGGTCAACGCCTTTTCCGAATTCGGTTCGCGCGCCGCCACGCGCGTCCACAGGCGCATATCGTCGTGGAACGCGCTCACGTAGTCGCTGGTCAGCACGACGAGCGCCGCCAGACAAAATGCGCCCGCCGCGGCCAACGCCGCGCGCCGGCGAGGTCCGCCCGCCGCCCGCCAAACGGGCGCCGCGGCGAGACCGACCAGGAGCGCCACGCCGCCGTACGCCGTGTACGCGTAGCGTTCCTGAAAGAGGTTGCGGTTCGCGAGGATTTGCGAGGTCGGCAGCAGGCAGACGAAGAACCAGAACACTCCCAACGCGCCCAGCGGAGCCCGGCGACGCACGACATACGCGAAGATCAACGCCGCGGCGAGCGCCGCCAACGCCGCCCACGCGGGCCCGTAGGCGCTGAGGTTCGCCGTCTGGATGACTTGATAAAAATTCACCTTCCACGGCGCGACGAACATGTGGAGATAGCGCACGTCGGCCAGCGCCTGCGCCAGCAAATTGTCGAGAAAGCCTTGCGCCGGGCGCTCGCGGCCACGGTCGAGCCGCCCCAGCGCGGCGAACCGGCAGGCGAAATATACGGCGACCAATGCGAGCCCGGCGAGATCGCGTTTGACCCGCGGCCACCGCCGCCACTCGCCGGTCGCGGCCGTTTGCGCGTAGTCGAGCGCCAGCGCCAGCAGGGGAAAGATCGCCGCCGACTCCGACGAAAACAGCGCCGCGGCCAGGGCGGTCAGCCACAGGAAATCGTGCCGCACGAAGCGGCCGTCGGCGGGCGGCGCGGCGGCGCGGCCGACCAACGCAAACAGCAGAAACGCCTCGCCGAGCAGATCGTACGACGCCGTCACCCACGCGACGCGCTCGACGTGCGCCGGGTGCGCCGCGAAGACGACGGCGGCGACGCCGGCTGCCAGCGGTTCGACCGCCAGCCGGCGCAGCAGCAGATAAAACGCGGCGCAGCACAACGCGTGCAACGCCAGGCCGACGAGCTGATAGCCGAGCGGGTTCGCGCCAAAGCCCAGCCCGTCGTAACTGACCGTGTACAACGCCTCGCGCAGCGGACGGTAAAGGCCTTCGACGTCATGGAAGAAAAATTGCGGCAGATGGCGCAACGACCGGACGGACGGCCGCTCGACGATGAACCGATAGTCGTCGAACCGCAGCAGGCCGTTGGCCGCCTTGCCGGCGTAGACCGCAACGGCGACCGCGGCGACAGCGACCGCGCCGCGCCACTCCGGCCCTGCGGCCGGGCGCAACGCGTCGGCCGGACGGCTGTCGCCCATCGGACGGATTCCCCTGCCCGGGCCGGGCGCCCGCGCCTACTTCCCGTACCGCGCGACCATGTCCGCGTAATCGGCCGCGGTCGCCGGCGCAAAGCCCGTGATTTCGAAGGTGTCGCAAACGTTCTTGCCGGCCGGCGAGGCGCAGAAGCTGTCGCAGGCCTTGGCCAGCGCCTGGATCTGATCCGGCGTCGCATTTTTGCCGACGGCCATGATGCCGGTGATCGGCACGGGGTTGGACGTGAAGATCGTCTCGAACGCCGCCGCGAACGGCAAACCGCCGAGCGCGTCGTGCTCCTTGTCGTCGAGCACCACCGCGGCCAGGTCGCCGTTGCGCAGCGCCTTCAGGGCCGGCAAACCGCCCATCGCTTTGACCGTCACGTCTTTGCCCAGCACGAGCGCATTTTCAAAGACAATGCGCTGCACGAACTCCGGCTCGTTCAAGGTCGCGCCGGCGATCGTCTTGCCCTTCAGGTCGGCGAGCGAAGCCGGGCCGCTTTTCTTGGCGACGACGTAAAACCGGGTCGTCGCGACGCCCTTCATCGTCATCTTGACCACGGGCGCGAGGCCGAGGCGCGTGCGATATTTCAGATACAAGCCCGGAGTGACGAGCGCAAACGCCGCCTTATGGCTCTGGATGCAACGAACGCCCTCATCTTCCCGATTGAAATAAGCGGAACTGGCCGACTCGGCGGGCCAGCCGGCCAGCGACGCGATCTGCTTCATGAGTTGGCCGACGTTGGCCTGCGCTTCGTCCGACGGGCTCGGGCCGCCGGGCCGGACGACGACCAGTTCGATTCCACCGGCCAGCGCCCAATGCGCCGCGATCGCCAGGAACAACAAGGCCGCCAACCACGGGAGTTTTCTGCGCAACATCAAGATCCTCCTCAACAATTCACAAATTCGGCGCGCCGCCGCTGACGCGCACCGCAGCTTAAGCGCCCGGACCGTGCATTTCAACTCGGCCAAAATGCGCTGTTACGCCACCGGCGCGAGCCCGAGGCGATTGGCGACGTCCGCATAGTGCGGATTTTGCGCGAATAGTTTCTCCCAATCGGCCCGCGCGGCGCCGGCGCCGCCCTTGGCCTCGCGCGCGAGGGCGCGTTCGTACAACAGGGCTTGCAGCAGATCCGGCGGCCGGTCTTTCGTCTTCCGGAGGGTTTGGCCGAGAAGCTGGATCGCCGCATCGAAAAGACCGAGCAACCGCAGCGCCTTGGCCTTGTACAGGAGCAGCGCCGCGTGCACGGTCGATTCGTTCGTGACGTCCTGCGCGGCGTCGACCGCCGCACGGCACGCGGCCGGATCGGGCGCCGGCCCATCGAGCAACATCTCGACGCGCGCCAGCCGCACCACCAGATCGTTCGGCTGCAACGCGACGAGGCGATCGACGCAGGCCAACGCCGAATCGTGCGCGCCGAGCTGATGATAAATCTCCGCGAGCATCAGGCGCACGCCGCATTCGTCCGCCCCGACGTGGGCGACGTAGCCGGCGGCGATCGGGAGACTCACGATGGCCGAAATGCCGTATTTATGGAGATAATGATTCAAATGCGGCAAGTCTGCGACGGCTTTTTCGAGCGATTCCGCGGCCGCTTCGTATTCGTTTTTCTTCAGGCGGATGACGCCCATCATGAACTGTGCGTCAGCGACGCCGTGCGCTTGTTCCAACAGCGGCAGGGCTTCGTCTTCGCGGCCCGCCGCGGCCTCGCGCAGGCCGTCGACCAACTTCTTGTCCTCGTCCGAGGCGAACAGTTTCTCGAAGAAGCCCATGTGCAGCCGGTCTTCCGGTCGGACGGCCGGCGACGGCGCGGCCGGCCGAGGCGGCGGCGCCGGCGCGTGGTGTCCGGCGGCGGCCGAGTGTTCCGTGTAATACAGACCGGTTCCGGGAACGCCGACGGTGGTTGTCGTGCCACGCCGACCGACGGTGACGTGCGCGCCGCGACCGCCGAGCGACAGCGACGCGCCCGACTTGCTGAGGTTGAGCGAAATTCCCGGCGCAATTCGCACGCGCCGCCAAAAACGAAAGCCCATGAGCGCTCCTCCTGTGAATACCCGCAGTTGACCAATAATTCGCGAAATCGTCAATGCGTTCGCCAAAGCGCCCCCGGGGAACGACTTTACCATTAAACGGTTGCGCAAAAGGGGCCGCCCCCAAAAAGGAGCCGTCGGCAAAAGGCGCGGCAAAAGGCGCCCGGCAAAAGGCGCCAGCCACTTCGGAAACGCTTCGGAAACAGACCGGGGCAAAAGGCGCCAGCCACTTCGGAACAGCCCAGTGCCAGCCACCTCGGACGGAGCCCCGGCGGCACGCCAACCGCCTCGATATCAGGTCGCCGCGAACGGTTTTCCACAGACGTCGGTGACCTCCGATTCGAGCCCAGCCCCGAGAACCGGGCAACGCGGTCGTGGCCGCCAGAAAAAACCAAAAAGCTGCAAAGTGGAGTTTTTCCGGTCAATGCTGACCTCGACAAGTGTTCGATGGTGTTCGAAAATCGAACACGCGTGTTCGAAAATCGAACACGGACGTATTTGGCAAAAATGTAAGTGCTTGATATTACTAGATGCGGTTTTTGGCATAAATCTTGCCCTTAAGAACGGGCATGGCGCGACGACTCCGATACCTGCCGAAACCCTACACCTTGGTCGAGGTCGTGTGCCGAACGATGCAAGGTTTCCTGCTGCTTCGACCTGGTCCACAACTCAACGACCTGGCTCTCGGAGTCATCGGCCGGGCGAGGTCGCTCTACGACGTTCATGTCCACCTGATCGTCATCATGTCGAACCATTTGCACATGATTCTGGCGCCGCGTGACGTGGAATCCTTGGCGAAATTCATGAACTACGTCGACGGCAACCTCGCGCGAGAGGCCGGCCGGCTCTACGACTGGCACGACAAATTCTGGGCTCGGAGATACGCCGCGATCCCGATCATCGACGCCGAATCGCTCCTCGGTCGCGTTCACTATTTGCTGAGCCAGGGTTGCAAAGAGGGCCTCGTCGAGCGGCCGGGCGATTGGCCCGGCGTCAACTGCGTAACGGCGCTCGTCGAGGGCGAAGCGTTGGTCGGAACGTGGATTGATCGCACGAAGATGTCGGAAACGTCCCGCGCTGACAAGTCGCGAGAAGAATCCGATTTCTCCACCCGTTACGAGGTCCCGCTGACGCCGCTGCCGTGCTTCGCCGACCTGACGCCGGCGCAACGAGCGACGAAATGGCGGGAGATGGTCACCGCCGTCGAAACCGAAACGGCCGACCGACTCGCGAGAGAAAAGCGCAAGGTCATGGGGGCGGCGTGGGTGCTGCGGCAAGACCCGCATTCCCGTCCGGCCGATTTGGAGAAGCGCCCGCAGCCACTGTGTCACGCTGCGACAAAAGAAGCCCGCCTGGACCACCGCGGCGCGTACAAGATGTTCGTCGCCGCCTATCGTGCTGCCCGCGACCTCTTTTGGCGACAGCCGCCGGCGGCCGTTTACCAGTTTCCCGCGGGCTCGTACGTGCCGCCGTTCGTCCCATTGCTGCCCGCGCCGAACTAAACGCCCCATTCGCGCCACGAAAACCCAAGGAAAGCGAATTCACACGGCGAAGCACTGTTTGTCGTCGGATACGCCGCCAAATTCTCCTTTCACAAACGGCAAATTCACTTTTTCTCGCCCCGGATATTGCCCAGCGCGCACGAAGAGCGCGACTATCGAGTCGCCACGCAACCACAAACTCCAAAGGGATCCCGAAGTGGCTGGCGCCTTTTGCCGGCGCCTTTTGCCGGGCATGGGGCCGTTGACGAAGTGCGGCGGTCGGCGCGATACTTTGTTGCCGGAGGCGGTGGTGAAACGCCGGACATGAAAGAGAAATTTCCGAACACGCGGGCGGTTGTTTTCCTGAAGGCGCTCGGCGTGCCCTTCGAAGGACATCTTTATCAATATCGCGGTCCGGGCGGCATCGCGAAATCCGCCGCGAAGGAAACCGGCTTTGCTGAGGACGCTGTCTTCAAGACGCTGGTTTTCGCGTCCGAAGGGGCGCCGGTCATTGCGATCGTGGACGCCGCCCACCGCGTGTCGCTTTCGAAACTCACCGACGCCGTCGGCGCGCACCGGCGCGTCGTCGAGTGCTCGCCGGCCGACGCCGAACGTCTTACCGGCTACCACGTTGGCGGCATCAGTCCGTTCGGGCTGCGCCGGCCGATTCCCGTTTTTCTCGACGCCCGGGCGATGAATCTGGAATTCATGCACATCAACGGCGGCAGCCGCGGCTTCGCCGTTACGCTCCGGCCGGCGGACCTCGTGCGGATTCTGGACGCCACGGTCGCGGATCTGGCAGTATGAGTTCGAGATCGTTAACGGTTTTCACGCTTGACAACACGAGCGCCGTTTCGGCATGATCGAATCGGGCAATAAAGACGAGAGTTGCAGGGTTGCCCAACCGGCGCCGACGCCCGGCCGCCGAAGTTGTTCTGGCTTGTTCTCGGGCCGATCGAAACACCTTGGGGGAGGACGCGATGAAACGCTTCGAGCCGGTCGCAATAACATCGTTATTCCTGGTTCTCTTAATGATGGCATTGTCTTGCGGCACCAGCGGCGGCTCCAGCACCAGCGCCGTCCATCGCAACGACGATGACGCGACCGACGACGATCTCTCGCCCGACGACGACACCTCCCTCGACGACGATTCGTCGCCGGCGGACGACGACGCCGTCTGCGATCCGAACGACTGCACGGGCTGCTGCTACGGCTCGAACTGCCTGCCCGGAAACGTCGATGCCAACTGCGGCGCGAACGGCGCGGCCTGCGTGACGTGCGCGGCCGGCACAGAACATTGCGAGAACCAGCAATGCGAGCCGGCGTGCGACGCGACCTTGTGCCCCAACGGCTGCTGCAACGGCACCACCTGCGAAACCGGCAACACCGACGCCGAATGCGGCTCGAACGGCGCGACGTGCGCCGCCTGCGGCGCCGGGCATCAATGCGAAAACCAGCAGTGCGTCGCCGCGTGCGACACGAGCTTGTGCGCGACCGGCTGCTGCGACGGCACGAACTGCGTCGGCGGCACCACGGACAGCCAATGCGGCACCGGCGGCGCGCCCTGCGCGAATTGCGGCGCCGGCCATCATTGCGAGAACCAGCAGTGCGTCGCCGCGTGCGATTCGAGCTTGTGCGCGACCGGCTGCTGCGACGGCACGGCCTGCGAAACGGGCACGACCGACGCGCAGTGCGGCACGGGCGGCGCGGCCTGCCTGGCCTGCTCGCCGACGCAACATTGCGAGAATCAGCAATGCGTGGCGGCCTGCGACTCGACGTTGTGCGAGAGCGGCTGTTGCGACGGAACGACCTGCGAGGCGGGCACGACGGACGGCGAGTGCGGGTCGGGCGGCGTCCCCTGCGTAACGTGCGCCTCCGACCAACATTGCGAAAAACAGCAATGTGTGGCGGCCTGCGATTCGGGCTTGTGCTCCGGCGGCTGCTGCGACGGCACGACCTGCGAATCGGGCACGACCAACACCCAGTGCGGCACGGGCGGCGCCCCCTGCACCAGTTGCGGCGCGGGAACCCAATGCGAGAACCAGGCCTGCGTGCCCGCGTGCAACGCCAGTTTGTGTCCGAACGGCTGCTGCAGTGGGACGACTTGCATCACCGCGACCTCGGACACCGACTGCGGCACGGCGGGCGCGACCTGCCAGGATTGTTTGCCCACCGGTCACTGTGAGAGCAACATCTGCGTGCCCGCGTGCGACCCCGGCCTGTGTCCGAACGGCTGTTGCAACGGCACGACCTGCGAGTCGGGCTCGGCGGACGACCAGTGCGGCAAGGGCGGCGTCGCGTGCGTGGAATGCCCGACCGATTACGACTGCCAAAACAACGCGTGCACGGCGTATTGCGATTACGGCGATTGCCCGACCGGTTGCTGCAGCGGGTCCGAATGCGTCTCCGGAACCTCGGACAACGCCTGCGGCGCGAGCGGCGCGGCCTGCGTCGCGTGCGGCGCCGGCACGGAATGCGTGAACGGCGACTGCGTTCCTTACTGCAACGAAGCCGACTGTCCCAACGGTTGTTGCAACGGCACCTCCTGCCAGCCCGGCACGCAGGACGCCTATTGCGGCAACGGCGGCGTGGCCTGCACGAATTGCGGCCAGTTCGGGACCTGCGACAATAAGACGTGCGTCGCCATCGGCGCGTGCTGCAACACCAGCGGCACGTGCACCGACGGCGTCGAACAGGGAAATTGCCACAGCGGCGGTTCGCTCGAGTGCTGGTACTCCGGCACGCTTTGCAGCAGCCAGCCTTGCCAGGGCCTCTGCGAATGCGATTATTTAGGCATCATTTGCAATTGCTACGGCCCGGAAACGTATAGCGAATGCAGTTGCGACGCGACCACGCCTTCGTGGTATTGGTGCCAGTCGGCGTCGTATTGTCCGTGTTAGCGGCCACCGGTCGCAGCCTATCGTCCTGATCGGCGGGGAGAGCGCCGTGCGGAAAATGTATTTGAACTCCGGCAAGCCGATATTTCTGTTGGCGCCGTTGGGTTTTGTTTTTCTGTTCCTGCTCGTCGCCGGACCCTCGCCACGGGCTCTGGCGACGGCGACAGTCGACGCGACCGCGGGCCACGCGAGCCGGCTGCTAGTTGACGTTCCCTCATTAATGATGACGGACGGCGCCGACGCGGCGTGCTTTGCCGACGGCGCCGGACCGCGCGGCGCAAACGGTCAGCGCGCCGCGCATTGCGACGCGAGCGACTGCGCCAGCGGTTGTTGCGTCGGCACGTTGTGCCTGCCGGGAAACAGCGACAGCGAGTGCGGCACGGACGGCGCGGCCTGCGTCAGTTGCACCGCCGGCGAGAATTGCATCTACGGCCAATGCACCTCGTATTGCGACCAGACCGATTGCCCTTCGGGTTGCTGCCTCGGCGCTCAATGCCAGCCGGGCACGAGCGACAGCGAGTGCGGCTCCGGCGGCGCTGCCTGCACCAACTGCGGCGCGGGCAAGAGTTGCGAAAATCAGCAATGCCTCGCCGTGTGCGACCTCGGCAACTGCACCACCGGGTGTTGCGACGCGAACCAATGCCTGCCGGGAAACAGCGACACCGATTGCGGAACCGCCGGCCAGGCCTGCATCGGCTGCGTCACGGGAACCCGGTGCGAAAACGGCGCGTGCGCGCCGTACTGCGATTCCGCCGAGTGCACCGGCGGCTGTTGCCAGGGTCTGCAATGCGTTCCCGGCACGGCCGACGTCGCCTGCGGCCACCAGGGCGAGGCCTGCGCCAACTGCGGCGCCGGCAGTCATTGCCAGAATCAGGCCTGCGTCGCCTACTGCGACGCCGTCAATTGCGGCGCCGGCTGCTGCAACGGCTCGCAGTGCGAGCCGGGCAACACCGACGGCCAATGCGGCACCAGCGGCGACGTCTGCACCGCGTGCAGCGCGGGGACGCGCTGCGAATACGGCGCCTGCGTGCCGGTGTGCGACGCGACCGACTGCGCGTCCGGCTGCTGCAACGGGACGCAATGCCTCGGCGGCGACGCCGACAACGAGTGCGGCCGCAACGGCGCGGCGTGCGTCAATTGCGGCCCGGGCAACCATTGCGAAAACGGCGCGTGCGTCACGGCCTGCGATGCGACCGACTGCGGCCACGGTTGTTGCAGCGGGACCGTTTGCCTGCCGGGCAACGAGGACAATGCGTGCGGCATCGACGGCAACGTCTGCGTCGCCTGCACGGCGACGCAACGTTGCGTGGACGGCGCCTGCGTCAACTATTGCAACCTCGCCGATTGCGCCAGCGGGTGCTGCGTCGGCGGCAACACGTGCGTCTCCGGCGACGCCAACGACGCGTGCGGCAGCGGCGCCCAAGCGTGCGTCGACTGCGGCCCCGATAACCATTGCGAAAACGGCCGTTGCTGGCCGGGGGTCGACGACGATACGACTACGGACGACGATACGGCCCGGCATCGTCACCATCTGAGCGAGCAGTTGACCGGCGCCGGGTGCGCTGAGGCGTTTCGGTAGCGGGAAATGGCAACTCGGGAAAAGGCCCGCGAAGCCGCGGGGTTGATCCCTGGGATGACGAAGGTGAAATTGCTTTTACGGAGAATGCTGCTGCTTGCGGTCTTATGTTTCGCGGCGTCGAGTCCGGCGCGCGCGGAAGACATCCTGCAAAAGAACATCCATTATTTTTGGCCGACCACCGACGGCAGCGGCGTGTTGTGGACCTACGGTTCGGAACCGCTCGAGATGGCCCACATGTATTACGGCGGTTACGTCGATGACGCGTTCCAGCCGGTGAACGTGCTGAATCAGAACAAAAACCTGCATCCGCTGATCGCGCAGCAATTCGGCGTGCAGGCGCTGTTTTCCGTGGGGTTGCTGAATTTCGTCGATCTCGGCGTCGCCGTGCCGTTCGTGGCGTACCGCGAACTGGAGAACACGGCCAAATACCCCGGGATACCGGTCGCCACCTGGGAAGACCTGCGCGTCGAGGCCAAGTGGACGATCCTGAATCGGCGGCAGGATTGCCTCGGCATCGGGTTTGTGACGCGCCTCGACGTGCCGCCCGCCTACCGGGAAAACAATTTCTCGACCGACCGCGGGCTGGCGCTCGAACCGGTGTTCATTTTCGACCTCGGCCGCGATTGGTGGACGCTCGCCGCCAACGTCGGCTACAAATATTACACGGCCCGCGAACAGTCGCCGCAGTTCGGCCTGCGGCTGGGCGACGAGTTGACGTTGAATGCGGGCATGGCGTTCCGCTTCGCCGGCACGCATCAAATACTCGTGGATACGGCGACGCGGACGCAAGTGCAGAAGCCGTTCGGCACGCCGGATCTGGATTACTCCGAAGTCGTTCTCGCCTACCGCAAGTATTGGCGAAACCTCAATTTTACGGCGCTGACCGTCGGCGGCGGCGTGGGCCTGTTGTCCGGCGTCGGCGATCCGAAAATGCGCTTTTTCATCGGGATCACGCGCGACGAACGAAGGGTGGGAGCCGGTGACCTTGCATTCTAAACGATTTGCGGCGAGCGCCGCGGCGCTCGCCCTGCTCGGCCTGCTCGCCTTGGCGGCATGGGGTTGCGCTTCGACTGCCGCGCCCAAGGCCGGCGCGAGCGGCGACGACGCCCGCGCGGGCGTCACGGATATCGTTTCGCCGCCCAGTTACGACGTCTTCACGCGGTCGCTCGAGGTGGCGGAGCAGCACCATAACGTCCAATTCCGGCGGAACGGCAAAGGCGGCTACTTTCCGTTCGCCGCCAACTCCTGGAATCATTTCACGATCGCCGACGCCGACAACACCTGCCTGTACGACGTGCGCGTGACGGGCCAGCGCCGCTTCCTGCAACTCGGCGGCGCTTTCCAGACCATTCTCGAACTCGATGTCGTCAAGGGCGCCTGCGGCCTGATGGCGGAAAACCTCAACACCAGCGTCCTCGACCACCTGCAACACGTCGAAGGCGCGGTGATCACGGCCAAGCTCATGGAATACATGAGAAAAGGCCGGTTTTTCCTGACCGACATCGGTTTTCTGCAAACGACGCTGCAGGCCCCGTTCCAACTGGCGCCGCCGCCGAACAAGGGCTTCGAGCCGTATTTCGCGGAAAAAATGGAACGGGTCGACAATTCGTCCGATATTGCGTACGGCGACATCGTGGTATACTCCAAAGAGCTCGGGGAGCATGCCGTCGGCACGTACGTCGGCTACGGGGTTGTCGCTACGGGTTGTTGTTTCCACACCGAGATGCAGCGGCTCTCGACTCGCATTGACTACCACGTGTATCGCTTATACGCCGGCTTCGCCCAGGTGAACTACAAAGTGCATTACGACGCGATCATGCACCGCTTGTTGTCGAACCCCTGACGCGGCGCCGGACGGAGGTCGGGATATCAAGATGAGGCTTTTGCGTTACGCGACCCTGGCGCTCCTGTGCGCCGCGATTGTCGCCGCCCCGGCCGTCGCCGGGTGGGAATCCTACAAGGAATTGTTCCTCGCGAGCAAATTTCCGCAACTGACGGCGATGTGCGTCGCCAACAAAGACGCGATTCAGGCCGATCCGAGCGTCGATGTGATCCTGAAGTACTGCGGCATGGCGGAACTCGCGCTGTACAAAAAAGACGGTCAAACTGAGCGCCTGTCGACCGCGATCGATTACCTCGAGCAGTCGGTGGCGATTCGCTACTCCGAAGAGGCCGCGTATCACCTGGGGCTGGCGCGCTTGAAAGCGCTGGATCGCCTGACTGGCGCGAAGGATCAACTCGCCCGCGAAAAAGAGGGCCTGAACGACCTGTGGGAGTCGCTGCTCAAGATGCACGCGACCGAAAACTTCTCGCGCGACACCCTTTCGAACACCATGCTCGTCTGGAGCCAGAACGCGCGCGACTCGCTGATCGAGCGCGTGTTGAACAACGAAAAGAACCCCGCGCGGACGCATCTGCTGGCGGCGATGATTCGCGGGCTGGCCGATCGTTTTACGATGATCAATCCGGACAAAGGCGAAACCGAAGTCCGCAAAGGCAACCTGAAGATCTTCAAAGAGTGGATGCGCGAACTGCTGGAGTTGAGCTACTTCGACAACAACATCATCGTCGGCATGTACAAATATCGGGGCGATCGGCAGCAGGAGCAATACGACCAGACGCCGGCCACCGATGACCACTTCACGCGCGCGCTGTACAACTACAACGAGGCGCTCAAACGCGTCAAAACCAACAAGGCGCGGGCCGTGCTGTCCAGCGACGTGGCGTACCTCGCCACGCTGTACACGAGTTCCGACAAGGAAAAACTGGCCGCGTACTACAAGTTGGGGTTCGACAACGCCAACGAGGGCCTGCAGATCATGCGCAAGCTCAACGAGCGGGCGGCCAGCGTGCCCGGGGCGAGCTACCCGTATGAAGTCGACGGGTCCGAACTGACCGCGAAACTGCAAAAGAGCTTCGGCGCCAATCTCACGGGCCTCGCCTACGAGCATTATCTCCGCAAGGACTACGCCAGCATCGTCGGGCTGCGGACCTATCTGTTCGACGCCGGGTTCGATTGGGAAAACAAATCCGTCACCTTCACCCTGCTCGCGGAGACCGCGGACAAGCTGGCGGCGGAACATTATCATCAGCCCGAGATCTTCAAGAGCTACAAGGCGCTCTGCCTCGCCGCGAGTTCGCACGCCTTCAAGCTCGTGATGAAGAAACAGCAGCAGCGCGGCCGCGGGGCCGCGTATTCGCCCGAATTCTGCCGGGCCTACCAATACTACGTGAACTATCTGAACCGCTTCGGCGAAACGATCGAAGCGCGCGATCTGTCGTCGCAGTACGAACAGGGCTGCCAGAACGTGGGAGCCCCCCAATGACAACGATGCAACGGAGGCGAAGTGTGAAGCGACTGGGTTTGGGCGCATTGGCTTGCCTGCTGGCGCTCTCGGTTCTCGGCGTCGTGACGGCGCGCTCGGCGGAAACGCCCGCTCCGGCGGCGCCGGCCGCGCCGCCCGCGGCGACGGCGCCCGAGGCGGATCCGTTCTTCCTCCAGAACCTGAGTCTGGATTGGGTCAACTCCGACATTTGCCGGCTGATCGAAGAGATTCGCCGCACGAACAACCAGTGGGACCGGCGCGACATGGTCGAGCGGATCGAAGACCTGATTTACAAGTACGTCGAGTATCCGCTCGAATTCCGCCAAAGCGAGACCGCCGACGAAAAGGAGCGCGAGCGCATCGGCGCCAATTCCGATATTGACGACGCCGGCTCGGCCAATCCCCTCGCCTCCCGGATCAGCGAATCGTTTGCGTTGTACGCCATCGCCAAAGGGTACGAAGGCTTCGCGGCCGCGGCGACCGACCTGATCGAACGCGCGCGGAAGATCTATCCGACCGTCGAATCGTTGACCGTGCGCATCGACAATTTCCAGGATCAGCGGCCGGTCCGCGCCTGGATCAAAGACGGCCTCGGCGAATGGGCGCGCACCGACACCGTGCGCGTGACGTTCGAAGGCCGCAACCTCACCCAGGCGTCGGTCGACAAGCTCGGCGAAAAGAAAGATGTCTTCCGCGTGGCGGCCAAGGCCAAGAACGTCAACGAATACTACGTCATGGTCGCCCGCGAAGACTTCCTGCGCGGCGTCTCCCGCTATCTGGTCACCAACGAACGTTTGACCGAGCACCGGCCGAACACGTTTTCGATCTATCTGCCGCCCGGCGATTACGAGCTGGGCACCGAATCGTCCGCGCTGTTGCCGATCAAGCTGGAGGTCACCGCCGACCCGCAGCGCAACCTCTTCGTCGTCGAGACGATGGAAAATTCCCTGACGGTTTACGCCAAGCCCGCGGTGGGGAAGAAAAAGGCCCGGTAGGCTAGTATTCTTTCTTTCGCCAGGCGGCGACGATCTGATCGTTCTTGCACATCAGCCGGTAATTGCCGACGTACACGTAGCCGGCGACGTTGAGGCAATCGGGTTGATGCTGCGCCACCGGTCCGGCGATTTCGATTCGCTCCCATTTGCTCGCGTCGAGATCCTCCACGCCGGACTTGGGCTTTGCGGCCGGCTTCTTCGACGCCGCGCCCAGATCCGCCGACAACGCGCCTTCGGCCGTGTCGCTGACGCGGCGTCGGCCGCCCGCGCCAACGCCGGATCCGCCCGGCGCGAGGCTCGGGTCATACGCCTGCGCGGGCGAACGCCCGTCTTTGTTTTCCAAGCCGGGGAGCGCGTCGCGAAAAGAGATAGCCGAATTGTCGCGGCGTTCGGCGCCGCCCGGTTTTTGCGGAACCTGAAACGAGTTGGAGACGTCGCGGCCCGAGCGGGTGACAGGTATCTGCGACAGGTCCACCGTTTTGATCTGGTCTTGCGGCGCGTGCGCAAAGTCTTTGCCGAGCGAGAGCATATCCGGCCCCGCCGTTTCGTGAACGGCGCGCGGACGAAAATCTCTCTCCGCGGGCGGCGCCGCCGCGATGGACGGCGCCTCGGCGTGCGTCGGCGGCTCTTCGAATTTGCGGACCGGCGGCTTCGGCTTGGCGAGTTCCTGCGCCTCTTTGGCCTTCACGGGCTGGAAGATGACCTGGCCGCCGACCCAGCGGTGGGCGATCATTTTCGGCGTCACGTACGCGAAGAGCAGAATGAGCAGCACGTGCAGGACCGCCGATCCTCCCAGGGAGGAGCCGTATTCGCGCCACGGTCGGGCCGCTCGGGCGGTGTCGATGTTCATTTCTTGTCTTTTTCTTCGTCGGCCGGTTCCACGTTGATCGCAAACTTCTGCACGTTGTGGCTGCGCATCAAATCGATGACGCGCACCACATTGCCGTGCAGCGCGTCGCGGTCCGTGCTGATGACCATCTGCAAATCGACTTCATTCTTCAAGCGCTGATCGATGAAGTTGCCGATTTCGGTCTCCGTGGTCGGCCGGCCGTCGAGGAACAGTTCGTTCGTTTTGGTGACGACGACGGTGAAGGTTTCCGCCTCCGATCGTTGTCCGGTCGCCGCCTTGGGCAACTCGATCGGGATTTGCGGCGCGGTGATGATCGTGGCCGTCACCATGAAAATGATGAGCAGCACCAACGTAATATCCACCAGCGGTGTGACATTGATATTGGTGATCGGCGCTTTGCTGTTGCCTGCGGCTCCCGCCATGTCATGCCCCTTTTGCGCGATCCGCGTACGCCAACACGATCTTCGCGGTCGAATCCGCTTCGTCCAGCAGCAAATTGGCCTTGCCCTGCAGCCAGTTGAACAAGACGACCGCCGGAATGGCCACAAACAAGCCGACCGCGGTCGCCACCAGCGCCTCGGAGATGCCGGACATGACCGCCTGCGGCCCTTGCACCGTCGCTTGCGACAAGTCGTGGAAGGCCTTGATAATGCCCATGACGGTGCCCAGCAGGCCGATGAACGGCGCGTTGTTGCCGATCGTGCCGAGCACCACCAGGTACGCCTCCAGCCGGTTCTTCTCGCGGACGTTGCGGCTCGCCATGATCTTCTCGACCGCCTGCGGACCTTCCTTGAAATTCCGGAGCCCTTCGCGCAATACGGCGGCCGTCGCCCCCGCCCCGCGCTCGACGAACGCCAGCGCAGCCGCCACGTCGCCCGCTTCCAGCCACGTGACCAGCTTGGTGGGGAAGTCGCGGCCCAACGAATTGTCCTGCCGGTACTGCCGATACTTGAGGATGGCGACCGCAATGCTCAGCAACGAGAGCAGAAAAAGCACATACAGCAGGGCCCGCGCCCCGATCATCGAAAGGTTCACAAGTTGGTGTTCCACGAACCGCCCCCTCCGTCGTTTCTTGCCGCGCCGGCGCCGCGCGCCGATTGGTTTAAACCGCCCTTTTTCCGGACTTTCTTGGACTTGTCCCGCGCTCCGTCAACCGCCGGCAAGCCGGCCGTTGAAAAGCATTTCATGCTTCCTGCGGCGTCATGTCAAGCGCGCGCCGGCGATCTTCATCGCCAATGCCCGGATCCTGCCGAACCCCCTTCGCGTGCATTCGCTGCCGGCCCGACGTAGCCTTGGCAAAATCGCGTGAATTCGCGTTTTCACGCCCGGATCCTGCCGAACCCAATTCGCGTGCATTCGCGTGAATTCGCGGTTAAAAAAACCGAACAATAAAAATAAGCCGGGAACAATTCAGCCTTCGCGGTTCCGCCGCTTCCTCCAGAGTCGCCCGGTTTTGCGCGAATTTCACGGTTTGCCGCGCCGGTTATCGACAAACAGTCCGAATTGCGCGGCCATTGTGCGCAAAATGCCTTGTGTTTTCGCGACTCCGCGAGTATATTTCATGTAGTGCTCTGGCAAGCGGGGATTGGTCGCGGGTCGATTGGGTGGCGAGGACTGGTTCGAACTATTCAACTTAGGGAGATTCCCATTATGAATCGACACGCGGTTGCAGCTATCATGTTGCTCGTGCTTCTTCTCGTTCCGTGCGCTCTGATGGCGCAAACCGACGACGCGACGTTGGCGAAAGTCCAGCAGGCAATTCAGGAAAAAGGCCTGAACTGGACCGCCGGGCCCTCGATCTTCACGCCGGCGGAGTTTCGCGCCCGGTTGGGCATGCACCTGACGCGCGGCGCCAACCAGGTTTGCCTTCCCGAAAATGAAATGCAGCCGATGGACCTGCCCGCCAGCCTGAACTACATCGCGCTGGGCGATGTCAGCGCCGTGAAAAACCAGGCCCAATGCGGCGGCTGCTGGGCCTTCGCGGCGATTGGGGCGTTGGAGTCGGCGGCCATTCGCGAGGGCAATTATCCGCAGTCGATCGACCTTTCCGAGCAGTATTTGTTGTCCTGCGATTCGGGCGAAGGCAACTGCAACGGCGCCTACGACATGGATCAGCCGATGGCGTTCCTTTGCGGCAATGGCACGGTGGATGCGTCGTGCGACCCCTTCCGGGCGCAGCTTGGCCAGGAATTGTCGTGTTCGCCTTGCAGCAATGCCCAACAAGACCTCTATCACGGCGCGGCGCACGGCGACGTTTCCCAGGCGGTCGACGCGTTGAAGCAGGGCTTGGTCACCTACGGCCCGATCGCCACCACGATGGAAGTCTACCAGGACTTCATGTACTACACGGGCGGTGTTTATTCCTACTCCTACGGCAGCGACGAGGGCGGCCATGCGGTGCTGATCGTCGGCTACGACGACAGCGGGTCGTACTTCATCGTCAAGAATTCGTGGGGCGCTTCCTGGGGCGACCACGGCTACTTCATGATCGCCTATAGCGAAGTCACGGGCCAGTCGGACTTCGGCGCCAATTCAACGTGGATCCAATTCGGCACGGGTCCCAACGGCCAGGACGACGACAACGACGACAACGACAACGACGACAACGACACCGACAACAACTCGGACGACGACACCAATAACGGCGGCGACGATGACGACGACGACGACAGCGGCAACGGCGCGGCGCCTCCCGCCAAATCCGTTACGACCACCTCGACGACGGGCTGCGGCGGCCAGTAGCAAGCTGGCGGCGCTCGCGTTGTTCCTGGCGGTCGGTCTGGCGGCGACTCCGGTGGCGAACTGGACCGCCGCCGACGACGGCAAGTCCGTGACGTTGACGGTCGGCGACCAGGCGACGCTGACGCTTTCGGCGTCGGCCGGCACGGGCTACCTCTGGAAGATCGACCCCGTCGACGCCACGGTGCTCGCCGTCAGCGAAGCGAAAATCAACGCGGATCGCACGCCGGGCCTGGTCGGCGGACCCGTGCAATTCGTCTGGACGATCGCCGCCAAAGCCCCGGGCAAAGTCGATTTGGCCGCCAAACTCGCCCGCCCGTGGATCGCCGACAACCCCGCCCAAACGGTCACCATCCACGTGGCAGTGAAATAGGAAAACTGGGGGCCGTCGCGAATGGCGCTACGTTAAGGCCGACCCCCTGTGATATTGACGGCTTTGTTTGACTACCCCGGTGCTGGCTCGCTCCGGTCGCTGAATCGGCCGCGACGTGAATTTCGCGAGATAATGCACCGAAACAAATACGAAAAACCGTCAACGTGGTGCTATTCTATTGTGTCCGCGGAATTCATCCCGTAATTCCCATGATTCCCAGACCTCCCGGGTTTTTCCAGCCTGCCCGATGATGGCCAAGCGTTGCATCCCCCTCGCGGCGACTTACGTAGCCGTCAAGAACCCGGGCCCGTGAAAGACCCGGCGTCGAATTGCCCTGGCCGCCGAATCAGCAACCCTGGCCGGCAATCGTTCGACAAATGCCCGGTTGGCCGACCGCGGCGCCAGCCAGTCCCATGTCGGCCACACGAGCAGCAGGAAGCTGCCGTCCGTCGCCGTGATCGCCGAAATCGCCGGGCTG
>CAZHPN010000034.1:17159-41003 GCA_964534375.1 uncultured bacterium | reverse complement strand
TCAGGCCGAAGATTTCGCCGGGCGTCACCGAGAAACTGACGTCCTCGACGGCGATGACGTCGCCGAATTGCTTGTGCACGCCGCGGACTTCGAGTAGCGCCATGCTTCAACTCGCGAGGAAGCGCACGTCGACCGGCATGCCGATCTTGAGCACGCCGTCGGGGTTCGGAATGATGACTTTGATTTTGTAGACCAGCCGCACGCGCTCGTCCTTGGTTTGCACGTTCTTCGGCGTGAATTCCGCCGTGTCGGAAACGTAACTCACCTTGCCGCGCATCGCCTTGCCGGGGTACGAGTCGTTGAACACGTCGACCGCCTGGCCGATCTTGACCTTGCCGAGCATCGGCTCCGGCACGTAGACGTGAATTTCGAGCGAGGTCAGGTCGGCCATCGCCAGCAGCGCCGAGCCGGGGAACACGGTGTCGCCTTGTTCCACGTGCGTACGCAGCACCGTGCCGGTGATCGGGGCCGAAACCTGCGTGAAGGCCAATTGCGTTTCGACGACCTTCACCGCCGCTTTCGCCTGGTTGACCTGCGCCGCCACCGCCTGTTGCTGGGCCTTCAACACGTCATGCTGCGTTTGCACGGTGTTCATTTGCATATCGGTCGCGGAGCCGGCGTTCAACAACTTTTGCGTGCGTTGCACCTCGGTGTTGACGCCGCCGAGGTTCGCCGAGACGACGCCCTGCTGCGAGCCGGCCGCTTTCACCAGCGCCTCGGCCTGGCCGAGCGCCGCCTTGTACGGCGAGTCGTCGATATGCGCGATCTCGTCGCCTTTCTTCAAAAGCTGGCCTTCGGCGACGGGAAACTGGACGAGCTGTCCGGCGACCTGCGCGCTGACGATCACCTCGGTCGCTTCGACCGTGCCGTAAAACAGGTCGTTGCGTTTTTCTTCCTGTGCTTTGACGTAGGCCCGGTAACCCATGAAGGCCACCAATCCCAAAATCAAAAAAACCGGAATCAATCGTTTCATCGCGGTCACCTCCCGATCTTCTGCAGGTCGCCGGCCGCGGCGGCCAGGCGCACCCGCGCGACGCGGTAATCATATAAGGCGTTCAAATAGGCGACGCGCGCGCGTGTGGCGGCCAGTTGCGCGTCGATGACGTCGAGGCTGGTCAACGCGCCCGCCTTGTAGCTGTTTTCGGCGATGCTCACCAGTTTTTCGGCGCGGTCCAGCGTCGCCTTGGTCGACTTCGTGCGCTGCGCGGCTTCGTCGGCCGCGAGCAGCGCCGCCTCGACTTCGGTGCGGATGTCGGCGCGCATGCGCACGGCCGAACGCCGCAGCCCCTCGGCGTTCGCGCGATCGCCGCTCATGCCGCGATACGCCGCCAGGCCGTCAAACAGCGGAATCTGGACGCCGACGCCCACCGTCCAGTTCGTGTCGCCATCCAAGTCAAAGTAGTAGGGTTTTTGCCAGCCGTACGAGCCGGTCAGAGCGACCGCCGGCAGCATTTCGGCGCGCCGGCTTTTGGCGGCGTCTTCAAAGGCGCGCTGGCCCGCCGCGAACGCCGCCAACTCCGGACGTTGGCGTTGCGCCGCGTCGTGCGCCGCCGCCCAGTCTAACGGGTTGATTTCCGCAGCTTCCAATTTGCCGAGCGGTTTCACGGGGGTATCTTTCGACAAACCGGACGCGCGCTGCACGTATCCCACGGCGAGCTTGATCTGCTCGGCCGCCTGGCTCACTTGGGGCTCGATCGTGTCGACCTCGACCTCGGCGCGCAGCAGGTCGAACCTCGATGCGGCGCCCGCGTCGTATCGGGTTTGCACGTCCTTCAAATGGTCCGTCGCGTCGCGCAACGAGGCGCTTTGCGCATCGAACACTTCCTGCGCCATCAACAGTCCGAGAAACGCCTCGGCGGTTTGCTGCGCGACCTTCAGCCGCGCCGCCTCGACCTCCAGCGACTTCTCGGTGATCTGCTCGCCCGCCGCGCGGTAGCCGTAGTAAACGCGGCCCGACGCGAAGACGAGCTGGTTGAGATTGGCCGCGACCATCCAGTTGTTGTTCGCGCCCATTTCGATCGACTTGCTGATGTTGACCGGCGGGATGAACGCCGGCAGCGGCGGCGTGATCGACAAGCTGATCTTCGGCACGTTGCCGATGTACTCGTAGCCGCCGGTCAAGGTCAACTTCGGCAGGAAATTGGCGAACACCTCGCCCTGCGCCTCCTGCGCCACGGCCACCGCCGCCTCGCGCTCGGCCAAATCGGGGCTGTGCGCCAGCCCGTAGCCGATCGCGTCGTCCAGCGCCCACGTCACCGGCTCCGCGGCGCGCACCGGACCGGGCAGCAGCAACAGCGCGACGGCGAGCGCCAGCGGCGTGTAAATCCAACATGGCAGGCCCCTCGCGCCGACGGCTCTCCGGTTTGTTTGCCCCTCTCCGCGTCGGGGAGGGGCGCGCCGCGCGTCCCGCGCGGCGGGGGAGGGGCCCTGAAAGATCCTAGCGCCCATGGTCCGCCTCCTTCGCTTGTTCCGGTTCGATGATTCCGCGCGTGAGCATGGCGCGGACAATGTTGAACGTGTCTTGCGGGGTGAGGTTCGCCGTCAACAGGAAACCGGGCTCGGCGACGGTCATGACGATGCGTTGAAAGACCTTGCCGAAAACGGCCGCGTTCAGGTCCGAGCGAATCACGCCCTCTTTTTGCCCGCGCTCGACCAAGGTGACGACGAGGCCGACGACCATCACGCGGCGCTCCTCGATTTTGCGCCACAAGTCGGGCGTCAGGGTTTGCACATCGGACAGAAACGGCAGCGAAACGGCGGACAATAAATCCTCGTACAGCAGGCGAAAGTGGTCTTCCAGCACCTCGCGCACCGGCCGGTCCGACAACAAATTCGGCACGATCCGCCGGATGACGTGCGCGGCGAATCCCTCGACGACCGCCCCGACCAACTCGTCGCGATGACGGAAATATTTGTAGAACGTGCGTTTCGACAGCGCCATGCCGGCGCACAACTCGTCGACCGTGATGCGCCGAAAACCGCGCTCGTTGAAGACGCGCTGCGCATAATCCAGGATGCGCTGCCGGGTCCGTTCCTCGCGCTCGCGGTCGTGCTCGTGCGGTTCGTGCTCGCGCCGTTTGTCGTCGCGGCGTTTGCGCTCGCGGCGCTCGGGTTGGCGGTGTTCGGGTTCGGGATTTCGTTTCTTCATGCGCTTCGCCTATGGAAACGTTTTATGTTTTTTTCGTTTACATAGTAGCTGAGCGTGGGGCGTTGTCAAGCGGTGTTTTCGACTTATTTCTTCCAGATCCGCCGGGGAAGGAGCCTTGCGACTGTCCCGGCATAGGCGACAGCTTGCCGATTGCGCTGCGAGCAGTTATTCTCCATAACATTCGAGAGAAAAAAGGGGCGCAGATGCTGTTGCGACTGCACGTGAAAGGCTTCAAAAACCTACGGGACGTGGAAATTCGGTTTGGGCCGGTCACGTGCTTTGTCGGTCCGAACGGCGTCGGCAAATCCAATATTTTTGACGCGATTCAGTTTCTGCGGGCGCTCGCCGATCACGACATCCAAACGGCCGCGCAATCAATTCGTAGCCCGCAAAAAGGTGCATTTGGGCCTCAGGATCTTTTCTGGCGCGGCGATAACAACGATCGGATGTCGTTTAGTGCAGATATGCTCGTGCCGAAGGAGGTCGTCGATGATTTCGGACGAACAGCGAGACCCGCAACTACGTTGCTGCGCTACGAGATCGAATTCCGTTATGAGAACGAAAGCAGCGCGCGCCTTGTGCTGATGAAAGAAAGCCTGACGCCGATCAGACTCGGCGAGGCGCAAAGCACATTCGGATTTCCCCACAAGGCCGTCTTTCGCAAATCTACTTCACTTAACGTGACACGACGCGCCGGCAGTTTTATTTCGACACAGAATGATGGCGAGATGGTCAAGCTAATGCTCCACGGGGACGCGGGGAGTCGCGGACGACCTGTGCCCGCCGGGTTGTCCCCATTGACCGTCCTAGGTGGTACGGGCGCTGCCGAATATCCGACGGTCCTCGCCGCACGGCGAGAAATGTCATCTTGGAAAATTCTTCATCTGGAACCGTCAATCATGCGCGCTCCCGATGAATTTGGCGGCGCAGCCGAGGTGAGCGAGCATGGCGGTGGAATTGCCGCAACGTTATATCGTCTTTCTCGCGAGGACCGCATCGAGGGACAGACTTTCGCGGAGGCCGCCAACCGCTTGGCGGAACTCGTTCCGGAAGTTCGTTCCATACGCGTTGATCGTGACGAAGCGCGACGGCATTTAACCGTACTTGCAGAGGTAAAAGGTTGTTACGGCGAGCTCGGCCCGCGAGCGCTGTCCGACGGAACGTTGCGTTTCCTTGCGCTCGTCGCGATGCAGATGGATAATACAGTGCACGGATTGCTTTGCATGGAAGAGCCGGAAAATGGAATCCATCCGAGCCGCGTTCCCGAACTGTGTAGCTTAATGAAAGAATTCGCCGTCAGGCCGGAGGAGGAGACCGGCGAGGATAATCCGCTTCGCCAAGTCGTCGTCAATACACATTCGCCTGACGTTGTTCGGCAATTGGCGCCGAGCGATATACTGTTTGTCGAGGCGATTCACGGTCCGGGCGGTCTCGCCGCGTCGGTGTCAAGTTATGAAAACGGCTGGCGACCCAAAGCCTCCATGTACACACGGCAACAACTGGCGGACTTCATCGGCGGTTCGCCGATCGGCGATAAGATGGAACAGTTGAACTTGCCGTTCAACATTGGAACTGCACGATGACCGGGGCCGTTCGCTCGGCGATCATCGCCGACGGCAGCAGCGATTTGGCGCTTCGTCCGGTCATCACGTGGTCCTTTCGGCAAGCCGCTCCGAACGTGTCGTTTGAAAGGCCGATATTCGTAATTCGGCGCAGCGACCAGACACTGGACGCCGAAATCGTCAGAGTGAAAAATGAATACAAGCCGAATATCGTTTTTGTTCATCGGGACGCCGAAAAAGAGGATTATTGCACGCGGCGGGCGCAGATCCCGCGGGGCCCGGATCTCGTGGCCATTGTGCCGGTACGAATGACGGAGGCTTGGCTCTTGATCGACGAGCAGGCAATCCGAATGGCCGCAGGAAATCCCAACGGCAAAGTCACGTTGAACATGCCGCCAATCGCTCGTTTGGAACATGTCGTCGATCCGAAGGAAGAATTACGACGTTTGCTGGTCGAAAGCTCGGAATTGCCGGCGCGGCGGGAAAAGCGTTTCGATCGGCAAAAGGCTCTGCACCGTGTCGCTGAATTGATTGAGGATTTCTCGTTGCTCCGACGACTTTCCGCTTTCAACGAATTTTGGAACGAGCTTCGCCAAGCCCTTGACGCGCTTGGCGTCGAATAGTCCGCACTGAAACCCACCGGCCGTCAATTCACCTTGGTCAACTCGACGTAAATCTTGCCGACAAAGGCGTCGGTTTCGATGCGCAAGACGCGGTGCGGCGGGGCGTTGTCCACCCACATGAAGACGGATTTGACCTTGGCGACTTTCGAGTTTTGATCCGGATCGGAGGAGGTGACAATCCGCGGTTCGACTTTCCAGGCGTCAAACGTGCCCAACCCGATATTGATGCGCTCGCGGCCGAGCACCGTGTAGCTCAACTCGTGGCGGCGATGGCCGTCGAAGACCTTGAGCAGGTATTGCTTGCCCTGGACAAGCGGCAACTGCTGCACGTAAAGCAGCGCGCCGAGCGGGTCGAGGTGGTCTTCGGGCGCCTGCGCCGGCCCGAAGGTCTGATTGCCTTCCTTGCGCAGGCGGGTGCGCGAGCCGATCAGCAGGCTGCGGGCCGGATCGTAATTGATCGTGGTGTCGAGGAAAAACTTGGCCTCGCGCTGCTGGAACAGGAACTTGTTGCAGCGGAAGGTGTCGGCGTAGGTCTCGGACGTGATCATATCCCGCACGCGCCAGACCCAGTCGAGTTTCGACTCGCTTTGGAGCTTCATCGCGATCTTGTAGCCGGGCTGGCCGCCGATGTCGATGCGGTCGACCGACACCTCGGCGAAGGCGGCGGCGATGTTCTGCCAGCCGAACTCGTAGTGCAGCCGCTCGCCGGCGAAATCGGCCGCGACCGCCGGCGCCGCCAACGCCGCGGCGAAAACCAACGCCGGCAATAGCCTGGCGAAAATGCGGCGCTTCATTGAGGTTCCTCCTGCGTGATGCGGCTCGCCTGCTCGTAATGAGCGCGCGTCATTTGAATCCATTCGTTTTCCACGTGCAAGTCGGCCGCGATCTCCAGGTTCCGCCGATACGCGATCAGCGCATTTTCCAGCAACGGGCGGACTTTCTCAATCACCTCCCGCCGGTAGGCCGGCCGGTCGCCGGCGGCCAAATCGGCCGGGTAGGGCACGGCCAGCACGGCGCGGAAAAACAACTCGAACCCGAGGCCGACTTTGTACAGCGAGGCCGTCACCCAGGTCGGCTCGTAAGTCCGCACCGCGTTGGTGTAAAATTCGCGGGCTTCGAGCAGCGCCTCGGCCTTTTCCTGCAGGGCCATCGCCAGGGCGCTCGCTTCGCCGGCCAGCGCGATCGACTCGAAGCGCCGGAAGCGGATTTCGCCCATGACAAAGCAGGCCTCGGCGTAGGCGGCGCGGGCGTAAATCACGCCGCGCTTCGCGTTGCGCTGGTACTCCGGTAGCGACTGGCCGAGATAGTGCTCGGCGAAGATGGCGTCGCCCAAATAGAACAGGACGATGCCCAGCCGCATCCGCGCCTCGTTGAACTCCAGCGGCGGCACGCCCAATTGGTCCAAAATCTTGGCGAATTCCGCCTTCGCTTCCGGCAGCCGGCCGAGGCGTTGCAGGCAGATGCCGCGCCGCAGCCGCACCTCTTCGGTCCGCACGCCCTGGCCGGGCGGCAGCGCAAACCCTTGGTAGGCCGCCAGCGCCTGCTCCCACTGCCCCGTGTTTTCGAACGTCAGCCCGAGGTTGTAGCGGGCCAGCGGCGCCACGTCGCTGTCGCCGTATTCCTCAAGGATCTTGCTGTAGAAGCGAATCGCGGCGGGCCAATTGGCGTGCGCGAAGGCCTTGTCGGCCCGATCGAAGAGTTCGTAGACGTCGTACACGTCGCCGCGGATGCCGTTCGGATCGCCGACGATCGTCGTCGTCGGCATCGTGAGCCGCGCGCCCACGCCGGCCGACGCGCACCCGGCCAGCAGCGCCGCGCCCAGCAGCAACGACGCCCAGCCGACGCCCGCCCACGCCACAAAATGGCGACGGCGAACCGGCTGGCGGCGAATCGTGTCGATCATTTCGTCCGGCTGGCGCCTCCCGCGGCCCGTTTCGCGGCCAGAATGCCGAACGACAGGCCGGTTGCGCAAGCCCCGCGGTCGCAACCGGAGGTTTTTTGCCACAGACGAACGCAGATGGCCCCAGATACGGGGCACGGGCCATGACGTGTCGCCTTATCGAGGGCCATCCGCGACCCGTGTGCATCTGCGTAAATCTGCGTTGTCCGCCTGAAATTTCGCGAATCCCTTGCCGCCGCTCTCCGCGACCCCGCGCGCTCCGCGTGAGCTTCCGCCGTGTTCGCCGTGGGCGGCAACGGCGCAATCCGGCATTGCAGCGGGACATGTTTTCATGGCGAGCGCGGGCGAAACCGTTCGCGAGTTACGTCAATCGTCACGAATTCAAACTGAACTACTCATTGAAGCGGAAGGGCAACGTAATGGTCTTGGCCGCGCCCTCGAACGGCTGGAACCGCATGAGCGACACGCGGCGCATCAGGCACTGTTCGATTTCCGCGTTGCCGATGGACGATTCCGCCACGGCGGCGTCGGACACCGAGCCGTCCGGATTAATCTTGAACCGGACCGTCACGACGCCCTTCGAGTCCGGGTTTTTCGCAAAGCAGAATTTGACCCGGCCCATGTAGCTGTTGATCGTGGTCTTGATGTCGTCGGCGGTGACGTGCTTGAGCGGCGCCGCGGGCGGCGGCTCGGTCCCGGTCGGCGGCACAACTGCCGGATTCGTGTTGCCGGTCTTGGCGACCTGCGTCAATTCCGGGTGCTTCTTTTCGAATTTTTCGACTTCCGCGAGTCCGCGTTTGGCCTCGGCGTTGTCGGCGTTGATGAACAGCGTCTTGCGGAAGCTCCATTCCGCCTTGTCGTATTTCTTGTTCTTCAACAAGCCGCGGCCGAGCGTGAGGTAATGGTTTTCGATCTTCTTCAGGCCACCTAACGCCGCCACGTTCTTCGGATCCAGGTCGAGGACCAGCGTATAGATGCCGTACGCCGATTCCTCCGGCGGATCGGTGATGTGGTTCTCTTTAAAGTAGGTGTCGGCCTGCGTCAGCATCGCTTCCAGCGTTTCCTGGAACGTCGGACCGCCGCGCTCGGGCATGATGTTGACGCTGTCGAGCTTGAAGGCGTTCGCGTCGGCGGGCGCGGGGGCCGGGGCGGGCGCGACCGGCGCCGGAGGCGGAACCGGCAGCGTGGGCGTCGCGACGTTGGCGCGCCATAAATAAACCCCGCCGAGCGCCAGCACGACGACCGCGGCGGCGATCCAGGCGATGTAGTTGGGCCGCGGCGCCTTCGCCGCCTCGACGCGTGCGGGCGCCGCGGGTTTTTTCGCTGCCGCGGCAGGCGCGGCGGCCGGCGTCGCGCCGAAGAAATCTTTCTCGACCGGCAGCAGACCGCCATCGGCCTCGGCGGCCGCCGGGCGTTCGGCGCCGGCTTCCGCAACTTGATGGATGGCGCGTTCGCTGACCGCGTCCATCGCCATTTCCGCGGCGGCGGCGAGCCGATCTTCTTCCGTGAGCTCTTCCGGGGCGGCAGCGGGCGCCGCAGCCTCCGCGGGCTCAGGCCGCCAGGCCATTTCGAACGACGCGTAAAACGCGTCGGCCGACGAGGGACGCAGATCGGGATCGGCGTCGGCGGCGCTGCGAGCCAGGTCGAGCAAGCGGCGCGGATGGGGGCCGCGCACGGTCGCCGGTTCGCCCGGCGAACCGAATTCGCCCAGCGTCAGGATGTATTGCAGCAGCCGGCCCAGCGAATAGACGTCGGCGGCGGCGGTCATCGCGCCGTTCTTGCGGAACTCCGGCGCCCAGAAACGCTGGCCGGACATGACCGCAAAGTCTTTTTCGGTCAGCGACGGCCGCAAGGCGCCGGCGATGCCCAGATCGGCGACCTTGACGCCCTGTTTGCTCATAAAAATGTTTTGCGGATGCAGCCCGAAATGCGGGAGGTCCGGTCGCTCGCGCAGCAAGCCGCAAACCTGGCGCATCAGGTCGGACATCTGGTCCGGCGGGAAACCGGTCTCGGCCGCGTGGTTGCGGACTGCCGCGACGAGCTTGTCGAGCGTCAGCGCACTAACGAATTCCTCGACGAAAAACAATTGGCCGGCGTCCTCGGCGACTTCATAAACGCGCACCATGTTCGCATGCGCGTTGCGCGACAGCTTCTCGCCGTGCTCGCGCAGGCGCGCTGCGGCGCCCGGCCGCCGGGTGAAACGTTCGTAGAAAATCTTCACGGCGCGGGTCTTGGCGGTGGCCAATTCCTTGACCCGATAGACGTAACCGAAGTTGCCGCGTCCGACGATGCGCTCGACTTGGAAGCGCGAACCGATCACGTCGCCAACGACGTGCGTGCGGACGGTGAGGGTTTGGTCGATGGCGCCGTCGATTGAGTTCAACAGATCGTCGGAGAATATGTCTTTCAAGTAACTCGGCCTCGTGTTGTCCTGCGATCAGCAGGTCGATTGTAGTCCATCCTCAACTGGCCGACCCTCGGCAACATAAAGAAACGCGGGAAATCGCCCTTGGAGAGATTATCGGTCGCCGGCGGCGGCCCGTCAAGGGAGAACGGCCTCCCGATGCCCGAACTAATTTGTTTGACATGCCGCGTCGAAAATCCGTAAACTAACTTTCAGCGGTCGGCTCCACGACTCCGCGACGGGCGGACGGGAGCCGACACGGTTATTTCGCAAAAGTAACCGGTGCGCCAACGCGAAAAGTCGACGGGACGCCGCGAGTGAAAACAAGAGCGAAACCAAGCGATCGACGGGAGACGTGAATGGGCATTACGATTGTCCAGAAGAGCGATCTGAACGTCCGAAAAAAGAATGCGAAGCTCGGGCTCGTGCTGGCCGGCGGAGCGGTGAGCGGCGGCGCTTACAAGCTGGGCGGCCTCAAGGCCCTTTCCGATCTGCTGATCAACCGCGACATCAACGAGTTCGACATTTACGTGGGTTTGTCGGCCGGCGCCCTGATCGCCTGCCCGCTTTGCACGGGCATCAGCCCCGAGGAACTGCTCAAGAGCATGGACGGCAAGTCCGACCGGCTCGCGCAACTCAAGCCGTTTGATTTCTACAACCCGAACATCGCCGAATTCATCCAGAAGCCCATGCAATTGGCCTTCGACCTGATGACGACGGCGCCCCGGTTCGCCATCAATTTCCTCTCGCTGCTCCTGGCGTCCGACCGGAAATTCCTCACGCGGCTCGGCAACCTCGTGTTCTCGCCCAGCTACAAGAACCTGGACACCGTCATTCAGATCCTGGTGCGGGTGTCCGCGGCCAGCAAGGCGCTGCCGCGGTTTCTCGATTACATCCCGTCGGGCATCTTCGACAACAACCGCCTCGAGGCGTACATCCGGCACAACCTCGAAGGCAACCACATCAAGAACGATTTTACCGACCTCTACAATCGGCAGCGCAAAGAGCTGTACATCACGGCCACCAAGCTCGACACGGGCGAGCGCGTCGTGTTCGGCCACGACGAAAACAACGAGTTGACGATCAGCCAGGCGATCCAGGCGTCGACCGCCCTGCCGGGCTTCTACAAGCCCGCGCGGATCAAAGGCGTCGATTATGTCGACGGCGCCGTGGCGGAAACGGCCAACATCGACGTCGCGGTCGAGCACGGCGCCGGCCTGATCATCTGCTACAACCCGTTCCGCCCGCTGGAAAACCGGCAGATGGTGCACTGGTACAAAGAGATCGACCAGTACATCGTCGACAAGCCCTATCTGGCGGCCTCGGGCCTGATCGCCGTGATCAACCAGGTGTTCCGCATGCTGCTGCATCACCGGCTGCATCAGTCGTTGCGCGCCTACGCGCAGGACCCGCGGTTCATGGGCGACATCATTCTGATCGAGCCGGACATCAACGACGTGCAGTTCTTCGAAATGAACCCGATCGCCTTCTGGCAGCGCGCCAAGGCCGCCGAGCGCGGGTTCCTCTCGGTCAAGCAATCGCTGGAAGAGAACTACCCGGCCCTGAAGAAAATCTTCGGTTCCTACGGCATCGAAACCTCAATGATTCACATCGAGGAAGACGCCAAGAAGATCGCCGCCACCGGCTACGACGACGCCGTCATCGGCGTGCTCGGCAAGGAGCGCATCAAGCGCGACATCCGGCTGGTGATGTAGCTTCTCACGACCCGGTCGCCGTTTTCGGCGCCGCGGGGGCCTCCGGGCCGAGCACTAGCAAACCCGCGGAATTCATTAGCAAGCGCAAGCCGCATATCTCCGGATGATCGATCAAAGCCCGGTAATGACGGGCGATTTCTCCAAATTGATGTTCGTCGAGCAGCACGTACGGGATGTTGTTGCGGGCCATGTACGCGCAGAGATCCTTCGGGTCGGCGAAATACGCCATGTGCCGCGGCGCGCAGCCGGCATAAAAAGCGAACCAGGCGCGCGAGGCGAGCAGCGAGCGGCCGACGGCCTCGGGGTGTTGGGCCCGGAAATCGGCGGCGATTTCGCGAATTTGCAGCCGATGATGCACCGAGTCGTCGACGCGCATGACCTTGCGGATCGATTCGGCGTTCACCGCCGCGGCGTTGATCACGACGAGCGCGAGCGCGAGGGGCGCGGCGATCCGGCGGACGCCGCTGTCGCGGGTCAGGCGATCGGCCGTGTGCGCCAGCGCCAGGACGCCGGCGGCGATGAAAAAGTAGCTCGCCGGCAAGAGCGGCAGCCAAAAGCGTTTGTCCGGGAAGAAAAGCGGCAAGGCGAACGGCGGCCCGGCGACGAGCAGCCAGACCAGCGCGCGCCGGCCGGTGCGCCAAAAGCAGTAACCCGCACCCGCCAGCAGGAAGAAAATGCCGATGTTGCCGAGCAAGTTGCGCAGGTCTTTCAACTGCTGGAGCAGATACCGCGGGTACAGGCCGAGGTTGCTCATCCACGGCGTGTCCGCGCGGTAAAGCTGCGGCTTTTCAAAATAGACGGCGTCGCCCGCGGGCGTCGGCTGGTAAAACACGCCGAACGTTTCGTTGACCGCGCGCTCGACGCCGACCTGGCGGTTGATCAGCTTGCCTGTCCAGGTCAGCCGGCCCGTCTGGCGCGAAAGGAACGCCACCCACGGCGCCGCGACCGCCAGAAAAACCAGCGCCGCGACCGCCGCGGCGATCAGCCGTGTCCGCCAGGCGTCGCGCCGCCAGAGAACCAGCGCCGCCAGGACGGCGCCGAAATAGAGCAGACCCTCGGGCTTGGTCAGATACAGATAGCCGCCGAGCGCGCCGATCGCCGCCGGCCAGATCCAGCGCCGCCGCGGCGCGTCGTCGCCGGCCGCGCGCAGCGCCGCGTAAAACAGCGCCTGCGCCAGCGCCGCGAAGAGCGATTCGGCCATCACCTGCCCGGCGTACGAAACCGCAAAACCCGTGAATAAAAACAGTGCGGCGGCCAGCAGCGCCAGGTCGCCGCGCGAGGTCAGCCGGCGAATCGTCAGGAACGCGAAACACGCCGCCGCGGCGAACGCCAGCAAACTGACCAAATGACCGGCGAGTTCCAGATCGGGAACGGCGCGACGCAGCAGGCCGATGGCGATGGGAAATCCGGGCGGAAACAGCGTGTGCGGCAAGCCGGCGATCTGGTAGCCGCGGCCGGCGAGCAGGTTGTCGCCGACGACCGCGTAGAGCGAGCCGTCGGTGCCGATGAAATAATCGCGGGCGAGCACGGCCCCGCACAGGGCGAGCGACAGCGCGAGACAAACGGCGAGCAGAACGAGCGCGGTGCGGCTCGTCAGCCGGTCCGGGCCGAAGGCGGCGACGCTCACCGCCGGCCTGCTTTCTGCGGTCGAGGCGGCAGCGGCGCAAACGTCGTGGGCGTCGGGGTGCGAGCGATCGGCATGGCGGATGCTGAATTTGCCTTTAATGGTTCGAAAGTGTAATTAAACGGCGGCGGAAAGCTATTGCAATCCGGCTGTTTAGTCATCGATTCCGCATTCGCCCGGCGCCCCGGCGACGGACGCGGAAAAGAACCGCAGGAACGCTATTGATTTTCGGCGCGACTGTCAACGCGACGCCGGTGTGATACTCGCACAGGAGACCATCGCGCCCCGGGAGAGATGAAGCATTGCCGATGATTGCGCCGTCGATCGCATACCTCAAAACGAAATTGACCCGCCAGCGAATCCTGACGATTGCGGTCTTCGTGGGCGCCGTCGCGTTTCTGGGGTCCGGCCTGTCCTATTTCGAGCCGGAATTAAACGAAGCGCAGGACATCGCAATCGCGCCGGAGACGTTCGTTCATTGGAATCTGCCGGTGGACCAGTCGCCCGTTTATTACCTGGTTCTCAATTTCTGGGAGCGCCTCAACGACACGTCGCTCGCATTTTTGCGCGTGCCGTCGGTGATCTTTGGCGCCCTCGGCGCGGTCTTCGCGTTCTGGCTGGTGCAGGCCGAGACCGGCGTGGTCGGCGGCCTGCTCGCCGCGCTGTTGCTGACACTGAATCCGATGGCCGTGTATTACGCCCGCACCGCGCGGGTTTACAGCCTGCTGATCGCGCTGTCCGCCGCGTGCATGTGGTACGCGTACGCCTACCTGACCGGCGGCCGGCGCTATCGCGATTTCGTCGCCTTTTTGATTTGCGCCGTGCTGGGCATTTATTCGCACTTGTTCTTTTTGCTCATGGCCGGGTCGCTGGCGCTGCTCTTGATCGCCGATTTTGTCAAGAATCGCCGGCTCATTCCGGAACTGCCGCGCCTGCTGTATGCGGCGGCGATCGCCGTGGCCATCGTCATCATCCAACTCGCGCGCGTCGTGTATGTCATTCGCTTCACGCAGTCGCGCCAGAGCATGTACGGCGGCGCGCCCCGCACGGTGTGGGGATTTTTCAAGGCCATCGGGCTCGATTTTTTCCTCGGCTTCGGCGCCAAACCGGGTTACGCCGTGCCGTTCGCGATCGGCATGGCCGTGCTGGTCGTCGCCGGCATGGCGCTGCTCAAACGTCGGGGCGTTCTCGCCGGCCTCGCGATTCTCGTGCCCAGCCTGGCCGCGACTTGGCGTTTGTCCGCCGACAACCCGGTCTCGACGCGTTACATCGTCTATCTCGTGCCCGTGCTGACGTGCCTTGCCGCCGCCGCGCTGGCGCGCTTCCGCACCGTGTTCGTGTGGGCGCCGCTGGCGTTCGCGATTGCCGTGCAGAGCGTCATGGCCGTGCACGCCTGTTACGACAAGCCGAGCGACTGGGGCGACGCGGTGAAATATGTGGAAAAAGTCCGCGAGCCCGGCGACATCGTCGCCGTGTTTCCGGCCTTTTGGGGCGAAACCTTCAAACGGTTCTACCCGCGGCGGGATTTCGTGCCGTTCCAATCCCCCGACGAGTTCGACCGCATCGTCGCGACCGGCCGGCGCATCGTTCTCGTGCTCTACCCCGGCCGGTACGCCGGGCACCTTGCCGCATATCTGCAGGCGCGCACGCGCATGATCGCCCATTTTGAAACGAAGGAGCGCTTCACGCTGCGGGTTTCCGTGCTCACGGCCCAGCCGTTCACGCCGGTCGAAATCGCCGGCGGCGACGATCCGTCGCTCGTGCTTGGCGGCCTGGTCAGCTCGGGGTCGTATCCCTGGGCCGCGCCGCCGCGCGGCGAGAACCCGTTCGCGCGCATCGCCGGGATCTTTGGCTCCGCCGATCTCGCGGTGACCGGTTACGAGCCCTACCGCACGACCTGGCGCGACGGCATCGTCGAAGCGACCACGCCGCCGATCGCGCCGTTCGCCGACGCGATCTCGCCGCTGGCCGCGGCCGGCGTCGGCGCCGTCGTCATGGCCCCGGCGCGCGGCGTGTCGGACGACCCGACCGCGCAACTCCGCCAGGCCGGCCTGGCGGTCGTGCCGCGGCAACTCGATTGCGCGAAAGCGCTGCCGACAATCCTGACGGTCCGCGGCGAACAGATCGCGTTCGTGAACATCGGCCAGCACGTCTTCACCGACCGCCCCCACCTGCGCGAGCCGGGCGACGCCCTGATCGCCGATTGGGAAAGGGCGGTGTCCACCGCGAAGAAGGCGGTCGGCCGGGAAGGGCGGCTGGTGGTCTTTTTCCCCGTGGCGCCCGACTTCGCGACGCTGCTCGACCCGCAAGATCAACTGCTCGCGCGGCGCGCCGTCGACCTCGGCGCGGACGTCGTTGTCGGCCTGGGCGGGCGGGCGACGCGGGAAATCGAGGAATACAAAAACGGTCTGATCGCCTATTCGCTGGGCACGCTGCTGCGTCCGCCGGGCCGGGCGGACGCCTACCGCTGCTCGACCGGCGTGCTGCTGCGCTTGCGTTTTCCGCCGGGCGAAAAAGCGGCGTATCAGCTGATCCCGGTCACGTTCGACTGCGAATTCCGCGTCGCCCCGACGCGGCCCGAGAAATTCGCCGACTTGCGCTATCGCGCCCCCGGCGACCCGGCGGCTGAGCATCTGCTCGATCGGTTACTGTACGCCAAGGCCAGCGCGGTAAACGGCGGCCGCAAAATCGAATTCACCGATTGGTCCGCCGGCCCGCCATCCGAGACATTTTCCCACGGCGAAAAAATCGCGGCCTTTCTCGACAAATTGCACGACTGGTATTTCGATTATTCCTCCGCCGATGAGTATCCGCAGGAAGGCTGGTATCGTAAAAAGACGTCCGTCGCCGCCGACGGCGTGACCAGCCTGGGCGTGTTCCGCCGCGCGATTCGCCTGCATCCCGGACCGGCGAAAAAGGCGTCGATTGTCTTCGAACACGTCACGCTCGGCGACCGCGTGCATCTCGTCTACGGTCTCGGCGACGACGCCGTCACCGACCGCTTCAAGCCGTATCCGGCGGAAACGTTGACCGTCACGGCCGACGGCGAACAACTGCTGAAGCAAAAGGTCGATTACGTCGTCGGTTGGAAACACGTGACGATCGACACGGAGAACTTCCGGAATCGCGAGGTCGATTTGGCGTTCGCGGTCGAAGAAATGCAGACCGGCACGTCGTTCCCGATCGGCGTCGATCCGATCGTCGAACGCTTCCCCGAAACCGTCGCGGACCTGGCGGCGCGGGCCTACCGCTTCGACGAGCACCTCGCCGAGGCAAAAGCGGCGGTCGTCGACGGCCGCGGCGCGCGGCGATGTTTCGGCCCCGACGAAACGTTCCGCTATCTGCGCGGCGGCAAGCATTCGTTCGAGGAGTACGGCCCGTTCGGCGAAGGCATCCTGCACCGGCGCTGGGTGTGCGGCCCGGACCTGTGGGACGCCGTCGCGCTGACGCGCCAAAAGAGCCGCGGCGAAATCCGCGATGCGATCTGGATGCATCCGCCGAAAGGCGGCAAGCGCGTACTGACGTACGGCCCGCTGCGGCTGCGTTCGTCGCTCAAGGGCTTTTTCGGCGTGACCGACGCGGCCGCGCGCTATGGGTCGAAGCGCGGCCCGCAACCGGTCGATTTCGTCATCCTCGTCGACGGCCGCGAGGTCTTGAAAAAGTCGGCGACGATGCGGCCCGGCTGGTGGGATTTCAACGTCGATATCCCCGAGGATCTTCGCGGGCAGGACAAAGAAATTTCGTTCGTCACGTCGACCGCCAACGCGGGTTGGCGGCACTTCTGCTTCAACGGCTCGATGGAGTAAGACGAGCGATGAAGAAATCATTTTTCCTCGCTCTGGTCGCCTTGTTGATTCTCGCGGTTGGGATCGCGAGCTACAGCGCCGGCGAAAAGGACGACAAGAGCGCTTGGACCGACCCGGCGACGGGCCTGATGTGGCAGATATCGCCGACCGGCGGTGGGATGAATTGGGCCCATGCAAAAACGCATTGCGAACAACTGAACCTGGGCGGCCACGCCGACTGGCGGTTGCCGACGATTGCGGAGTTGCGGAGCTTGATCCGCGGGTGCCCCCCGACCGAAAGCGGCGGCGCCTGCGAAACGACGGATTCGTGCACGACGTTGGATTGCGGGAAGGACGCCTGTCGCGGCTGCCCGGACCACGAGCGACCGACCGGCGTTTGCTGGCCGGGCGAGCTTGGCGGCGCCACGTGGTTCTATTGGTCGGCGTCGCCGGTCGCGGACACCGCGATCTACGCCTGGGGCGTCCATTTCCGCGTCGGCTCGGTGCTCGGCGACTTCACCGCGCTCGACCGCCTCGTCCGTTGCGTGCGCTAGCGGGAGATTCATGGACCAGGGCCGGCCGTCCGACACCTCCGTCGCCCGCAAGTTGTTGGGCGGCAGCCGCAAAACGCTGGCCGCCGTGGCGGCGCTCACTACCGACGTCTTCTTGCTGCTCGCGCTGATCGTGCTGTTTTTCGGCCGTGTTGCGATCGGCGGTTACGTTCTGCACATCGTCAAGGATCTGGCGGTTTTTTCCCTCGCCGGCGGCCTGGCGACCTGGGCCATCGGCGGCGCGGCGCGCGTTCGGGCGACGTTGGCGTTTCGGGCCCTGGTCGCAGTTTATGACCGCGTCACCGCGTGGTACGAACGACGTCCGCTGGCGACGGTCGGCGCGTTCACCGCCGGTTACCTCGCGCTGTGGACGGCGATCGCCGCCTTGCGCTATGTCAATTGGCGCATCAACGTGTTCGATATTTCCGTCTTCTACCAAGAACTGTGGAATACGTTGCACGGGCATTTCTATTTCACCTGCCTGATGCCGCCGGGGCCGCTGTTTTCCGACTATGTCGATCCCATCAACCTGGTGTTTCTGCCGTTCGTGGCGGTTTTTCGCAGCCCGCTCGTGTTGACGATCGGCCAGAATATCATTGTTCCGGCGTCGGCGTTGCTCGTCTGGATGCTCGCGCGGCAAAAGACGGACTCGCCGGGTCTGCAATGGGTCATTCCGCTGCTGTTCCTGGCCTATATGCCGCTGCACGCGCTGCTCAAGTACGAATATCACTCGAACGCGCCGTCGATACCGCTGCTGCTGGGCGCGTTTGTCTGCTTCGAGAAGCGCCGCTTCGGGTGGTTCTGGGCGCTGGCGATTCTCGCCCTGGCCTGCAAGGAAACGATCTGGATCGGCCTGGCGGCGTTCGGCGTCGGAACCGCCCTCGCGTCCCAAGAATTTCGCCGGCACGGAATTGCGCTCGCCATTGCCGGCAGCGCCGTCGGCGTGTTCGAGTTGATGGCGCTGCCCGCCATCGAGGGCATCAGCTCTCACGTTCTGGATCAGTACCCCGACATGGGCGCCACGTGGGGCCAATTCCTCACCACCGCGGCGACGAATCCCGGCCTCGTGTGCCGCAACATCTTTCACCCCGGATTATTCGATTTTCTGTATCAGGTGATCGGCCCCTGCTGGTTCCTGCCGGCGGCGTTCCTGCCGACCGCGCTGCCGCTGGCGGCGTTTGTCTTGATTTACAGCCTTTCGCCCGGCGGCTGCGAACTTAGCTTCACCGATCACCACGTCGGCGAGTTCATCCCCTATTTGTTCTACGGCCTGATTTGCGTTCTGCCCCGCGTCGAGCGTTGGATGCTTGCCCAATGGGATATGGAACGCCGGACCTTGCAACGCGGGCTCGCGATCGCCTTGCTGGCGACCGCGCTTTTGCAATACGGCTGGCCGGAGTCCTATCAGCTCCGCAAGGATTGGCGACCGGCGCATCCGGACGTGCCACTGGTCGAGGCGGCCATCGCGCGCTACGTGCCGCCGGAGGCCGGCGTCGCCGGCGAGCCCTGCATGCTCGCGCATGTGCTGAATCGCCGCTACGCGGTCGATTGGCAGCACTTCGCCGAGAACATGGCGCACATCGATTACGTGGTGCGCCATCCGGGTCTATGCCGGCCGCCCTGGATGCGCGCGACCGACGACGTCGACGCCTACCTGCGCGCCCAATCGTTTGCGCCGATCTACCAGGAAGGGCAATTGACGATCTATCAGCGCCGCCGTTAGCGGGGAGTTCGCGGGTGCGGCCCCGGTCCGGCGAGAATGTTCACATTATCGTCCGTAGGGATTTTCGCACTCTTCCACGGCGTCGTCGTAGGTCGCCGTGCACGCGTCGATCGCATTCGCGTTCGTGCAACCCGTGCCGGTCAGACATTGGAACCAAATGAGGGTGACGGTCGAAATGCAAGCGTCGGCCGCAGCGGTTTCCAACTCTGCGCAGGTGTATTCGGGAAGCGCGCCGGCGCCGCATTTGGCCACGAAGGCGTTGCAGGCCTGAGCGACCGCGCCGCCGCTGTTGTCGTCGTCATCGTCCGCGTTGTTGCTCGCGTCGCCGCTGCTTTTGCCGCCGCAGCCCCAGGCCGCAAAGCTGGCGGCCGTCACCAACGCCACCAACAGCAAAACGAGATTCGTCGTCTTCATCGGCTCCTCCTATAGCGCGGGGTAAAGCGTCTTCAGCGTGCCGACCATCTGCGGGCTCAACTGCTTGTACAGCGTTGCGTTATACGAATACGTCGGCGCAATCGACTTGACGGTCGGATCGGGAACCGTCGGGTCCGCCGGATCGGGTTGCGGAATCGTCGGATCGGCGCCGGGAACGTTCGGACTCAGATCGTTCGCGACGATTTGCTGCGTCGCGACGGCATAGGTGCGCGACGTCGCGGCCGGCGTGCCGTCGGGGGCGAACGTGTCTACGTTCGTGGTGACGATCGAGACGGTGTAATCGCTGTTGAGGAAGATCTCGAACGTGCGCAACTGCTGCGGGTAATCGCGCAAGGACGACGTTTCCACGTGCCAGAAACCGTTTTCCGGATGGGCGGAATCGGTCGAGACAAACGCTTTGACGACATTCATGTGACGATGTCCGGCGATCCACATGAGCAGATTCGGATGGCTTTCGAGCGCCGCGAGCAGTTCCGGCAGGGTGCAGGCGTTTTTGACAGGATTTGCCGGTTCGTTCCACCACCCCATCTCACCGGCGCCGACGCCGATCGGCACGTGCGCGGCGATGATCATGAGCTGGCCCGCGGCGTCGCCGGCGGCGAGTTCGCTTTGCAGCCAGGCCCAGCGGGCCGCATCGAGAAAGCCATGCCCGTGAATGTCCGTGGAGCCGTCCGTTTCCAATTGCGTGTCGTCGAGCACGAGCACCTTGAGGGGGACATTCGCTTTCGGCATGAAACTGTAACAGGCAAAGCCCGCTGGCTGGGTGGGGTCCACCAAGTTGAAGCCGTGACCGGCCGGATTGGACGATGTCGTAAAGAATTCAGCGATCCACTCGGTTCGCGACAGCGAACGGCGGTTCGGATCGGCGGCGACCTGCGGGGCGCTGGCGAAGGTGGCGACGGGTCCGGCGCCGATGATGTTGCCCAGCGGCGTCGAACCGTCGAGCACGCCCATGTAGTATAGCGGCGGGGTGTCGATATTGTTGAACACGTCGAGAACGTCGCCGGCGGCGAGGATGGCGTCGCCGATCAGCGATTGCTGCAGAAAAGCGGTCAGCGGCATGCCGCCCATCCAGAAATGATCGTGGTTGCCGAGCGCCTGGTACCAGGGGATCGTCTTGTCGAGTCCCGCCGCCTGGAACGGTTTTTGGTAATCGATAGAGCCGGCGCCGAGATGGGCGCCGGAACTCGGGGTAATGAGCTTGCCGTCCAGGACGTCGATGTACCAGCGCGTTTCGTTGTACAGCGTGCTGTTGCACACGTCGCCCAGCGAGATGCCGAAATCGAAGGGGTTCTGTTGGTGCAAACCGTTGATCGCCCGGACGGCGGCGTCGAGCACATGCGTCGTGTACAGCATCACGGGCGAATACACCGAACTCTCGAAGGCCCATGGATGCGGACCCAGCACGTCGTACGGGGGCGGCGGGACGTCCGGGTTCTGTTGCAAATAAATCAACTGCGACGGGTTTTCTTTGTCGGTGATATGGATGTCCGTGATGGCGAAGAAATTCAGAAGTTTCACCTTTTGTACGGCGGAGGCGGCGGCGTAGCCGGCCGGCATGATGTCGGTCCGCAAATCGGACGGCAGCCCCGGGCCGGGACGCCAAACGCCGTAACCCCAGCGGGCATATTGCGAAACCTGCGACAGCTCGAAATCCTGGAGCCCCGAAATATTTCTGTCGAACGAAATCGTCTGATCGAGCGTCGTGAGAACGCGCTGGCCAGATCCCGCGGCGCGGTTGTTCGCGCAGCCGGCGGCGGAGAACGCCAGGATCCCCGACAGGGACGCGCCGGCCACCGCGCCGGTGGTCATGGCCAGGTTGAGGAATTCGCGCCGTGTCATTTTGCCCGTGAGCAGCGCGCCTTGAAGCGCGAGCCTCCGTGTTAGAGCGTCCGGTCGTTGCGTCACAGCGATTCTCCTTGTTCAAGGATTTATGATTACGAAATTTTGTCATTGTTGTCAAGAATCGTCTTCGCGTTCCAATGTCGCATGCGCTTACCGGGGACAAAACTCCGAACCCCGGGGCGCCGGAGACGTCCCGACGGTTCGCTCAGGTCGGCGGGTAGAGCGTCTTCAGCTTCTGGATCATTTGCGGGCTCAGTTGCTTGAACAGCGTCGCATTGTACGAACACGACGGCAGCATCGACTTGACCGTCGGATCGGGGACCGTCGGCGAAATCGTCGGATCGGCGCCGAGCACGTTGGGGCTCAGATTGTTGGCGGTGATCTGATACGCGGCGATGGCGACCTGGCGCGATTTCGCGGCCGGCGTGCCCTCTTTGACCGCCGGATCGACCTCGACCGTCACGATCGAGATCGTGTAATCGCTGTTGAGCGCGATCTCGAAGGTGCGGAATTGCTGCGGCCAATCGCGCAAGGCCGAGGTTTCCACGTGCCAGAAACCGTTTTCCGGATGAGTCGCGTCGTTGGTGACAAACGCCTTGACGATATTCACATGGCGATGCCCGGCGATCCACAGCAGCAGGTTCGGATGGCGATGAAGCTCCGCGATCAGGTCCTTCAACGTCACGGCGTTTTGCGGATCGTTCCACCAGGCAAGTTGGCCCAGGTCGACCCCGATCGGAATGTGCGCCGCGATGATCATGAGCTGACCGGCGGCGTCGCCGGCCGCGAGTTCTTTCTTCAGCCAGGTCCAGCGGGGTGCGTCGAGGAAGCCGTGCCCGTGAATGTCGGTTGAACCGTCGGTCTCGATTTGCGTGTCGTCGAGCACGATCACCTTGAGCGGCAGCTTCGCCTTGGGCGCGAAGCTGTAACAGGCAAAGCCTTTTTCCTGGCCGGGGTCGACCAAATGAAAACCGTGGCCGACCGGCTCGGAAGTGGTCTGAAAAAATTCGTCGATCCATTCGGTTCGCGCCAGCGAACGGCGGTTGGGGTCGGCCGCGACCTTCGGCGCGCGTTCGAACGCGGCGACGGGGCCGGCGCCGATGATGTCGCCGTTCGGCGTCGAACCGTCGAGCGCGCCCATGTAGTAGAGCGGCGGATTGGTGATATTGGCGCGGCTGAGCATGACGTCGCCGAGGGCGAGCACCGTGTCGCTGACGAGCGACTGGCGCAGGAAGTCGGTCATGGGCAGCGACCCGATGTAGAAGTGATCGTGGTTGCCGAGCGTCTGGTACCAGGGGATCGACTTGTCGAGCCCCGCCGCCTGATACGGCCGCTGATAATCGATTTTGTCGGCCCCGAGATGGGCGCCGGAGCTCGGCGTGATGAACTTGCCGTCGAGCACGTCGATGTACCAGCGCGTTTCGTTGTACAGCGTGGAGTTGCACGTGTCGCCCAGGGAGATGCCGAAATCGAACGGCCGCTGCCGGTGCAGGGCGTTGACCGTTTGCACGGCGGCGTCGAGCACGTGCGTCGTGTACAGCATCACCGGCGAATAGCACGAGGTCATGAAGGCCCACGGATAGGGACCCAGTTTCTCGAGGCCGCGCAGCGGGGTCGGGTAGTGCATTTGCTGCAGATAAATCAGCTGCGACGGACATTCCTTGTCCGTGATATGAATGTCGGTGAAGGCGAAGAAATTCAAGAGTTTCGCCCTTGCGGCGACGCCGGCAGGGGCGTAGCCGGCCGGCATGATATCGGTCCGCGGCTCGGCGGGGAGGCCCGGGCCGGGCGTCCACAGGCCGTAGCCGTGGCGCTGGTATTGGGAAATCCGCGGCAGTTCGTGGCGGCCGAGCCCGGAAATCTTGCGGTCGAAGGCGATGGTCTTCTGCAACGTCGTCGCTACGTCGTGGTCGATCGGCCACCTGGCGCTCGCGGCCCACGCCTTGGCGATTTCGCCCATCCCCGAAAGGGAGGCGCCGGCGGCCGCGCCGGTGGTCATGGCCAGTTTGATGAAGTCGCGCCGTGTGATGTCGCCCACGTTGTGCTCTCCTTGAAGGCTTGGCGGTTATAGGCCGAAACGGGCGCTTGCCGCAAGCGGCTCGGACCTTCCCAGCGGCCCCCGTTCCCGATTGACAAAAAAAATAACCGGCTTACGTTTCTCGCAACTTGTTTAAGGGAAGAAGGAGCATCGGTTATGGTGGCTAAGTACGTTTATACGTTCGGCGACGGCAAGGCGGAAGGTTCGGCGAAAATGCGCAACCTGCTGGGCGGCAAGGGCGCCAACCTGGCGGAAATGAGCGCGATCGGCGTGCCGGTGCCGGCGGGCTTCACGATCACCACGGAAGTCTGCACCTATTACTACGAAAATAAGCAGACCTATCCGAAGGGGCTGGAGGCCGCGATCGAGAAGGGCCTGCGGCACATCGAAAAAATCATGGGCGCGACCTTCGGCGACGCGGAAAACCCGCTGCTGGTCAGCGTGCGCAGCGGCGCGCGCGACTCGATGCCGGGGATGATGGACACGGTGCT
>CAZHPN010000034.1:0-17059 GCA_964534375.1 uncultured bacterium | reverse complement strand
TCAGCGTGCGCAGCGGCGCGCGCGACTCGATGCCGGGGATGATGGACACGGTGCTGAACCTCGGCCTGAACGACGTAACCGTCGAAGCCCTGGCGGCGAATTCGGGCAACGAACGTTTCGCGTGGGACAGCTACCGGCGCTTCGTGCAGATGTACGGCGACGTGGTGCTGGGCCTGAAGCCCGTGACCAAACTGGACATCGACCCGTTCGAGGAAATCATCGAGGAAGTGAAGAAGGCGCGCGGCGTCGAACTGGACATCGAGCTGACCGTCGCCGATCTCCAGCATTTGGTCGCGCGATTCAAGGAAGCGATCAAGCAGAAGACGAAGCAGAGCTTTCCGACCGATCCGATCGAGCAGCTTTCCGGCGCGATCGGCGCGGTCTTCGGCTCGTGGAACAACGAGCGCGCGATCATCTACCGCCGCATGAACAAAATTCCGGACGAGTGGGGCACGGCGGTCAACGTGCAAAGCATGGTCTTCGGCAACATGGGCGAAGCCTGCGCCACGGGCGTTGCGTTCACGCGCAATCCGTCGACCGGCGAGAACGTCTTCTACGGCGAGTACCTGCGCAACGCCCAGGGCGAGGATGTGGTCGCCGGCACGCGGACGCCGCAGCCAATCGCCAATCTGAAAAAGGAAATGCCCAAGGCGTACGACCAGCTCAACAAAATCCGCCTGAAGCTCGAAAAGCATTACAAAGATATGCAGGATGTCGAGTTCACCATTCAGCGCGGCAAGCTCTGGATGCTGCAGACGCGCAACGGCAAACGCACCGGGCTCGCCGCCGCGGTCATCGCCGTCGACATGGTTCGCGAAAAGCTGATTGACGAAAAGCACGCGCTGTTGCTCTTCAAAGATCCCACCGGCCTCAATCAACTGCTCGCCCCGATCTTCGACGCCAAGAAGAAGGCCGAGGCGATCAAGGGCGGCGCGCTGCTGGCCAAGGGTTTGCCGGCCGGGCCGGGCGCTGCCTGCGGCCGCATCGCGTTCCACGCCGAAGACGCCGCCGAACTGGCGAAAACGGGCGAAACCGTCGTCCTCGTGCGCATGGAAACCAGCCCCGAAGACATCAAGGGCATGCAGGCCGCCGCGGGCATCCTCACGGCCAAGGGCGGCATGACCAGCCACGCCGCATTGGTCGCGCGCCAAATGGGCCGCGTCTGCGTCGCCGGCTGCGGCGCGCTGAACATCGATTACAAGGCCGGGGTGATGCACGTTGCGGGCCGCACGCTGAACGCCGGCGATTTCATCAGCATCGACGGCTCGGCGGGCGAAGTGCTCGCGGGCAAGATCGACGTCTCGCCGTCCGAGGTGAAGGTCGCGCTCTTCGGCAAGGGCGCCGCGGCGACGAAGGCGAAGAAAGGCCGCATTTATCAGGCCTATGACCAACTGATGAAATGGGCGGACAAATATCGCAAAATCCAGGTCTGGGCCAACGCCGACCAGCCCAACCAGGCGGCCGAAGCGGTCGTCTACGGCGCGCAGGGCATCGGCCTGTGCCGCACCGAGCACATGTTTTTCGGCGGCGACCGCATCATCGCGGTGCGCGAGATGATCCTCGCCGACGACGTCGCGGGCCGCGAACGCGCGCTGGCGAAATTGCTGCCGATGCAGCGCGCCGACTTCGTCGGCCTGCTGCGGGCGATGGGCGAGCGGCCGGTGACGATCCGTTTCCTCGATCCGCCGCTGCACGAGTTCCTGCCGCACACCGACGCCGAGATTGCCGAGGTCGCGCAGGCGACCGGCGCCGATCCGGAAAAGATCGCCTTCAAGGTCAACGCGCTGCACGAGTTCAACCCGATGCTCGGTCATCGCGGCTGCCGCCTCGGCGTAACGTTCCCGGAAATTTACAACATGCAGACGCGCGCGGTCGTCGAGGCCGCCGTGCTGGTCAAGTCGAAGTACAAGATCGACGTGCGGCCCGAGATCATGATTCCGCTCGTCGGCCACTGGAAGGAACTCGACCTGCTGCGCCGCGACGTCGAAAAGATCGTCGCCGAAGTGCTGGCCGCGAAAAAGGTCAAGATGCACATCATGATCGGCACGATGATCGAACTGCCGCGCGCCGCGTTGACCGCCGGCGAAATCGCCAAGGTCGCCGAGTTCTTCAGCTTCGGCACCAACGACCTGACGCAAACGACGTTCGGCCTCTCGCGCGACGACGCCGGCACGTTCCTGCCCGAGTACGTCGCGAAAGGGATACTGCCGGAAGACCCGTTCGTCGCGGTCGACCAAACCGGCGTCGGCCGCCTGATGAAGATGGCGACCGACGAAGGCCGCGCGACCAATCCCAAGTTGCAGGTCGGCATCTGCGGCGAACACGGCGGCGAACCGAGTTCGGTCAAGTTCTGCCATCGCATCGGCCTGAATTACGTGTCGTGCAGCCCGTCGCGGTTGCCGATCGCGCGCTTGGCGGCGGCGCAGGCGGCGATTGAGAAGTAGGAGATAGAAGCCAGAAGTCAGAAGCCAGAAGACAGACGTCGGAAGTCGGAAGAATAAGAAGGGCGCGGCAAGCCGCGCCCTTTTTCGTTAGCCCGCCCGGATAGGTTTTTCACTGGTGCAGTGATATTATCCGTTCGTCCAGTGGCAACGATGCAGCGCCAACATCCTTTCGTGGGAGGGAAAGAAATGAAGCGTTTCGCTTTTTTGCTGCTTATCGCCTTGTTGGCGGCGCCGGTCGCGGCGCATGCGGAAAAGGTCGGCGTGGTGTTCGCCGCGGCGAACGACGCCGACGCCGTTGGGGACGTCGACGCCGCGGAAAGCGTCTTGCGGTATCTCGACGTCTGCCGGATTTTGCCGCACGCGACCATGAAAATGAAAATCACCGACCCGCAGTTGAACGTCGACGGCGCGAACAGCCTCGCGCAGGCGACCGAGATTGCCAAGGCCGTGAACGCCGATTGGCTCTTCTGGCTCGAGGGTTGGAACAGGAAAAAAACCGAGTATTCCGCGGTGATGGTCACGATCGCGACCGGGGCCAAACGTCGCGCCGTTGGTCACACGTATGAAAAGGACGAATCGCTGCGCGGGCCGCTGATTAAAGGCGTGGCCGCAACGTTGGTCCTCGGCGCGGCGTCCAGCCCGCCGATCGCCGACCTGCACAAAATACGAATCGTCGACGGCCCGAAGCGTCGGGGCGAACCGATTTGGTTCCATCAACGTAATCGCGACCAAATGAACGGCAGTTGTACATTGTTGGTCGCCGTGGACCCGGCGGGAAAGCCGTCGCAAGTGGAGGTCATCGAATCGTCGTGGAAACGAATGGAGATGCTCTCGAAGGAATTTTACAGCAATTGCAAATACTCGCTCACCAAACGCGACGACGAGCCCGTGGCGGCCTACGGAATCGTCAACGCCTGGTACCGCTACCAATCGGGGAGTCCGGAGGCGGATCTGGAGACGCCGCCTGGGGCCGACGAATTCTGGGCGCGCGTTTTCTTGCAGGACGTGAAGGCGCCCGCGGTTGCTGCGGAATCGTCGCATGGGGACACGATCGGCGCGGCCGAGGCTCGGAAGGCAATAGAAAAGATCCACCGGCTGGTGATCGATGTGCACCCGGACCCGTTTTACGCGATTTCGGCCGCGGATTTCGAAAAATTGTACGATGAAACGCTCAAAAAGTGCGACAAGCCCATGTCGCTGTCCGACCTTTATTTTCTGGCCAGCCGACTGCTCGCGCCGTTGCGCGATCTGCACGCGAATGTGCAGGCTCACTACAAGGACCAGTATTTGCCGCTGGGGCTCGTTGCCGGTTCGGACGGCATCGGCGTCAGCAATGCAACCGACGAATTCGCGGAAATGCGGCAAAGCCGGCTCGTGGCCATCGAGGGAATTTCGGTCGAGGATTTGCTGAAGCGCCTCGACGCGTTTACGTCGTCGGAAAACCGCGAGTCGCTTCTCGGCGTCGCACCTGCGTGGCTGGTGCAACGTTCGGTTCTTCGCGAATTGATCGGTCCGCAAATTCAAGACGCGGCGCATGTCAAATTCGCGACCGCGAACGGCGTCGGCGAACGTCTTGTGCCGTTTCGCGAGTTGCGGGTTTTTGCCGCCGCGCCGCGCAAAGACGAGGCATGGCGGCTGATTCCCGAAATCAACGCCGGCTATTTCGCCTTGCGCCACTGCCACTACGACCGAAACTTCCGCGGGTCGGTCCGGTCGCTGTTCTCGCAAATGGAAATGAACGGCACGGCCAACCTGATCATCGACCTGCGCGGCAATCCCGGCGGCTATACGGCGATCATGAACGAATTTCTCGACCACTTGCCCCCGGATACGCTGCGCGACTACACCATGCGCTTTCGCCTCAGCAAAGAAGCGATCGATGAAGGCGATTACGACGACCTGAAAAAATTTAAATTTCCGCCGAACAGCAACCTGGCGCTGGCCGATTACCAGCCGTGGAAAAAGCCCGGAAGCGCCCGAGCGTTGAAGCCCTTCGCGGGCAAGGTTTTCGTGATTGTCGACCACTCCACGGCGAGCGCGGCCACGTGGCTCGCGACGATGATCAAAGACAACAAGTTGGGGACGATTGTCGGCGAAAAAACGCCCAACATGCCGTCATTTTACGGCGCCGTTCTCTACTTCAAGATTTGCCGCGGCATGCGTTTGTCGTTGCCGCACATGATGCTCAAACGACCCGCGCCCGAGTCCGACCCGGAAGACGGCCTGCACCCCGATGTGCCGATCTCGCCCAAGCTGCAAGAACTTTTCGACGGCCGCGACGCCCAAATGGAGTGGGTCGTAAAATCCCTGTGGTCCGCCGACAAAGGCGCGCTCGACGATCCCACGTTGCGGCGGCTTTCGACGCAAACTCCGACGGGCGCCGCGCCGGTCGTCGTTTCCGCGTCACCCAACCGCGGCGACGAAAAAGTGCCTCCCGGCCCGGCGACGATCACGGTCACCTACGACCGGCCGATGTCGCCCGGCCACACGGTCGTCGCCAGCGAGGCCGGCGCGTTGCCCGAGTCGCTCGAATCGCCGCGCTGGGTTTCGCCGACCGTCTGCGAATGGCGCGTCAAGCTCGAACCCGGAACGGCTTACGCGATCTGGTTCAACGCCGTGGATGACGGCGATTTCCAGAGCGAGCAGCGCATCCGCGCGAAGCCCTATCATCTGGCGTTCAAAACCACCGGCGAGGCGAAGAAAAAACCCGACAACAGCGGTGAGGACGACGGGGACGACTGATTCACCGCCGCCGTCTTGCCGATCCGCCGCGACGCGAGTAAATAAGCATATTGTTCTCCGATCATCCGGGGGGTTGGTCATGAAGCGAATAATTTTCGTCGCCCTGGCGGCCGGGGCGCTGTTGGCGCTGGCGGCGTTGGTGGCGGCGGATGTGGCGCCGGTTCCGGGGGCGTTTCCGGCGGACGTCAAACTGACGACGGCCGACGGCGTGAAGCTCGTCGGTTCGTATTACGCGCCGGCCCGCGCGGACGCGAAAGGCCTCATTCTGTTGCACATGCTCAACCGCGATCGCAGCGACTGGCGGCATTTTGCGCGCAAAGCGGCCGAGAAAAACATCGCCTGCCTGGCGATCGATATGCGCGGCCACGGCCAATCGCTGTACGGCCCGGACAACAAGAAACTGGTCTGGAAAAATTTCAAAGACCCGCAATTCCAGGGCATGCAGATGGATGTCGCGGCCGCCTACGATTATCTGATTGCGCAAAAACAGGTGAACCCCCGGCACATCGGCATCCTCGGTGCGAGCATCGGCGCGAACGTCGCGGCGATCTACGCCGGCGATCACGCGCAGCAGATCAACGCAATCGCCCTGCTGTCGCCCGGCGTGGATTACCACGGCGTGAAGCCCGAGGCGGCGGTGAAAAAGTTCCCGGGCCGGATGCTGTTTTTTGCGGCGCCCGACGACGAATATGCGTATCGCTCGGTGGAACAAATGGTCGCCTCGGCGCCGGATCGCGCGGAATTCCGCAAGATGACCGGCGGCGGCCACGGCACGGACTTGTTCGAACAATTCCCGGAGATGGCCGACCAAATCATCGCCTGGTTCGGCCAAAACTTATGATGAATTCCCTGACCCAAAAAGTGAAAATCGCCGGCGTGCAATTCGCCGGCTCGCCCGACGTCGACCGCAACGTCCGCCGCGCCGCGGAACTGCTCGACCTGGCGGCCCGCAACGGCGCGAAACTCGCCATCCTGCCCGAAATGTGGGCGTATCCGTGGTTCATTGCCGCCGTCGACGAAACCTCGCGCGAACTGGCGCAGCCGGCGACCGGGCCGCTGCTGACGGCGTTGCGGGCGCAGGCCAAGGCGCGCCGGCTGTTCATCGTCGCGCCGTTCTACGAGCGCGATGAGGCGACGGGCGCGCATTACAACTCCGCCGCACTGCTCGGCGACGACGGCGAAATCGCCGGCGTCTACCGCAAAATTCACGTGCCGCAGATTCCCGGCTGGGAGGAACGGCACTACTTCAACCCCGGCGACCGCGGCTTCGCCGTGTTCGCGACGCCCTTCGGCCGGATCGGCGTCCAACTCGGCTGGGACCTCCTCTTTCCCGAGGGCCTGCGGGCGTTGGCGCTGGCCGGCGCGGATATTGTTGCGGCGCCGGTGGCGATCACCGCGGCCAACGACGATCTGTGGCGGCACGTCGTGCTGGCCGGCGCGTTCTGCAACGGCCTGTGGATCTGCCGCGTCGGCCGCGTCGGCCGCGAGAACGGCGTCGCCTTCGCCGGCGGCTCGTTCTGCGCCGCGCCGACCGGCGATCTGCTCGACGAGCCGGCCGGCGATGCCGAGGGCGTGACGCTGTGGGAAATCGACCGGCGGGCCGTGCCGCTGGTGCGCCGCGATTGGCCGATGCTCAAGGAGCGCCGGCCCGAGTTGTACGGCGCGTTGGCGATGCCGCGCGCGCCGGCCGCCGGCGAACCCGCCGACGCGGAAGGAGCGCCGTCCGCATGAGAGACCTGCGCAAACTGCGACCGAAGTACGAGCTCAAGTTCGACAACAAGCACGTGGCCTATCTGCTGCTCGCCGAATTGGTCCTGGCGATCATCGTTTTCAGCCTCGGGGTCGTCGTCGGCAAAGGCATGGGCCAGCTCGACCAGGCGGCGAAACACGCGGCGGAGCCGGCGGCGCCGCTCGCCCGCCTGCCGGAAAAAACGCCGCTCGCGCCGCCCGAAACGCCGCGGACGGTCGACGCCTGGCTCCATGACGACGAATCGCCGACGCCCATCCCGGTCACCGCGCCGTTCGAGCCGTACATGCCGAGCCCGACGCCCCCGCCGGCGGCGATCCGGTCCGACCAGCCCAGCGCGGCGGACCTCGCCACGGCGCTCCCCGCCGGCGCCGGGAAAGTGGAAATCGGCTCGCTGCCCACCGCGCCGAAAGGCGGCGACTACTGGACGGTGCAGGTCGGCTCGTATCCGACAAAGGAAGAAGCGCAGGCGATGGTCGACCGGTTGAATCAAACCGGCAATCAACCGCACGTCGAGACGGCCGAGCTTGGCGAAAAGGGCACCTGGTACCGCGTCAGCGTCGGCCAGTACGCGACCGAGGCCGGCGCACGCGCGATGGCGGACGCGTTGCGCCAGCGCGAGAAAATCGACACCTGGGTGCGGTACGTGCCGTGAGGAAGGAAAAAGGAAAAAGGAAAAAGGAAAAATTGTGGGGCCGCATCCCACATTCCACATTCCGCTTGCCGAGCGGTGCTGTCCGCAATCCGCAATTTGATCTCGGGGCTTCTGATGCGAAAACTTAAGGGCCTGATTCTCTCCGGCGGCAAGGGGACGCGGTTGCGGCCGATCACGCACACCAGCGCCAAGCAATTGGTGCCGGTCGCCAACGAGCCCGTGCTGTTTTACGGCATCCGGGCCGTACGCGACGCCGGGATCGACGAGATCGGCATCGTCGTCGGCGAGACGGCGAAAGAAATCGAGGCCGCGGTCGGCGACGGCTCGGCGTTCGGCGTCAAGACGACGTACATCCGGCAGAGCGCGCCGCTGGGCCTCGCGCACGCCGTGCGCGAATCGCAGGCTTTTCTCGGCGACGACGCCTTCGTCATGTACCTCGGCGACAACCTGATCCTGCACGGCATCAAGAAGCTGGTCGACGAATTCCGCCGCGGCGCGGCCGACGCGCAGATCATGCTCGCCGAGGTGCCGAATCCGAGTTCGTTCGGCGTCGCCTGCCTGAATTGCGACGGCCGCGTCATCCAGCTCGAAGAAAAACCGGCCGAGCCGAAGAGCAACCTGGCGCTGGTTGGCGTGTACATGTTCGACCGGGCGATCTGGGACGCGGTGCGCGCGATCCAGCCGTCGGCGCGCGGCGAGTTGGAAATCACCGATGCGATCCAGTGGCTCGTCGACGCGGGCAAAGACGTGCGCAGCCACGTGGTCACCGGCTGGTGGAAAGACACCGGCCGGCTCGAAGACATGCTCGAGGCCAACCGCATGGTGCTCGACACGTTCGAAACCAGCATTCGCGGCGAGTCGCGCAATTCGACGATCGAATTCAAGGTTGTCGTGCAGGAAGGGGCGCGCATCGAAAACTCGACCGTGCGCGGGCCGGCGATCATCGGCAAGAACACGGTCATCGAAAACAGCTACATCGGCCCGTTCACCTCGATTTACCACGACTGCGTCATTCGCCATTGCGAGATCGAGCACTCGATCGTTCTCGAACACAGCACCCTGCGCGACGTGCAGGGCCGCATCTGCGACAGCCTGATCGGCCGCGACGTGACCGTGGCTCCGAGCGAACGGAAACCGCGCGGGATTCGCCTAATGCTCGGCGACGCCTCGGATGTGCGAATTTCTTGAGGAATTCTAGACACAAAGAGTGCGAAAATGAACCATTACAAAGGAACAAGGAACAAACAAGGCGCCTGCTGCCGGCTCGATTTTTTTCCTTTTTCCTTTTTCCTTTTTCCCTCCTTGCGCCTCTCTGTGTTCTCTGTGTTTAGAGTTCTACCATGCGCGCGGTAGCCTTCGACTTCGGCCAGGCGCGGATCGGCATGGCGATTTCCGACCCGCTCGGCCTGACGGCGCAACCGTTGACCGTCGTCAAACGCACGACGCTCGCGCGCGACTTCGACGCCATCCGCAACGCCATTGCCGATCGCGACGTGACCACGCTCGTCGTCGGGCTGCCGCTCAACATGGACGGCTCGGAAGGCCCCGCGGCCAAGGCCGCGCGCGCCTTCGGCGATTTGCTCGCACCGCTCGGCCTGCCGGTCGAATACGTCGACGAGCGGCTGACGACCGTCATGGCCGAGGCGGCGCTGCTCGAAGCCGACATGCGCCGCGCCGGCCGGCGGGACGTGCGCGACAAGGTCGCCGCCGTGCTGATTTTGCAGACGTGGCTCGATAGTCGGGCGAATCCGCCGAGGGCGTGAGCGGGCTTGGGGATTGGGGATTGGAGATTGGGGGTCGGGGGTTCGGGCTGAAAAAGCGCCAACCCAGTAGGGTTTTTGCAACTGGCGTGGTGAGGCTTCGGCGCGCCAATGCGAGTGTTTGCCGAATTCCGCCCGGACGTGGTGGGATTCAGCGCCCATGGCGTCGACGCGCCGGCCATGCATCGGTTGGCGATCGCCGGCAAATACCGGTCTCTGGAGACGCCGGTCGTCTGCCGCGGCGCACACGGAACCATGTACTGGGAAGAGACGGCAAGGAAGGCCGTGATCGACCGACGCTTGAATGTCGGAATCACGGTCTGTATCGGCGCTCGGGCCGATCTGGCGACAGACGAGTCGCTGGATCTGGTAGCACAGGCTGGCGTCTACTGCGTGATGGTCGCGATCGAAACCGTCTCGCCGCGCCTGCGAGAGACCATGGCCAAGAATCTTGATCTGGAACGGACGCGCGACGTCATTCGTCGCCTGAGCGGCCGGGGCATTACCATGCACGCCCATCTGATCAGCGTGTCCCCGGCAGAAATACGTCAGACCGTCCGCTAGGCCGCGCGGTCGGCATCGGACAAATATGGTTTCTACCGCTGTCGCGGCGTCGGCCCCCGCCGCCGCTCACTTTGGCGTCAAGAAACAACAGCCGGCGCAACAAGGAAACGATCCGCGGGCGCGCAGGTCGCGACGGAATTCGCGAAACGACGGCGCGTTCCAGGCCGCGCGCAACGGCGTCGCGGTCAGATCCGCGCCATCGGGATTAAAACACTGGCGAGCGACGCCCGCCGGATCGATCAGCAAGTGCACCCACGGATTGCCGCACCGAAAATCCGCCAGATTCATACGCCCTTCGTAGTAAGCCACGTACTTTTCCGGCGGCAGATCCGGCAAAAAGTTGATGCGCCGGCGCGCGGCTTTAGGCAACGACGCCAGGCGCGCAAACGACTCGCGCAGGCCGTCGAGCGCGGCAAACGCGAGCGGTTCCGGGGGGGTGTTGCGGTAGTCGCGCAACGCGTCGACGGCCGGTCGATCCGCCGGGTCGGTACCGAGATAATAAGCGAAGCGCTGATTGCTCAACATCTGAAAGGTCACGGCGTCGACGTCCGGACTCTCGAGCGCACCGGCGAAGACGGCCAGATGCGGCGCAGTCTCATCACGGATGACCACCTTCATTTCCAGTCGCGGAAACCGGCGGCCTCGCGACAGCCGATGCCGCGCCAGCCGCCCGAACACGTGCAATTTTTCAGCAAGCGCCGCTCGACAAGCCTGTTCGTCGGCCAACGGCTCGTTGATTGAAATGCCGACTTGCACCAGTCCTTTTCGCCGCAAACTTTCCGCGCCGAGGGCCGCCAGTTCCGCCGCGACCGTTTCGTCGATCGCCCGACCGTTGGAAACCAGGACGAAGCGATGCCGTTCGCCGGCCGCTGCAAAAATGTCGCGAAACTGCGGGTGGCAAAACGCCTCGCCGCCGGAAAAGCCGAGCAGCGCGTACGCCGGGATTTGCCGAATGATCTGCGCCCATTGCGCGGCGGCGAGGGGCGAACCGCGAAGCTGCGATCGACCCGTCCGCGCGAAGCAGAAGGGACAGGCCATGTTGCAGTCGAACGTCACGACGCAATTAACAAACAGCGGCGGCGGGGCGGCGCCGTTCGACGCCAAACGACCGATGCGCCCATAGGCGTGGGTGAGGGCGTTGAAAATCCGGCGCGCGGGAAGAGCCATTCCCGATTTTACCCCGGTTGCGCCGCTCTGTCAGCCGCGCGGGCGGCGTCGCGCGGCGACGAAGGTTCCGGCTCGTCGCTTGGCGCCGGCCCATGTACTTGCTTGCACGAGCATTTGGAGACGTAGCAGTTGGCGCACGTGCAAGTTGCTTCCGGGCGGTGAACCCTTCCATGTTCGGCTGATCCGTCTTGTTGTCGTGCCGGTCGGTTCTCGATAACCAATTGCCTCGGCGATAGTCGTTCGCCGAACGAAACCTGTGTTGTCGCTCGGATTTGCCGTGCCCGCCGTTTCGTGTTTCAATCCGTGTGAAACTTGCGCCGGCAAGCTGCGCGGGTTCGCCAAACGCGCGACTCGGGTTGTCGAACGCCGCGCGAATGTCTGAGCGAGGGATAGACAATTGGGCGAACTCCGTGGTCTGGGCGTCGCGATGCTGCAGAGCAACGGCATCAACGAGTCCCTCGGGCTTTGCGATCTTTCCGCGCAATTGCAACAGTCCGGCGCCGTCACGCGGCTTTTTCTCCGTCGCGAAGAACCGAATCTGGTTCGTCGGTTAAGAGAATTCGCCCCACGGTTGACGGTCGTGCCATGCGACCTGCTCGGCCATAATTCCGCACTGTCGCTGGCGCGCCTTGCCAAACGAACATTGGGCGACGCGACCACCACGCTGCTTGGAGGAACCCATCCGACCTTCTTCAGCAACGTCGTGCGGCAGGAGGGCGTGGACGTCGCTTTCGCGGGCGAGGCGGAAGGCGTGGTCGTCGACGTCTTGGCCGCGTTACGCGATGGGCGCGATCCGCGGGACATTTCGAACCTCGTTTTTCGCGCGAACGGCGGCTGCCAGCGCAATCCGTTGCGGCCAGTGCTCCAGAACCTGGACGAAATGCCGCTGCCGGACCGGGAACTTTACTATCGCTACCCCTTTATGAGCAGTTTCCCGGCGAAGAAATTTGCGACGTCCCGCGGCTGCGGAAACTCGTGCGGCTATTGTTTCAATCCATCGTACCGCGCGCTTCTGAAAGAAGGTGCGCATTTCGTTCGCCGAAAGAGCCCAGAGCGAGTCGTTCGCGAGATCGCCGAAGTGCGCCGTAGGCATCGGCTCGAGGTAGTGCATTTTTCCGACGACCTGTTTTCCTCTGGGGCCGCGTGGACGGAGCAGTTTACCGAGACGTACCGGGACAAGGTGGGCATTCCATTCTCCTGCAATACGGTGGCTTCCACGCTGGACGAGCAGACCGTGCGCCGATTCAAGGACGCGGGTTGTCGCATTCTGGCCATTGGCGTCGAAGTAGCGGATGACCGGGTTCGGCAGGAGGCGTTGAACAAGCCCGTCAGCCGCGATGACATCAACCGCGCCGCAGCGCTGATCAAGGCAGCGGGCATTAAACTTGTCACGTTCAATATTCTTGGCGTGCCCTGGATTCCCCCAGATGGCGATCTGGACGCGTTGGAACTCAACCAACGTCTGGGCGTCGACCACACCCGCGTGACGGAACTTGTTCCTTTTCCTGTCAGCCGGGTCGCGACAAGACTGATCGCCGATGGTATTCTCGCCGCCGACTACGAAGAACGCATCTACGAGGTTCCCGATATTCCGAGGTGGCCCGCAGCGACGTTGTTCCGTCGCGCTGCCCCCGAACGATTGACGCGCCTATATTGGCTCTGGGCGCTTTTGTTGCATTTCCGCGTTGAAAAACGATGGGCGCAGCGCCTCATTAATTCCCGCTGGTCCATGGCCCTCGCGCCCATTAGCTTTGCCATCGGCCTGCTCGCCGAAAAGCGCGTGTTTGGCTTGGGTTGGGCCGACGGATTGCGTTATTTTTGGCATGTGGCCAATCCGGCCTTTAAGACCTCCAACTATGTATCTTTCGTGTAGATTTCCGCCGGACCGGCGGGGGCCCAAGCGCACTCAATAGAAGGATCTTTGAGGCGGCGCAAGTAGGTGTCATCGCCGCCGGGAAGCAGTTCACTGACCAGCAGTGTCTGACACTCGTCCGAGAGTAGTTATCTTGATAAGACAGAGCCCCAGATTCTCTTTTAGAATCTGGGGCTTCTCGGCTTGAGCCTTCGACCGGGATTGAACCGGTGACCCCCTCCTTACCAAGGAGGTGCTCTACCACTGAGCTACGAAGGCAAAAACACAGCGGAGTTTATCCAACGGCAAAGCAATTGCAAGCCCCGACCGCGGACCGGCGCACGTCATGTCGGCGCCTCCCGCGCCGACACCGCCGCGACGCCGTTGGACTTCGCCGCGCGGGCCGCAAGCCGAAACGCGCGTCGCGGCGCGCCCGTTGCATCAAGCGCCTCATCCGCAATCGGCAACGAATGGGAGATCCCGAATTCCGCGCGATGGGGGTGCGCGCGTGGACGGGCGTCGTCGATGCCCAGAGGGATACGAAAGGCCGGATCCCCACCGAACGCAGCTTCATCAGCAGCTTGGCGGGCGCCGTCGCCGCACGGTTTCTCTGGGTCATCCGCGACCATTGGGGCGCGGATGGCCGTTCGCGACAGCGCCGGCAATTTTTGGTAAAGTGGCGTGTTTGTTGGCTTGGCCCGATTGGCGGGCCAAAAGAGCGGCGGCAGACGGGAGACGGAGCACGGAACCGAGCGAAACATGAGAGCGTTGGTTATTCGGCCGCCAATCTTTTATAAGGATTTCTCTTACGGCGTCGTCCCTGCCGGCCTCTATTCGGCGCTCCTCGTGCGCTATCAGCCCGTCGGTTTGATGTACGTCGCGGCGTTGCTGCGGCAAGCGGGGCATCGAGTTATTCTGGTCGACGCCGAGGCGGAAGAGCTGGAGATCCAATCGGTAATCCGTCGCGTACGTCCATTCGCGCCCGATCTCATCATCGGCAACGTCAACCTCTATAACTCGCCTCAAAATTTCGAAGATCTCGGAGTTCTCAAGCAGGCGTTGGGCGCAACGCTGGTCGTCCGCGGCCACTTTCCGGGCGAGTATCCCGATCTGGCGGCGCAGCGTTCGTTTGTGGATTACACGTTGCGCGGCAAGGGGTGGAGCGCTATTGCCCCGCTGGCCGCCGCGTTGGCGGCTGGTCGCGATCCGGGAAATATCGCCGGCGTCCTGTACCGCAGGAACGGCGCGGTCATCGATGGCGGTCCGGAAGCCCCCATCGATGATGTGGATACGCTGCCGTTTCCGGCGCGCGATCTGGTTGACGACCGCCTCTACGCGACCAATCTGACGGTTCGTCGGCCGTGTACTGTCGCGTTCGCCAGTTTTGGCTGCCCGTTCGACTGCGCCTACTGCACGGATCACACGACGCCCTATCGTTTGCGCGGCGTCCCGAGTGTCTTGGCGGAGATCGAGGATTGCGCGCGGCGCGGGATCCGGGAAATCGCTTTTCTCGACCCCACGTTTACGGTGCGCCGCAATTGGACGGACGCGTTATGCCGCGGATTAATCGCGCGGCGTCTCGATCTGACGTTTACGATCCGGACGCGCGGCGACTTGCTGGATCGCGACTTGATTCAGCTGTTGGCCGAGGCTGGGTGCGTGCGCGTCAGCGTCGGCATTGAATCGGCCGATCCGCAAATTCTGGAAAACGTCGGCCGACGCGTCGATCTGGAACGTGTTTGCCAAGCCAGCGCGTGGATCGCGGAGGCGGGCATGATGGGTTTTGGCTATTTCATGGTGGGCAACGAAGGCGAGTCCGACGAGAGTCTGAGCCGCACGCTGAAGCTGGTCCGACGTCTGCCGCTCCATTTCGCCCAATTCTTACAAGCGGTGCCGCTGCCGCACACCGACATTCTTGCAAGTTGCCGCGAGAAATTAGGCGCCGATCTTTGGGTCGAGGTCAGCCGCGGTCGCTTCCCGACCGCGGAGGAATTTCGCTCGCAACGCACCTCCTTGTCGCTCGCGGCGATTCATGCGTGGCAACGCCGGTTGTTCCGCGCGTTTTATTTCGATCCACGACGGTTGTGGCGCATCCTGCGACTCCGCCACTGGCCGCTCTACGTGTGGCGCCAATTTGACCTGTTGCGAGTCGTGCTCCCGCTCGTGGCGATGCGCCGCCTGCGCCGGCGTTGGCCTGGCGCCGGATTGGCCGTCTATCCCCGCGCTCGAAACGGCGGGCCGGGCGACGCCGCGCCGTGACGACGTCGCCGGCCGCCGAGACCCTTCCCGCTATCGCACCCGCGCAGGTCGCCGTGGTGCGTTGCGAAACGTACTCGCCGTCCGAGGTGCGCGACGCCTTGGTTCGCGGCTTGGACTTTCTTGGCGGCCTGGCGGGAATAATTGATCGTGGAGCTCGCGTGCTCGTCAAACCCAATCTGATGGCGGCGATGTCGCCCGATCGCGCCCAGACGACGCACCCTGTGGTGGTGCGCGCGCTGGTCGATCTGCTGCGCGCGCAGGGTGCAACGACGTCCGTTGGCGATAATCCGGTCTTCGGATTTCGCCGCCTTACCTACCGGCGCACGGGAATCGCCGCCGCACTGCAAGGGTCGGACGCGCACTTGGCGGACCTGAGCGATACGCGCTTCGTCGCGTACCCGGCGGGCCGGACAGCGCGCCGGTTTCGACTGCCGAGAACCCTGGGCGATTTCGACGTGATTGTCTCCGCGCCGAAACTGAAATCCCACACACTGATGGGGCTGACCGGCGCCGTAAAGAATTTGTACGGCCTCGTACACGGATATGGCGAACGCAAGCGCATGCACCTGCGCCATCCGGAGCCGGACGACTTTGCGGGCATGTTGCTCGATCTCAACGATCTGGTCGCGCCGCGGCTGCACGTTGTCGACGCGGTCGTCGGAGCCGACGGCCAGGGCCCGCGGTTCGGGACGCCGCGAAAAATCGGCTGTTTCGTTTTGGGCGCGGACGCAATTGCGGTTGATTTTGTCCTGGCGGCGTTAGTCGGGGCGCCGACCGGGAAGATCGCGACGCTGCGCGTCGCGGCGGAACAACCGGAATGGGGCGCGGCGATGGCCCGGATCAGCCTGCTCGGCGATGCGCTCGATAGTTGGCCGCGTCCGGCGTTTCACCTGCCGGAGCGGCCAGGCGGAATCGTCAGCGCGATGCCCGCGGCCTGGCGCAATTATTTGTTTCGCCGCGCGCACGCTGCAGCCGCGAGGGAACGCCGATGAGCGGTTCGTTTCGCTCGCCGTTGCCGTGGCTGACGCTGAAACGCGGCGGACGAAGCATGCGCCTGCTGGCCCGCTACGGCTCGCCGCGAAAACTCGCCAATGTCGCCCGTGCCGAACTGGCGTTTCGCCGGCGCGACGTGATCGTGCATTCGTTCCCTTATTTGTTCCGCGCCGACCCGTCCACCGACTGCCCGTTGCGTTGCCCCTATTGCTGGCGCGCCGTGTCCGGGCCGCTGCCGTCGGCCCAGTTGTCGGTGGACGATTTTGTCCGCGGCTTTGCGCCGTTCCGCGAATTCTGTCTGCTGACGTCATACCAGATGTTCGGCGAGCCGACGCTCAACCCGGCGCTGCCGGAGATGATCCATCATGCGCACGAGGCCGGCAGCGCGACGTACGTTTCGACGAACCTGCAACACGTCGATGAGCCGTATTTGGAGCGGCTATTGCATTCGGGGCTCGATCTGCTGACGATTGCGGTGGACGCCAGTTCGCCGGAGACGTACGCCGTAATGAAACCCGGCGGCGACTTCGTCCGGCTGCTCGAGAATTTGGACACGGTGTTTCGGCTCAAGCGGCGGATCCGACGCCCGCCGTCGATCGGGTTTCAGGCGTTGGTGACGAGCAAGAACGAGGCCGAACTGCCGCGCATTCGCGCACTGGCCGCACGCTTCGGCGCCGATTATGTCGACTTCAAGCCGACGTGGGTGCAGGCCGTACCGACGTGGGAGGCGGCCAACCCGCGTTACCGCCTTGCGCGCTTGCTGCGTGCGCGCCGGTGTTGTTCGTTGCCGTGGGTCAGCATCACGTTGCTGGCGAAAGGTCGCTATTTCCCCTGTTGCGCACATCCGGACGATTTCGTTCTCGGGCCGATCGGCGG
>CAZHPN010000033.1:0-41196 GCA_964534375.1 uncultured bacterium | reverse complement strand
GCCCGGCGACGAAACCAGCCCGCCCGAGCCGTTCCACGGCGGCATTTGGTATCGCCGGACGGTGAACGTGCCCGCTTCGTGGGAGGGGAACACGAATCGGCTGTTCTGCCTCGGGGCAAATTACATATTCGACCTGTGGATCAACGGCGAATACGTCGGCGTGCACGAGGGCGGCTACACGCCGTTTGCGTTCGACATTTCCGACAAGCTCGCGTACGGCGCGGACAACGTGTTCGCCATCCGCATCGACGCGCCGTTCCCGGGCGAACGGCAGGACGCCGTGCCGTCGTGGTTCCTGATGGACTGGTGGGATTATCCGGGCATCGTGCAGGACATTTACCTGGAAAGCGCGCCGGCGCTGAACATCGCCCGCGTCAACATCTTCCCGCGCGACTACAACGGCCGCATCGACGTGCAGGTCGTCGCGGTCAACAACACGGCGCAGCCGCAGGACGTGCAGATCGCGCTCGCGCCGTTCCATGCGGACCCGGACGCCGCGGCGTTTCTGAACGATCCGCATCCGCTGGCGATCGCCGGCAAGACGGCCTACTTCGACGGGCCCAGCACGGCGACGGCGACGGTTCCGGCGCACGGCTTTGCGGCGGCTGTCATTTCGACGCGGATCATTGCGCCGCAACGCTGGACGCCGCAAGAGCCGAATCTGTACGTGATGCGCACGTCGATCGCGGCCGGCCGGCTGACGGACGAGCATTACAACCAATTCGGCCTGCGCACCGTGACGCGGGGCGATCACCAGCTTTTGATCAGCGGACGCGTGGCGTTTTTGCCGGGCGTGGCGCGGCACGAGGAATGGCCCGACTCCGGCCGTTCCGCGACGTGGGACAAGATTCGCAACGACCTGCAAATCATCCGCGGCCTGAACGCGCTGTTTCTGCGGACGGCGCATTATCCGAATCATCCGTACACGTACATGCTCGCCGACCGGCTCGGCATCGCGGTGATGGAAGAGATCCCCGTTTATTGGTTCATGGGCTGGAATTGGTACGACCAGGATCTCCGGCGCATTTCCGATCAGATGTTCCAGGAAATGATGCTCGCCGGCGCGAACCGGCCATCGATCATTATGTGGGGGATGTCCAACGAATGCCCGTTCCTGTTTTGGCCGGAGAATCTCAAATACAACCAGCGTCTCGCCGCCGACGCGCACACGTTGATCGACGACGGACGCCTGCTCACGCAATCGCCGGCCGCGGACGAATGGCAATTCAACTACCAGACCGAAGCGCCGCTCGACGTCGCCGGTTGGACGACCTACTTCGGCGTCTACTATAACGGCACGACCCCGGCGGACATGTACAACGGCACGATCCAGTTCATCGACGACCACGCCGCGGCGGCGCCGGGCACGCCGATCGTCTCGACCGAATACGGCTACGACACGCTGGCGAACGACAGCGGCGCGCAGGAGCAGGTCGCGACGGTCGAGGCGACGTTCAAGGCCTTCGCCGACGAGGCGACGCTCGACGACAAAGGCAACGTTCGCCCCGGCAAATACCTGTCGGCCGTGACGTGCTTCGCGACCTTCAACTGGTTCACCAAGAACGGCTTGCCGAACATAATCGCGCCGTATTTGGAGGCGATGGGCCTGATCCACATGGACCGCGTCGACTTCAAACCGGCGGCGGCGACGTTGCGCGAGGCCTATGCGCCGTACTTCGCATTCGGCGGCCTCGGCCCCGTTCCGAGCGATTACGTCAACGAGCAGGAGCCCGACGACGACAGCAGCCCGGCCGCCGCGGATGACGATGAGAGCCCGTCGCCGCACGGCGCCGCGAGCAAGGCGGCCGGCGGTTGCGGGTGTTGAGGGGGAAGCCAGCGCGATGAAACGCAGGCATTGGTTCTTGCTTCTCTTGTTGACGCTGGCGCTGCTTGCCTGCGCTGGCGCCCACACAAGCAGCGGCGGCAACCAGGCAACCGACGACGACGGCGCGCCGGATGACGACGACGATGACAATAACGACAATGACAACAATGATGACGACGCCAGCCCGCCGGCGTTAACGCCCGGATTCGTCTTGGTTCCGCGCGGCTCGTTCGCGATGGGCAGCGCCGCCGACGCGCCGTACCACAACGCCGACGAAAACCAGCACACGGCGCAACTCACGCACGACCTGGAAATGGGCGCGACCGAGGTGACGCAGCAGGATTTCGCGGCGCTGGCCGGCTTCAATCCGAGCCATTATCCGCTGGTCGGGCGCAAACCCCAATTGCCGGTGGAGACGGTCAGTTGGTATGACGCGCTGCTTTGCGCCAACGAATTCTCGGCAGCGCAGGGGTACGCCGCTTGCTTCGAGTTGACCGGGGTCGTCTGCGCCGACGGTCAGGCAGTGGACGATCCGGCGACGTGCCGCAGCCACGGCGGCATCGAATCGGCCGCGGTCGCGCTGAACGGCGCCGCGAGCGTTTACGATTGCGAAGGTTTTCGACTTCCCACCGAGGCCGAATGGGAATATGCGGCGCGCGCCGGAACCGGCACGGATTTCTATACCGGAAATGTCGCAAATCCGGGCTGCGACCCGCTGGACGCGAATCTGGACGCGATCGGTTGGTATTGCGGCAACGCCAAGTGGGCCACGCAAGAAGTTGGCCAAAAGAAGCCGAACACTTGGGGCCTGTACGACATGCTGGGCAACGTGGACGAATGGACGGCGGATTGGTACGCGCCGGACTACGGCGGCGCGGCCGTCGATCCGACCGGGCCGGACAGCGGCTGGTTCCGCGTCGTGCGCGGCTGCCACGTCCGCTTCAGCGGCGCGACCGAGTGCCGCGCCGCGCACCGGGCGGGGCACACGCCTGATTACCGCATTCATTACACCGGTTTTCGGCTGGCGCGCACCTTGCCGTCGACCGGCACGCCGGCGTCCGCCAATCCGCCTGCCGCCGGCCGGCCCGCCGCCGCGGCGCCGCTGCGCGACCTGCCGAACCAACTGCCGTTTCCTTTCACGCGGCCGGACGTCGGCCAGCCGCTGACTCCCGCGGAAATCGACTCGCTCACCAGCGCGATCACCACGTTCTGGAAGACGGCGCCGTTTTTTCACTGGCTGTTGTGGACCTGCCACGGTATGGCCGACCCGAATCCGTACGGCGAGCCGGATTTCAAGCTGTTCTGGCTGAATGTGAATCCGAGCAAGAGCGGCGACGTCGTCACCTTTCAGCACACGGGCCCGGAGGACAACCTCACCAGCATCATGTCGCGCCTGATGGAGAATATCATCGCCGGCTACCTGGCCAGCGGCGACGCGACATTGGCGCGGCTGGCGGAGCAATTTTGCAAAGGCTTGGCGGCGCTGTTCAAGGGAATGGAATGGGGCGAGGACGATCCGGAAGAATACATTTTGCCGCGGGCGTTTTGGGCGCAGAATCACAGCTACGTCGAAGAGGGCCGGCAAGCGTACGTGGACTATGGGCCGGCGCGGGCGCTCGATTTGGGCGGCGAGGTCCAAACCGTCGAAAATGCCCACAATCCTTATTGGAATGATATTTACGTCCGCACGACGCGCAGCCAGGACGACGTGGTGCACATCATGCGCGCCGTGCCGATGATCATGCGCCTGGCCGCCGAAGCGCCGGACGCGGACGTGCGCGCGGCGGCGGCGGATGCGCTGCAGCATGTGCAGGGCTTCGCGCGCGACGTGGTCGAAGCGGCGTACAACATCCGCACGAAGGACGCCGAGGGCAACCCGTACGTTCCCGTCGATTCGAACGATATGATGCTGAGTCTGTCGAGTTTCACGCTGTACACGATCATCTTTCCGAATTCGGAATGCGACGCGCGCCTGACGCTCGGGTTGGTCGGCTACGACGCGCCGCTGGGCGCCGCCTGCGGCTACGGCATCGGCTGGCTGTGGGAACAGGTCGGCATGTCGAGCAATTACTGGGACTACAACATTGCCCGGTATTTTCACCTGGCGGCCGAGTCCAACGCGTTGATGATCGGCCGGAACGATCTCGCGTACACACTGCTGCAAGGGCTGGCGCAGCGCGTGAATTTCGACGAGGCGCGCACGCCGCCGGCCAATTACCCGGGCTGGGACGTGGATTTGGCCGCCTTTTTGCTCGCCGCCGGGACGGGCGGGTTGCCGCTGACCTCGCAGGAGGCGCGTTTGGTGATGGAACAGTACCTGGCCGGCGCCGCGTATTATTCGGGCTGGGCATACTGGGACCCGTGGGCGCAGACCGTGCCCGACGGCTCGCTGCCGTCGTTTCCGGGGAGCGGCGGCGGTTCCACGCCGATCGTCGTCGGGTTCCACGAAATGACGTACCCGCTCGAATACTGCTATTCGCCGCTGCGCAACGAAACGAGCGCGCCGCTGTTTGACTGTGAGCGGATTCTCGATCCCACGCAATGGTAGGGGGGAGCCGCGAGGCAGAAGTCAGAAGCTGGACGAAGGCAACGAAAGGCGAGGAACTGGAAGCCGGCCTGCGCGGACGCAGCGTTGAAGGAATCGAGAAGTCGGGTCGCGGCTGGGAGCCGACCTTGACGGCAAGGCGCGCGCGGAATATCTGTTGAGTTGAGGATTATGCTTTCGGGCTGCTCGACAACGGGTCGGTCGAGTTGCCGGTCCGAGGTTTGGCGATGAAACGCTGCGATCTGCTTCCGATGCTTCTGTTGGCGATGGTTTTGCTCGCCGGCGCGTTCGCCTGCGGCGGCAAGGCCAACTCCGCCGCCAGCGACGACAGCGGCGACGACGACCAATCGCCGGCCGACGACGATGACGACAACGACGACGACAACGACGACGACAATGACAACGGCGACGACGAATCGCCCGACGACGACGACCAATCGCCCGACGACGACGACACGACCGACGACGACGACCAATCGCCGGACGACGATAATGACGACGACAATGACACGATGGCCGACGACGACAGCGACGCCGCGGAAAGCGTCTGGACCGATCCTACGTCCGGTTCGATGTGGCAGAATGGCGCGACGGTCGGCTTGCAGGGATTTTATCTGGCCGACGCGCAGACCTATTGCCCGGCGCTGACCTGGGCCGGCTACACCGGCTGGCGGCTGCCCGACATCGACACCTTGCGCAGCCTTATCCGCGGCTGCCCGGCCACCGAATACGACGACGACACCGCGCCGGCGGACGACGACACGAGCCCGGGCGGGTCCTGCGGCGTCACCGACAGTTGCCTCGCGGAAAGTTGTTGGAGTAATCTGTGCGAGAGTTGCTCGGACTACAACGGCCCTGGGCCGGGCGGCGTCTACTGGCCGCCGCAAGTTCTGGGCGTGGACAACTTTTACTGGTCGTCGTCGGTCGTGGCGAATTACGGCGAGGGCGCCTGGATCGTCAGTTTCGGCAACGGCGGCGTCACGGGGTACGGCGACGGCGATTACTTCATCTCGGTGCGCTGCGTGCGCTGACCGGCCGGTCGCCAAGAAGGATCGATGAAAACCAGCATTTTTTCGGCAGCCGCTCTGGCGCTGCTCCTGGGCATGGTCGCGGTCGCGGCGCTCTCTTGCGGCGGCAGTTCCCGCAGCAGCGGACAAGCGATCGACGACGACGCGTCGCCCGATGACGACGACGACAACGACGACGCCTCGCCCGACGACGATCAATCGCCGGACGATGACGACGACAACGACACGTTCACCTGCGACATCACGCATCCGAGTTCGACCGTCGGCCTGATTTCGTGCCAGCCGGGCGCCTACGACGGTTACACGCTGTTTGCGCCGACGATGACCAGCACGGTGTACCTGATCGACATGTATGGCTACCTGATCAACACCTGGCCGGGAAAATACCTGCCGGGACAGGTCGTCTATTTGCTCGAAAACGGCCAACTGCTGCGCACGGGCAATACGCTCAACCTGAATTTCGCCAGCGGCGGGCAGGGCGGCGTCATCATGTACCAGAATTGGGACGGCACGGTGACATGGAGCTACACGCTCTCGACCGCCGACGTGTGCCTGCACCACGACGTCCATCGTTTGCCCAACGGCAACCTGTTGGCGATCGGCTGGGAAAAGAAATCGCCCACGGAGGCGGTGGCGGCGGGCCGCGACCCGAGCAATCTGGCGCCGGACGGCTTGTGGTCCGATTTCTACATGGAAATCACGCCGGTGGGGACGAACGGCGCGAACGTGGTCTGGGAATGGCACGCGTGGGACCACCTGATCCAGGATTTCGACGCGACAAAGGCGAATTACGGCGTGGTCGGGGCGCACCCGGAATTGATCGACGTCAACTATTACGGCGTGGCGAAAGAAGACGACTGGATGCACACCAACAGCATCGATTACAACGCCGCGTACGATCAGATTCTCGCGAGCGTTCGCGAATTCAGCGAAGTGTGGATGCTCGACCACGGCACGACGACGGCCGAAGCCGCGGGCCACAGCGGCGGCGCGCGCGGACGCGGCGGCGATCTGCTCTACCGTTGGGGCAATCCCGACGCCTATCGGCAGACCACGGGCCGCGATTTTTATTTCCAGCACAACGGCCAGTGGATCGCCGACGGCCTGCCGGGCGCCGGCGACGTGCTCGCGTACAATAACGGGGTCGGCCGCCCGGCCGGCAATTACTCGACCATCGACGAATTTGCGCCGGCGGTGAACGCCGACGGCAGCTATCCGGCGCCTGATCCCATGTACGGCCCGGCCGGCCTGGTCTGGACGTACGTCGACCCCGTGCCCACCGAGATGTATTCGGTCAATATGTCCGGCGTCCAGCGCCTCGCCAACGGCAACACCTTGATCTGCGTCGGCGAGACGGGCGTGTTCATGGAAGTGACGTCCGCCGGGGCCCTCGTCTGGCAATACGTGAACCCGGCCACCGAAATCGGCATCATGAAGCAGGGCCAGGTGATCCCGCCCGGCGTCGGCGGCGACGGCAACATGTCGTTCCGCGCCTACCGTTACGCGCCCGACTATCCTGGCTTGGCGGGCCAGAATTTGACGCCGGGGGCCTGTCTGGTGGCGCCGTGCAAGTGACGTCGGGCGGCCCGTGCGTCACCGCTGCCGCCGCGCTCGCTTGACGGCGTGAATCGGGCGGCGTAGCATCGAACTCGACAATTTTGTTTGGCGAACTTTCGACCGTGGTCGGAGCAGGCTGCACAACGATGAAACTAGGTAGATTGCCGATCAACGAAATTCATCCGAGCGTGATCCGCGAAGGCGGAAAGGCGCTGCGGCTGGTGCGAACGCAAGCCGGCTTGAGCCAGACGGAACTGTCGCGGCTGTCGGGCGTGTATCGCAACCACATTTCGAAAATGGAGCGCGGCATCAACGGCGCCGCCAACCAAAGCCGGCTCGGCTACAATGCCTCGGCCGTCAAGCTGGCCCGCACGCTGAAAACGAAACCGGCCGCCATCTGGCCGATGTATCTGGCCGTCTTCGCCGCCACGAAGCGCGATCTCGACCTGCGGCGGCGCGAAGCGATCGCCCGGAGCAACGCCTTTCGCGCCCGGATCGCAAGCCGCGAAAACAAGCGCCGGCGGGTCGGCCGCCTCGAAAAGAAGCTTCGCGCCACGCTTTCCGACAACCAGCGGAACACGGCGCGCTTGTACGCCGAAGGCATGAGCCTGACGCAGATCGCGAAGCGCAACGGCATCAGCAAGCAGGCGGTGTATTCGACCCTGAGCGCCATTCTCGCGCGCAAAGACTGATCGTCGCCGTCGCCGCGCCGCTCTTCGAAAAACCCGGCATTCATTGACCGCGCCCGGTCCGGTCGTTATCCGTCCCATATGGCCTCACTCTGGACAAACGGAGGCCGGCGAAAGCGCGCGGCAATCTCGCGACGGTTGCCGCCGTCTTTCAAGTTGGCAAAACTGGCATCAGGAGGAAAATCGAGATGACTGCGAAGAGGAAATCGACGGCGGCGTTTGCCGCCGCGGCCGCCATGGTGGCGGCACTGTTGGCGCTGGGGGCGTGCGGGCCGATCTCGCCCACCGGGGCGACTCCGACGTCCAGCACCGACGCGGTGACCCTGGACGATGACGACAACGACGACAACGACGACAACGACGACTCTTATCCGATGGACGACGACAACGATACGTCTCCGTGCGTCGACGACGACGACAACGACGACAATGACACCTCCCCGTGCGTCGACGACGACGACGACAACGACGACAACGACGACAACGACGACGACACCGGCTGCGACGACGACATGACGCCCATGGACGACGACTCGTACCCCATGGATGACGACACGTTCCCGATGGACGACGACACAACGGCGGACGATGACGACGATTCGTCCCCGGAGGCTTCGCCCATGCCGGCCGATTGAGGCGTAAAAAGTTCAGTCAAATTCCAAACCCACTAGAGCCGGGGACGATTCGCGACGATCGCGTCCCCGGCTCGCGAGGCAGGCCCGCGGCGCACATTTCTCTTGCGAGGCGCCCCTGGACTGAGACGAGCGGGTCAGTTGGCGGAAGGATCGCGGTTGCCGCCGGGCGGCGGCGGCGGCCGGCGATAAAAGTAAACGGGACAGGCGTCAAATCCGGTTACGGTGCGCGGGCGCATGTTCATCGGCAGCGGTTCCCGAACCATTCCCTCCAACATTCGATCATATTCTTTGCCGCGGCTCGTGGCTCCGAAGGGGATGACGAGCGACGGTCGCGCTCGGTCCAGTTCGGCTTGCAATTGTTGTCGCCAGACCGCCTTCCAAGCGCCGCCGGGCTTTCTCATGTCCTGAAAATTAATTGAATGAAATTGCAGCACGTTCGGTTCGAATAACAGAAAATCCGTCATAAACACTTGGCCGTGCTCCGCGCGCACGAAGTCGCGCAGACGGCGCGCCGCGGCCCACTGCGACGGTGGCGGAATCTGCCCCTTCGGCCAGATGAACACGGGGAAAATCAACGTCGCCGCCACCAATGGCGCCAGCCAAAGCCTCTGTCGTCGCAGCCATTCGGGCGCCGCCTCGATTACGGTGGGCAGCATGACACCCGTCGCAACGGCAGTCGCCAACGCCGCCGGCATGTAGACGTTGGTGTAACAACCGACAGAAACGCGAAATACCCAGGCGAGCGCCACGCATGCCGCCCAATAGCCGAGCCACGGGTCGCCGAAAAGCGCCAGCGCGTCGCATCGCTTTGCCAAGCGGACACTGTAGAAAATCACGACTACCAACGCTGCCGGGAAATACCGCAGATAGTCCAACGGAAACCACATCAGGCGGCTACGAACCGCTCCGAAGGGGATGAACTGCATCGTCAACAGCCAAAAGCTGCCGCCGCTGGCCCAATTCCATGCAGCGGCGCCGGCGCCAAACGACGTCATGAACGCGACGGCGCAGGCGAGTGCGCCGCGCCAGTCTCGGCGCAGCACTTGCGCGAAAGCAATTGGCGCGATAAACGCGATGTGATTCTGTTTCGTAAACGCCGACGCCGTTAACAGGAGCCCGGCGAGCGCCCCGCCGCGCGCTCCCGGATAAAGGAACGCGGCGGCATACGACGCCATCAGCAAGAAGACCGCGAACGAATCGATGCGGTTCAGGTCGTAGAAATAACCGGAAAACCCAAACGCCGCAAACCACATTCCGGCGGTGATTAATGCGGCCGAGGATTTTCGCGTAACGCGCCAAACCGTCCAAAACGCCAACCCGCCGGTCCCTACGGTCGCCAAGATGGAGACCAGCCGTCCGGCCCAATAGTTGACGCCGGTGCCCTTAAATAGCGAGCCGACCGCGATGAAATACAAGGGAAAATAACGCACCGACACGTGGTTGATGGTCGGCGGCGGGTACAATGGCAGCCCCGCGGCAAAGCGCCGCGCCATGCCGATGCTCGTTCCCTCGAGCCACTCCAGATCCAATGGATAACGCAACCGTGCAAAGGCGACGTACAGGAATGAAATCAACGGGATAGCGGCGATCGCCCCGACAAAAATCGTAGACGCATGACGTAGCGGCCAGATCTTTCGCCAATCGCCGTCGTTGCGCGCTGTGTGCGCTGTAAAATTTGAACTCATTTTTGCTCCGGCGCATTTATATCGCGGCGACGAGATTTGCGAAAGTCGCCCGGGGGCGTCTTCGTCGCCCGTCGTTTGCGCCGTTGTTTTTCTATCGACGAAACGGCCGCTGGCGCCGCGTACCGCGCGCGGCGAGGTTGTGTTCGCGGACGGTCGTGTTCGCGCCGTTTCACAGATGCAGTCCTACTGTCATTTAACGGGCCGCGTTAACGAGTGGGTATGTCCTCCAGTAGGGGCGCCTTGACAGAAGCGGCCGGCCGGCATATGTCTGAGACCAATCTTTGGACCTGCATATTTTCGGCGAACAAGCGCGTTCCGGTGCCTCTGATCGAATGTCCGAAAGCCGGGCGCGAGGGAGGTAACACGATGAAGCGCACAAATGTGTTTTTGTCGGTTCTGCTCGCGCTCGGGGCGTTGGTTTGCGCGATCGCGTGCGGCGGTTCGAGCGGGGCGGCGACGCTGAAGTCGGGCGACGACGACTCGTCGCCGAGCGACGACGATGATAACGACAACGACAACGATAACGATAATGATAACGACGACAACGATGCTACCGCTGAGCCGGGTTTCGTTCTTGTTCCGCACGGCACATTCAACATGGGCAGTCCGGTTTCCGAGATCGGACACGACTTGGGCGGCGACGAGACGTTGCACACCGTAACGCTGACGCACGATTTTGAGATGAGCGTCTATGACGCGACGCAGGCGCAGTTCGCGGCGACGATGGGTTGGAACCCCAGCAAGAATGAGGGGTGCGAGAACTGTCCGGTCGAGGAGGTCGATTGGTTCGACGCCGTGGCCTATGCAAACGCGGTTTCGGCCGCCGCCGGGCTTGTCGCTTGCTACGCGTTGAGCGACGCTGTTTGCACGGACGGGACGCCGGCCGGAACGGATTATATGGCCTGCGAAAACGCGGCGCAGGGCGGCATTGACTCGGCGACCGTGGCGCTCGACGACGCGGCGACTGTCTACGATTGCCCGGGCTTTCGGCTGCCTACCGAGGCGGAGTGGGAGTACGCGGCGCGGGCCGGCACGACGACCGCTTTCTATGACGGTCAAGGTTTGGATGAGGCCCATTACCAATGCGAGGTGCCCTTTCACGTGACCGCGATCGCCTGGTATTGCGGCGAGGAAGGGACAAGCACGATGCCCGTCGGCGGCAAGACGCCCAACGCCTGGGGTTTGTATGATATGAGTGGCAACGTCTGGGAGTGGGTGTGGGATTGGTTGGCCGATTACCCCGGCGACATCACCGACCCCGTGGGCCCAACGACCGGTTCATTGCGTGTAAATCGCGGCGGCGGCTGGAACTACCGCGCGGCCGGCGTGCGTTCGGCGTGCCGGGGCAGCGATACGCCCGACCACCGCTACGTCGCGCTGGGACTGCGGATCGCCCGGACGGCGCCCTAAGAGCGAGGGTGGGGCGGCGAATGCGGAGTGCGGAATTCAGAAATGGAGGCAAAATCATGAAACGCGCTACGTTGTTCCTGTTTCTCGTGTTGACGGCGGCGCTGTTCGCCGGCACAGTCGCCTGCGGCAGTTCCGGCAGCAGCGATCATGTCCGTCATGTGGCCGACGACGATTCCTCGCCTAACGACGATGACGTGTCGCCTGCCGACGACGATTCCTCGCCTAACGACGATGACGTGTCGCCTGCCGACGACGATTCCTCGCCCGACGATGATGATGACGATGACAATGACGACGACAATAACGATAACGATGACGACGATGACAACGATGACGACGATAACGACGATAACGATAATGATGACAACGACGATGATAACGATGACGATGACAACGACGACGACGATTCGGCCGGGGTCGTCTGGGTTCCGGTTCCTGGCGGGACCGCGGACATGGGTTGCATCCCCGGCGATCCGAACTGCGCGGCGGATGAGAGCCCGCGGCACGTCGTGACGATCACGGCGTTCCAGATCACGAAGACCTCGGTCACCCAAGGCCAATACCAAAGCGTCGCCGGCCAAAACCCGAGCGGTTTTGCCAATTGCGGCGCCGACTGCCCGGTCGAGACCGTGAACTGGACCGAAGCGTCCGGTTTCTGCGCGGCGATCGGCGGTCGCCTGCCGACCGAAGCCGAATGGGAATTCGCGGCCCGCGCCGGAACGAACGACATTTACTACGCCGGCTGCGACGAGCCGACGTGCCTCGCCGCCCTCGCATGGTATGCGGCCGATTCCGGCGCCGCCACGCATGCGGTGTGTGGGAAAACGCCGAATGCGTGGGGCCTGTGCGACGTGCTCGGCGACGTCGACCAATGGGTCAACGACTGGTACGACGCGACCTATTACGCGTTGTCGCCGCAGCAAGATCCGCAGGGCCCGGCGAGCGGGACGGATCGCGTGGTGCGCGGCGGCAGCTTTGGCGACGGCGCGACCACGTTGCGCGCCTCGGCGCGCGGCTGGCTCCCGCCGGAGACGGCGCTTGATGCAGTCGGCTTCCGCTGCGCCCGCGGCGGCGCCGACGACGATGACGACAATGACGATAACGACAACGACGATAACGACGATGACGATAACGACAACGACGATGACGACAACGATTCCTCGGCGGATCCGGGATTCATCTTCGTCTCTGCGGGAACGTTCGAGATGGGCAGCCCGGTTGACGAGGTCGGACACGACTTGGGCGGCGACGAGACGTTGCACGCTGTGACGCTGACCCGCAATTTCGAAATGAGCACTTACGACGCGACACAAGCGCAATTCGCGGCGTTGGCAGGTTGGTATCCCAGCACCAATCAGGGTTGCGACAATTGCCCGGTTGAGGGGGTGGATTGGTTCGACGCTTTGGCGTATGCGGACACGCTTTCGGAGCAGGCCGGGCTCGCGGTTTGTTACCTACTTGGCGACGTCGTGTGCACCGATGGAACACAGGCCGGGACAGACTACATGGCCTGCGAAAACGCAACGCAGGGCGGCATCGACTCGGCGACGGTGACGCTCAACGGCGCGGCGACCGTCTACGACTGCGCGGGCTATCGGTTGCCCACCGAAGCGGAATGGGAATACTCGGCGCGGGCCGGCACGACCACGGCCTACTACGACAACCAGGGTCTGGATGAGGCCCATTACGAATGCGAGGTTCCTTATCACGTGACCGCCATTGCCTGGTACTGCGGCAACGAAGGGACGGGCACAATGCCCGTCGGCGGCAAGACCCCCAACCAGTGGGGCTTGTACGACATGAGCGGCAACGTTTGGGAATGGGTCTGGGATTGGTTGGCCGATTACCCCGGCGACATCACCGACCCGGTCGGCCCAACCACGGGTTCGCTTCACGTGAATCGCGGCGGCGGCTGGAACTACCGCGCCGGCGGGGTGCGATCCGCGTGCCGAGGCAGCGACGTTCCCGACCACCGTTACGTGGCGTTGGGATTCCGCGTCGCCAGGACCTTGCCGTAGGCGCCGCATCGCCGCCGCGAGACGGATGCGCCGGCCCGCCGGCTCGAAAGTCGATTTTGCGCCGTGTCGGCGGGAGTTGCGTGGCGCGAGGCGCGGGCACTATACTTTCGAACATCGCAAATGAGTCGGAAAGTCAACGGGCGGCATCATGAGGAACACGTTCGGGTTGTTGTCGATCGTAGTGACGGCCTGTCTCGTCGTGTTCGCGACCACCTGCGGCGGGTCCGGCGGCGGCGCCGGTCACGCGCCGAGCGCGACCGACGATGACGGGTCGCCGAGCGACGACGACGACAACGACAACGATGACAATGACGACGACGATGACGGCGCGCCGGCCGACCCCGGATTCGCCCGCATACCGCACGGCGCCTTCGTCATGGGCAGCCCGGCCGATGAATTGGGCCGCTTCGACGACGAGAACCAGCACGAGGTCACGCTGACGAACGATTTCGAGCTGGAGGTTTACGCCGTGACCCAGAACGATTTCGGCGCGTTGATGTCGTGGAATCCGAGCCACTTCGCGAACTGCGGATCGACGTGCCCGGTGGAATCGCTTTCCTGGTACGACGCGCTCGCCTACGCCAACGAGTTCTCGATCCGCGCCGGCCGCCCAGCGTGCTTTGCCATTTCGGCGGCGGTATGCCGGAACGGCGCACAGGTCGCCGGCGATTACATGAATTGCGAGAACCCGACGGCCGGCGGCATCGATTCGGCGACGGCGGCGCTCGACGGCGTGAACTCGATTTACGATTGCGCCGGTTTTCGCCCGGCGACGGAAGCGGAGCGGGAGTATGCGACGCGGGCCGGCACGACGACGGCATTTTATGACGGCGGCATCACCGACGCGGGCTGCGCCCCCGTGGATCCGAATCTGGAGCTAATCGGTTGGTATTGCGGCGATACCGCGGCGGTGACCAATCCGGTCGGTCGCAAGCAGCCGAACGCCTGGGGCCTTTACGACGTGACCGGCAATGTGTGGGACCAGTGTTGGGACTGGTACGGCCCCTATGCGGGATCGGTCGTCAATCCCGAGGGGCCGGCCGCCGGCGAATATCGCGTCAATCGCGGCGGCAGTTACGCCGACGCCGGCGCGCAATATCTGCGGTCGGCGAAGCGCGGCTGGGGCACGCCGGCGGTGCGCGATCCGTGGTTGGGTTTCCGGCTGGCCAGGACGTTGCCCTGAACCGGCGGCCGGTCCCGGGTTTAAGCGGCGGAGGTGGCTGATGAAACGCTGCGGATTGTGGTGGTTGCTTCCGGTCATGATGTTGCTGGCTTGCACGATCGCGTGCGGCAGTTCGGGCGGCAGCAGCCATACCGCTCGTCGGCCGGTTGCCGACGACGATTCCTCGCCCGACGACGATGTATCTCCCGACGACGACTCGTCGCCGGACGACGATGACGCGTCGCCCGCGGACGACGACGCTTCGCCCGACGATGACGATGATGACAACGACGACGACGACGATAACGACGATAACGATAATGACGACAACGACGATGATAACGATGATGATGACAACGACGACAACGACGATTCGACAGGGATCGTCTGGGTTCCGGTTCCTGGCGGGACCGCGGACATGGGTTGCATCCCCGGCGATCCGAACTGCGCGGCGGATGAGAGCCCGCGGCACGTCGTGACGATCACGGCGTTCCAGATCACGAAGACCTCGGTCACCCAAGGCCAATACCAAAGCGTCGCCGGCCAAAACCCGAGCGGTTTTGCCAATTGCGGCGCCGACTGCCCGGTCGAGACCGTGAACTGGACCGAAGCGTCCGGTTTCTGCGCGGCGATCGGCGGTCGCCTGCCGACCGAGGCCGAATGGGAATACGCGGCGCGCGCCGGGACGAACGACATTTACTACGCCGGCTGCGATGAGCCGCCGTGCCTGGGCGCCCTCGCCTGGTATTCGGCCAATTCCGGCGGCGCCACGCATGCGGTGTGCGGGAAATCGCCGAATGCGTGGGGCCTGTGCGACGTGCTCGGCGACGTCGACCAATGGGTGAACGATTGGTACGACGCGACCTACTACGCGTTGTCGCCGCAGCAAGATCCGCAAGGCCCGGCGAGCGGGACGGATCGGGTAGTGCGCGGCGGCAGCTTCGGCGACGGCGCGACCACGTTGCGCACCTCGGCGCGCGGTTGGCTCTCGCCCGAAACGGCCCTCGACGCGGTCGGCTTCCGTTGCGCCCGCGGCGGCGCCGACGACGATGACGACGACGACACAACGGCGGATCCCGGGTTCGTGTTTATTCCGCACGGCGCCTTCCTCATGGGCAGCCCGGCCGATGAATTGGGCCGCTTCGACGACGAGAACCAGCACCCGGTGACGCTGACTCGCAATTTCGAACTGAGCGTTTATGAAACGCAGCAAAGTCAATTTGTGTCGTTGATGGGTTGGAATCCGAGCCAATTCGCCGGCTGCGGCGACTGCCCAGTGGAATCGGCGTCGTGGTTGGACGCCTTGGCGTATGCGAACGAACTTTCCGCCGCCGACGGATACGCCCCATGCTTCATTTTTTCGGGCATTGTATGCCATGACGGTTCGACGCCGACGGATCCCATGGTTTGCGAAAACTCGGTCCAAGGCGGCGTCGACGCCGCAACAATTACGCTGCACGGGGTGACCTCGGTCTACGATTGCGCCGGGTTTCGTTTGGCGACGGAAGCGGAGCGGGAATACGCGACGCGGGCCGGCACGACGACCGCATTCTACGACGGCGGCATTACCTACCCGGGTTGCTCCCCCGTCGATCCGAATCTGGAGCTCATCGGTTGGTATTGCGGCGATACTGCGGCGGTGACCAATCCGGTCGGCCGCAAGCAGCCGAACGCCTGGGGCCTTTACGACGTGACCGGCAACGTCTGGGATCAGTGCTGGGATTGGTATGCCCCCTACGCGGCTTCGGCGATCGACCCCGAGGGGCCGGCCAGCGGCGAGTATCGCGACAATCGCGGCGGCAGTTACGCCGACGGCGGCGCGCAATTCCTCCGGTCGGCGAAGCGCGGTTGGGGCGCGCCCGCTGTTCGCGATGCGTGGTTGGGCTTCCGACTCGCCCGGACGATGCCCTGACAACAAGCGCCGAACGGCGCGCGGGGGATGCTGCGGCGCGTGGCAACGGAGGATTAGCGATGAAACACTGCACTTCGTTCTGGTTGCTGCTGTTGACGATGGCGGTTTTGGCAAGCGCGATGGCCTGCGGTTCTCACGCCAGCAGCAGCAGCGGCGGCCACTCCCCGAGCGCGACCGACGATGACGACAACGACGATGCGTCGCCGGGCGGCGACCATGCCTGCTGCCAACCGAACGGCGCGTGCGTCGACGAGTCCGCGGGCGAATGCGCTGCGGACAAAGGCGCCTGGTTCCCAACGCTCTTCTGCGCGTCCGAGCCGTGCGGCGGCGACGATGACGACGACAACGACGATAACGATGACGACAACGACGACGATAACGACGATGACGACGACAACGATGACGACACGACGCTCGCCGCCTGTTGCGGCAGCGGCGGCAGTTGTCAGAACGATTCGCAAAGCCAGTGCACGTACAACAACGGCTACTGGCTCTACGGGTCGACCTGCGAGACGACGAATTATTGCCGCGGCGCCTGCTGCTTCAACGACGCCAGTTGCCACGACATCGGCTACCCGGAGTGCGCCGCCGCCGGCGGCACGTTTCTAGACAGCGCGCAGTGCACAGACAGCCCGTATCCATGCCCGTCCGCCTGCTGCTCGCAGAGCAACGGCTGCTATTTCGACTCGCAAACGGACTGCGCCTCGTTCGGCACGTGGTATCCCGGCCAAAACTGCGCGGAGCAAGCGTGCGACGACGACAACGACAACGACGACAACGACAACGACGATCTGGTCCCCGCTTGTTGCGACAGCGACGGCACGTGCGCGGAACTCGAGGAAGCCGCGTGTTTGGCCGCCAGCGGCGTGTTTCTCGTCGATTTCTCCTGCGGGAGCGACCCATGCCCGGCCGCGTGCTGCCTGAAAGGCGGCGGGTGCGCCAACTATCGCGAGGCCGATTGCCTCGCCGACGCCGGCACGTGGCACTACGGAAAAGTCTGCGCGGACGACCCCTGTTGACGCCGCCGTGCGGTTGACGGCGCCCGGCGCGGTTCCGGCGTTTTCTTATTGCGCACTGCGTCAAGCGCGCTCTTCCCCATAAGGGTTTTTCCCTCGCGGATTCAGGTATTTCCTTATCGCTTCTTCGAGGGGCTTCGACTTATTCTTTGTCAAGGAAAATTGGGGGAAAGCGGCGCTTGGAAAGGAGTCGTCATGCCCGCGCAAAATCCGGTCGCGATGGATCGCGATTCTTGGCGCATTCGCGTCCTGGTCGCCGACGACCACGCGATTGTGCGTCAAACGTTGTCGGCGCTGATCGATAAAGAGCTCGATATGGAGGTGATCGGCGAAGCGGCGGACGGCCAGCAAGCTATCGAGCAGGCGCGCCTGCTCCAACCGGACGTGGTCATTATGGATGTGACGATGCCGCGGATGAACGGGCTGGATGCGACGCGCGCGATCCGGGCGGAAATGCCGCGGGTAGCCGTGGTCGGCCTTTCGATGCACAACCGGGCCGACATGGCCCGGGCGATGCGCGACGCGGGCGCCATGGCCTACCTGGTCAAAGACGGACCGGTGGAGGCGATTGTCGCCGCCGTGCGCGCCGGCGCCGGGCACGCCCACGTGCCGCACATGTTTTTCTAACGCGGATTGATCCACTTGTTCTTTTACGAGCGCATATCCAGGAGCGATTTCTTTCCTCTGTAAGAGCGCCTTTCCAGGCGCGATCTAACGGATCGCACCCAGAAGGGTGCTCTTACAGACGATTTGGCGCCTTTCCAGGCGCGATCTAACGGATCGCACCCAGAAGAGACCCCCCGCGAAGGCGGGGGGTGCTCTTACATGTGATTCGGCTGCTTAAAAAACGGTCACGTCGCGGGGCGACGCCGACTTACGACGTCGGTACGCGCGGCACGTAGTCGACGACCGGCAGCCGCGCGTCGCCGTCGCACGCCCAGCACGGTTGGTCGACGAATCCGGGCCGGTGCTCGGGCCGCAAGATCGGGCGTTCGTTCCAGCGCAACGCCTCCGCGGTCGCCAGCCGGATGACGCCGGCGCCCTTGCAAACGGGGCAAGTCATTGTTTTCGCCGATTTTCCATCGAGATCACGCTGTGTTTGTTCGTGCGGCACGTCCATTTGTCCCCCTCCGTTTCCGAAATGATGTCATAATTTACGTTTTGCGAGTGTTGCGCGTGCGGCCGCCCGCCTGCCTGACGAATTGCTGAAATTTCGACCGAAAGCGCCACCCAAATCAACCGTAGGCATGCGGCGGCGGAGCGTGTATCGGGGCGTCCCCCGCGCCGGCGCGCAAAAAACCCCAAGTCGCGAAAAGCGGGCGCGGCGCGCGGGAATTCGCCCGGCAATACCGGGAAATCCCCGACTGCGCCGTCCGCGGCGGCGATATAAGTTCTGATTGTAGTTGCAAGAATTCGCAGGCTTTGGCAGGGGGAATTTTATGCAGGAGCAGCAGCAAAATCAGGGTATGTCCAAACGCGTTTGCGGCTCGCCGCGCATCCGCGTCCTTCTAGTGGACGATTCGGCGGTGGTGCGCCAGGCCTTGTCGCGGCGTCTCGAACAAGAGCGCGACATCGAGGTCGTCGGCCAGGCCGGCGACGGGCAGCAAGCGCTCGACCAGATTCGCCTGTTGAATCCGGATGTCATCTTGATGGACGTCAACATGCCGCGAATGAACGGCATCGCGGCCACCAAGCTCATCGCCGCGCAAATGCCGCATGTGCCGATCATCGGGCTTTCCATGCACAGCCGCGCCGACGTGGGCGACGACATGCGCGCCGCCGGCGCCGTCGCGTACCTCGAAATGGACGGCCCGGCCGACGACGTTATCGCCGCCATTCGCGGCCGGGCGCGGCTGTGACGTCGCGCGGCCTCGCCGAGCCCGCGAGTTTCTGAGCGGATTGGAAGAGGCTGTGCGGTCCCGCCCTATTTCCCGGCGGGGGTCGGCGTCGTCCGCTTGTGCACCGGCGGCGCGGCGGCTGCGCCACGAGGAGCGTTGTTTTGCATGCCGCGGTTCGCCGCGGGGTGCACGGGCGGCCGGGGCGGGGCGTTGTTCGGGCGATACGCGGCAGGGGCCGCAGGCCGCTGCGGCGCATTCACCACGGTGCGGTTGACCGCCGCCGCCGGTTTCACGGCTTTCCCGATCGCTGCATTTTTTGCGGGCGCGCCATTGGCCGGCGTCTTGGCGAGATTCTGTTGGCCCGGCACAACGCCGAGTCTCGTCCCGGCCGGATTTCCGGCCACCCCGCGGGCGGGCTCGCCGGGTTCGCCGCCGGCGCCGACGCCCGGCCGCACCATCCCCTGTCCTGCCGGGCCCGCGCCCGCGGCGCCTTGGCTGCCGGACCCGTAATTGTTGTTGACGTAATAGTTGTTCACAACGCCCGCAACATTCTCGTTGCCGCCGTATCCGGAGTAGCCGTATCCCGGATACCCGGCATAGCCATAGCCGCGTCCGCAGTCCGGCCAATAATAGGCGGGGAAATAGTCCCAGGCGACGCGGGGCACGTACCAATCCCACCAGGGGGCCCAGAAACCCGGCCCGTAATAGTAAACCGGCTCGTAAACCGGGTAATACGCCGGGCCGCCGCCGTAACCGGTGAACCAGGGGTCTCCGGGGGCCGGGGCGGGGTCGACGAATAGATACGAGGGGTCCGACGGCAAAGCGGCGCCGGGGTCCGTCGACGGCGGCGCACTCGGGGGCGCGGCGGCCGCCTCGGCGGGCGGCGCGTCGCCCGGGTTCTGCGCCGGGCCGTCGCCGCCCGGAGGCGGCGCCAACGGCGCCGCGGCTAGCGGCTCCGCCGCTCCGCCGGTTTGGCTGTCCGGGTCAGCCCAAGCGAAGCCAAACGCGGCCAGCAGCGTGATTCCGACGACCAAAAACCCGATTTTGGCGTTCATTGTCGTATCCTCCGCCTTCGTTCAACCGAGGCTCCGCCTGACCATCGGCGCAAGCGGACCGCTCGGATTAGTGCAATCGAAAGAACGGCGTCCAACCGCAGCCACGGATGTCAAATCCACGTTGAGATGTGTTTATTTTCGTCACGTTGCTTGATAAATGCAAGCGGCTTTTTTTGCGACGCCGGGCAGCGATGCGGCGGTTCGAGAACCGGCGTCAGCCCACTCCGGTGTCCTCCGCATTCCGCTGGAAACCCATCGACAACCCCGCGAAATGAACCGGCAGGCATGCGCCGCAACGGCGCCCGCACAGGCGAGGGCGCCTGCGCCACACGCGGGTCGCCTTGCTCCCGATTGCGCACTATTCGCTGTTCGCTGTTCGCTGTTCGCTGCTCCCTGCTCACTGTTCACTGCCCACTGACCACCGGCCACTGGCGACTGACCACTGACCGGCCGCCCGTTGTCTTGACAGCCCCGCCCCGCTCGCGTAGCAATGTGGCCAACGGTCGCCTTTTCCGAGCCTTCACCGGGCATCAGGGCGGCCTTCCCGGGGCGAGGGGTCTTCAGTTGATGACCCGGAGATGAGTATGGCCAGAGTCAAAACGTTCGGCGTCACTTTCGTCCTCGTGTTGGCGCTCCTGTCGGCCGTCAGCGTCACTTCGTACCTCAGTTCGCAACGCCTGCTCGCCGCCAATCGCGACGTCGTGCGTTCGCATCAGATCATGGAGAAGCTGGAACTCGTTCTTTCCGTGCTCAAGGACGCCGAAACCGGTGAGCGCGGCTTCGTCCTGACCGGCGAAGAGCGATACCTGGAGCCCTTCAATGACGCCGGCGGCCGGCTGCCGCGCGAACTCGATTCGTTGCAGAATCTGGTCAGCAATGACGCGGCCCAGCGGGCGGACCTGCACCGGGTTCGCGATCTGGCCGACGCCAAGCTCGCCGTATTGCGCGAGACCATTGCGCTGCGGCGGCAGTCGGGGCTCGACGCCGCCCTGGCCGTGATTCGCACCGATCGCGGCAAACAGATCATGGATGAAATCCGCGGCGTGGTCGCGGAGATGGAAACGCGCGATCGGGAACAGCTCGCGGCGCGCAATGCCGCCGCCGCTATCGCGACAAAACGCACGCTGTTCACCACGGCCGTCGTGACGCCGGTCGCGCTCTTGATCCTGGCCGTTTTCGCGATTGTCGTGATGCGCCGGACGCGGTTCGGCGGGCCCGGCGCGCAGCCCGCCCGCCCGGGCCGCAATTGGGGAACCATCGCCTGGCAATACCTTTTCGCCGCGGCCGCGGCGGCGATCGGCGTCGGCTTGCGCCTCTGGTTGGTCCGCTATTTCGGCCCGCTGCCGGCGTTCGTCACCGTCTACCCGGCGGTGCTGTTGGTGGCGACCGTCGCCGGCGGCGGCCCCGGCATCGCGGCGACCGTTCTGGCGGCGGTGGCGACCGATTATTGGGTCTTCGAGCCGGTTGGGACTTTTCGCATTTCGGCCCCCAACGATGTGCTCGCGCTGGCGACTTTCATCGCCACCAATATTTGCCTGTGCCTCGTGATCGAGCGCCTGCGCCGCGCGCTGTGGGCCGAAGCGACGGACGTGGCCCACGTGCAGGAGGAGCAGCGCTGGGCGACGACCCTGGCGAGCATCGGCGACGCGGTCATCGCCACCGATGCGCAGGGCGCAATTTCCTTCATCAATCCGGTGGCGGAATCGCTCACCGGGTTGCGGCTGCACGAGGCGCAAGGCCGGCCCGTGCAGGAAATCTTCCGCATCATCAACGAGCAGACCCGCCAACCGGCCGATGACATCGTCGCGCGCGTGCTGCGCCAGGGCAGCGTCGTGCTGCTCGCGAACCACACGGCGCTGGTCACGGCGGACGATCGCGAGATCCCCATCGAGGACAGCGCGGCGCCGATCAAAGACGGCGACGGCAAGATCGCCGGCGTGGTGCTTGTATTTCACGATGTGACGCAGAAGCGGCGCGCGCAGGAAGCGTTGCGCGCCAGCGAAGAGCGACTGCGCGTGACGCTGACCAGCATCGGCGACGCCGTCCTGGCCGCGGACGCCGACGGCCGCGTCGTGTTCCTGAACCCGGTGGCCGCGGCCTTGACCGGCTGGTCGCCGGAAGAGGCCGCGGGGAAGCCGATCGGCGAATTGTTCCGCGTCATCAACGAGCAGACGCGCCAACCGGCGGAGGACATCGTCGCGCGGGTCCTGCGCGAGGGGCAAATCGTCCAATTGGCCAACCACACGGCGCTTCTGGCCCGCGACGGCCGCGAAATCCCCATTGAGGACAGCGCGGCGCCGATCCGGGACGCGGACGGCTCGTTAATCGGTGTGGTGGTCGTCTTTCACGACGTGGCGGAGAAACGACGCGCTCAGGAGGCGTTGCGCGACGCGGAATTCCGCTACCGCACGGTCGCCGAACACACGTTCGATTTCGAATTTTGGCTCGATCCGCAAGGAAAGTTTCTGTACGTTTCGCCGGCCTGCGAAAGCGTGTACGGCCGCAAGCCGGCCGAGTTTTTCGCCGACCCCGAGCTGTGGTTCCGCACGATTCACCCGGACGACCTTCCCGCGTTCCAACGCCATCAGGCCGAAGAAACCCACCGGCAACGGCCCGGCGATGTGGAATTCCGCATCGTACGGCCGGATGGCAGCGAGCGCTGGATCGCCCACGTTTGCCAGCCCGTGTTCGGCGAGAACGGGGAATATTTGGGCGCGCGCGGCAGCAACCGCGACATCACCGAACGCAAACGCGCCGAGGAAGAGGTCAAGCGCGCTGTCGAATTGCGCCAACTCGCGCTCGACGCCGCGCATCTTGGCTGGTGGCGATACGATCCGCTCACGCGCATGGCCTACTGGGACGACGTTTACAAAGAAATTTTCGGCGTCCGCGGCTACGAGCGGCTGAACGACGAAATTCTCGCGAATATTATCCACCCGGAAGACCTGGCGCCGCTGTGGGCCAAGGTCGAGGCGGCGCTGGATCCGCACGATCCGCGGCCGTACGCCGCCGAATACCGCATCCGCCGGCCCGACGGCGCCGTGCGCTGGATCGAAGCGCACGGGGTCGCGAGCTTCGCCGGCGAAGGGGCCGGCCGGCGGGCGACGAGTTTCGTCGGCACCGTGCAGGACATCACCGACAGCAAGCTGGCGGCCGACGCCTTGCGCGCGAGCGAGGAGCGCTTCCGGCTCGCGTTGACGCCTGCGCCGGTGATCGTTTCGACGCTCGATCGCGAATTGCGTTACACCTGGACGTACAATCAGCAGACCCGGCGCACGGACGAGGTCATCGGCAAAACCGATTTCGACCTGTTCCCCAACGAGGCGGACGAACTGACGGCGGCGAAGCGCCTCGTGCTGGCGGGCGAGACCGTACGGCAGAATTTGTGGCTGACCTCGGCCGGCCAACGCATCTACTTGGACCTCTACATGGAGCCGTTGCGCGACGCGGCCGGGGCCGTCGCCGGCATCGGCATTGCCGCGGTGAACCGGACCGAACTCAAGCTGGCGGAGGAGGAGACGCAACGCTTGATGGCGGCCGTGCAGGCCGAGAAAGAGCGGCTCTCGGCGCTGGTCAACAGCATCGGCGACGAAGTCTGGTTCGCGGATTCCCATAAACAATTTACGCTGGCCAACCCGGCGGCGGTGCGCGAATTCGGCGCCGGCGTGGCCGGCGGCATCGATGTGGAAAAGTTCGCGGCGAGCCTCGAAGTGCTGCGCCCCGACGGCACGCCGCGCCCGGTCGAGGAAACGCCGCCGCTGCGCGCTCTCGCCGGCGAAATTATCCGCGGTCAGGAAGAGATTGTGCGCACGCCCGCCACGGGCGAACTGCGCCATCGCGAGGTCAACGCCGCCCCGGTGCGCGACGGGGCGGGGAACATCATCGGCTCGGTGTCCATCGTTCGGGACATCACCGAGCGCAAGCGCGCGGCCGAACAGATCGAGGATTTGTCGCGATTCCCGGAGGAAAACCCGCAGCCCGTTTGCCGCCTTGCCGACGATGGCCGCATCCTCTATTGCAACGACGCGAGCCAGGAGATGTTGCGGCACTGGGGCGTTCCCGCGGCCGGCCGGCAGGTTCCGGAGGCGTTGCGCCGCATGGTCGCCGAAACGCTGGCGGCCGGCCAGCCGATGGCGCACGAAATCGACCTGCCGGGCCGCAGCTATTCCGTGTTGCTGGCGCCGGTTCCCGAGCGGGGATACGTGAATCTGTATGCGCGCGACATCACCGACCAGAAGCGCGCCGAGGCCGAGCGCGAAACCGCCGCCGAGTTCCTGCGGCTGATCAATGCGAGCAAAAGCACGAGCGAGCTGATCCGCGCCGCCACGGAATTCTTTCGGCAAAAATCGGGTTGCGAGGCCGTCGGCATCCGACTCCGGCGCGAACACGATTATCCCTATTACGAAACCAAGGGTTTCCCGCCGGAGCACGTTCTTTTGGAAAACAATCTCTGCTCCTGCGACGAAAACGGGCAGCCGATTCTCGACAGCCTGGGCGATCCGGTTCTGGAATGCATGTGCGGCAACGTCATTTGCGGCCGGTTCGATCCGGCCCAGCCCTTCTTCACGGCCAACGGCGACTTTTGGTCCAACAACACGTCGCGGTTGTTGGCGACCACTACCGACGCCGATCGGCAGGCCCGCACGCGAAACCGCTGCAACGGCGAGGGCTACGAGTCGGTCGCTTTGCTCGGGTTGCGGGCCGGCGGGCGGACGCTGGGCCTGCTGCAGTTGAACGACAAACAAACCGGCCGGTTCTCTCCCGAAATCATCGCGCTATGGGAGCGGCTCGCGGATTATCTGGCCGTCGCGCTGTCCAAGTTCGCCGCCGAGGACGAATTGCGCGACGTCAATGTTTCGCTCGAACAGCGCGTCCGCGAACGCACGGCGGAATTGCAACGGCGGGCGACGCAACTGCGGGCGCTCGCGGCGGAACTGGGGCAGGCGGAAGATCGTGAACGAAAGCGCCTGGCGACGTTGCTTCACGACCATTTGCAGCAATTGCTGGTGGCGGCGAAGTTCAGCGCCTCGTCGCTGCGGCATCGGCTGACCGCGCCGGACCTCAACGCGGAGGCCGCGCGCGTGCTGGATTTACTTGGGCAATCGATCGACGCCAGCCGCTCGCTCACCGCCGAGCTTTCGCCGCCCATCTTGCACGACCGCGGTTTGGGGGCCGGGTTGCTGTGGCTGGCGCGGTGGATGCACGAGAAGCACGGCCTCACCGTGGAGGTGGCGGCGCCGGACGAGCCTTTCGATCTGCCCGACGACCTGCGGTTGATGGCCTTCCAGGCCGTTCGCGAATTGCTGTTCAACGTCGCCAAGCACGCGGGCGTGACGAGCGCGCGGGTGACGATGACGCACGACGACGGCCGGAATTTGACGGTCGTCGTGGCCGATCAAGGGAAGGGTTTCGACGCCGCCGCCCTGGCCGCCGGGAACACCCCCGGCAGTTTCGGCTTGTTCAATATTCGCGAGCGGCTCGCTTCCATCGACGGCGGCCTCGAAATCGAAAGCGCTCCCGGCGCCGGCACGCGCATCGTGCTGACCGCGCCTATCGCGCCGCTGCCGGCGCCCCCCTTGTCGCCGGCGGTTTCCGCCGCCACGGCGCACGAGCCCGCGCCGGCCGCGGCCGGTGCGATTCGGGTGCTCGTGGCCGACGACCACACGGTCGTGCGCAAAGGCCTCGTGGAATTGCTGCGCAAAGAGCCGAGTCTCGCCGTCGTGGGCGAGGCCGCAGACGGTCGGCAGGCGCTCGACCTCGCGCGGCTGCTGAATCCCGATGTCGTGCTGATGGACGTCTCGATGCCGGTCATGAGCGGGATCGACGCGACGCGCGTTCTCCTGGCCGAGATGCCCAGCGTCCGCGTCATTGGCCTGTCTATGCATGCGCAGGCCGACATGGCCGCGCAGATGCGCGCCGCCGGCGCCGTGCGTTACCTGGTCAAAGACGGCCCGATGGAAGACTTGTTGAAGGCGATCCGCGACGCAGCACAGTGAACAGCGAACAGCGAACCGCGAACAGCCGGGTGGCCGGCGCCCGGCGTAGGGGCACGCCCCGTGCCTGCCCGAGGCCCCCGTGCCTGCCCGTCGTACTCGTCGCCCGCTCAATGGCGAATGGCGAATGGCGAATGCCGAATTGCCGACGCCGCCCGAAATTCGCCATTCGCCATTCAACATTTCGGTCTGCGCGCCCCAAAGACTTCCAATTCGCAGCCATCGGCGGTCGGCGGGCGCGGGCAATTTGTCGACAGTCTCTATCGGACTTGTCGCTCCTCTCGAGAAACTTGACTTATCAAATGGGAAATCAGAAAGCTCTGTGCTATCTGTACTACTATCCGCGAATTTCTTCGCTCGGCGCGAAGAATTTGGAAAGTTGAATACAACCGCAGATTACGCCGATGAACGCAGATTAGCGTGGCGGGCCGGGGCGAAATTTCGGCCGCCGAAATTTCGATTTCCCGGCCCGCAAATCTGCGCCAATCTGCGCAATCTGCGGCTAAAGAAAAATCATTTGGTTGCGGCCGAAGGCAGCGCTAAGTCATCTGCGGATAAACCGATAACCCATCATCCCTCATCATCCGCCGCGGCGCCGACCGGATGCAGAATCGGCGCCGAGACGACGACGCGCGTCCCGCGGCCGGGCGCGCTGTCGATTTCCACGCTGCCGCCGAGATGGGCGAGGCGCTCCTGCACGCTGAACAGGCCGAAGCCGCCGCCGTCGGCGGCGGCGACCGCGCCGGGGTCGAAGCCGCGGCCTTGGTCGGCGACGACCAGGCGCAAGCGCTCGCCGTCGCGGGTCAGCGTGACCGTCGCGGTGTTCACGCCCGCGTGCTTCGCGACGTTGAACAAGAGCTCCCGCGCGGCCTGGAACAGCATCAGCCGCCAGTCATCCGGCATCGGGAGCCGCTGCGCGGGGGCCGTCACCTCGACCGTCAGGCCGTGTTTTTCGCGCATCCAGCGGGTCAGCCACTGCAACCCGGCCGCCAAGCCGGCATCGTGCAGGACCGGCGGCGAAAGTTCCGCCGTCAGCGAGCGGCTGGCGTCGATCGCTTGCGCGATGAGATCGAGCACGCGCTGCGCCGCGTCTTTGTGGGTCGGTTCCTCGACCTCCTGCTGCAACGAGGAAGCGCCGAACTTCGCCGCCACTAACAATTGTTGCAGATGATCGTGCAGCACCGTCGCCAGCCGTTTTCGTTCCTGGTCTTCGGTGTGCACCAGTTGCGCCGCCAGGGCCCGCAGTTGCAGCGCCCGCAATTCCAACTCGGCCGTGCGCTCCTGCACGCGCCGTTCGAGCGTGGCGTTCATCTCCTGCAATGCCGCCTCGGCCCGCTGGCGTTCCGTGATGTCCAGACTGACGCCGATCACGCGTTGCGGCCGCGCCTCGGCGTCGCAAATGACTTCGCCGCGCGCGTGCAAGACGCGGATCGTTCCGTCCGGACGAACGATGCGGAACTCCAGTTCGTACGGCAAATGGTCGGCCAGCGCGCGCTCGACGATTGTCGTAAAAACCGCGCGGTCGTCCGAGTGAATGCGCCGCAGCAGGTCGTCATAGGTCGGCGCAAACGAGGCGGGCTCTTCGCCCACTTGTCGAAACACCTGGTCCGACCAATGGACCGCGCCCGTCGAAATCTCCCATTCCCAGTGGCCGACGTTGGCGACCTGTTCGGCGTGGCGGAATCGCGCCTCGCTCTCGGCGAGGGCTTCGATCGCGCGGCGTTTTTCGGTCACGTCGTGAAACACCAGCACCACGCCCACCGTCTTCCCGGCGGCATCCCGGATCGGCGCCGCGCTGTCTTCGACCGGGATCACGCGCCCGTCGCGCGCGATCAGCGCCGAGTGGTTCGCGAGCATGAAGATTTTGTTCTCGCGCAGCACGCGCGCCACGATATCCTCGCCGGGCTCGCGCGTGTCTTCAACGATGAGTCGAAGGACTTCACCGTGCGGCCGTCCGCGCGCCTCTTCGTCCGTCCAGCCCGTCAGCGCGGCCGCGACCGGGTTCAGCAAGGTGATGCGCCCCTCGGTGTCGGCGGCCAGGACCGCATCGCCGATGCTGGCCAGCGTCACCCGCAGCCACTCGCGCTGCTCGCGCAATTCCGCTTCGTGCTTGCGGCGATCGGCGATCTCGGCGTGCGCCCGTTCCAGCGAGGAAACATCGGAGAGGATCAGGCAAACGGCCGCCGGCCCTTGCTCGGGCAAGACGCGCGAAGAAACCTGGACGACCGCACGGGAGCCGTCTACGGCCAAAAGTTCGAGGCGTTCGCGCGCCGGCGCATCGACGCTGCCGCTCAGAAACGCCGCCAGCCGTTCGCGATCTTTTTCCGCCACAAACTCGGCGAACGTTTTGCCGAACACGCCGCCGGGCGCGGCTTTGACCATCTCGAAAAAGCGGTCGTTGGCGTATAGGATCGCGCCGTCGCGGCCGACCGTCAGCGCGCCCTCGTTCATCGTTTCGACGATCTCGCGGTAGGGCAGGTCGGCGGTCTTGAGCGAAAACACCGTCGGGCCGGCGGGCGTGTTGACGACGAGCGCGTCGACCTCGCCTTCCTGAATCGCCCGCAGCGTTTCCCGCGCCTCGGCCAGACGCGCGCGCAATTCCTCGTTTTCCGCCCGAAGCGCGGTGTCGCCGGCGCCGCGCCGTTGGCCGTCGCCCTTGCTCATTTTTTCGCTCCGGATTCGGCGACCGGGCGCAGATCCAGACCGAACAGCACTTTTTCCTCGTTGGACATATCGCCGATCAGCCGCCGCAGGGGCAAAGGCAGTTTTTTGATGAGCGTCGGCGCCGCCAAAATTTGCTCGCCGCTGGCGAGGCCGGGATAACGGTAAATGTCGATCACTTCCAGTTCATAACGGCCTTTCAGGTGCTCCTCGCAAATGCGGCGGACATTTTCGACCGCCCGACGCGAGTTGGGCGTAATGCCCGTGACGTACAGGCGCAGGACGTAACACAGCGGTTGGCCCTGCTCGGGCGCGCTTTCGTCAACGACTTTTTCGAGTTTCTTTTTTTCTGTCGAGGCGGCCTTGGCCATCGTAGGAACTCCTTACCGCGGGCGCAGGTCGAGGCCCACGAGCACGCGTTCTTCGTTCGACAAGTCGCCGATGATCTTGCGCACGGGTTCGGGCAGCCGGCGCACCAACGTCGGCAGGGCGAGAATCTGATCGCCTTTCGCCAGCGCGGGGTTCTTGATCAGGTCGATTACTTCGATCCGGTATTTCCCCGCGAGGCGCTCGTTGCAAATCCGTTTCAGGTTTTCCAGCGCGAGGACCGAGCGGCTGGTTTTCCCCGCCACGTAGAGCCGCAATTCCCAGAAATCCTCGTCTGGTGCAGCCGGCCGGGCCGATTTGGCTTTGGTCTTGCTCTTCGCCTTTTTCCCTTTTTCGGTTGCCTCGGCAATCATTTCGGCTTCCTCCCGCCGCGCTTTGACGTCGGCGCGTCCGCCCGCCGCAGGGCGGCGAGCTTATCGCGTTCATCGGCCGCCGCAGCCTCGCGCAGCCGGTCTTGCTCGGCGAATTGTTGGAATTCCAACTCGCGCGCCGTAAATCTGGCCTGCAACGCCGCAATTTTCGCCTCGGTCACCGCGCGCTCGCTTTCGAGGTCGCGTTTCTTGCGCGCCAACTCGTTGCTCAGCGCTTCCGCCTCCGCTTTTTCCCGCGCCGCCTGCGCCACCCGCGCCGACCCGGTGAGGACCGTGCCCGCGCCGATGTACACGTCCGCGAGTTCGATGCCGTCGTCGCTGATCAGGAACTCGCGCACCTGGTTCGAATTGGCCATGCCGCGCGATTTGAGCACCCACATGAGGCGGTTGCGCTCGCCGTTGGCTTCGAGCACGGCGATGCCGATCCACGTGTCCATCAGCGACGAAACGCCGATCTGCGTGCTTTCCGCGACCGAGCCGCCGGGCGTCAGGCTGGTGAACATCGTGGTGATCTGCTCGCTTTTGGCGAGGCCGATCAGCCGCAGGAGAATGGCATTCGTTTCGATCGCGTCGCTCGTGTGCAGGAAGCTCGTGATCGGGTCGACGACTACGCAAGTGGGCTGATAATCGCGAATCGCTTTGTAGAGGGCGGTGAGGTGCGTTTCCATACCGTACAACGTAGGTCGCGCGGCCTGGAAATGAAGCAGGCCTTTATCGACCCATTTTTTCAGGTCGAGCCCGATGGACCGCATGTTCCGCATGATCTGGTCCGGCGATTCTTCGAACGCGAAATACAGCGCGCGTTCGCCCCGCCGGCACGTCGAGTCGACGAAGAAGCCGGCCATCGAAGACTTGCCGGTGCCGGACGTGCCGGAGACCAGCACGCTCGAACCGCGGTAATACCCGCCGCCGCCGAGCATGGTGTCGAGCCGGGGCAGGCCGGTCGTGACACGTTCGCTCGAAACCGCGTAATCGAGCCCCAGCGACGTGACCGGCAGCACGGAAAAGCCGGCGTCGTCGATCAGGAACGGGTATTCGTTGGTCTGGTGCGCCGAGCCGCGGTATTTGACCACCCGCAGGCGGCGCGTGGCCATCTGGTTGACGAGGCGGTGGTCGAGCACGATCACGCAGTCGGAAACGTATTCCTCCATGCCGTGGCGGGTCAGCGTCTTTTCGCCGCTCTCGGCGGTGATCACGGCGGTCAGGCCTTTTTCCTTCAACCAGCGGAACAGCCGCCGCAACTCGGCGCGCAGAATGCCTTCGTTGCCAAGGCCCGCGAACAGCGCCTCGAGCGTGTCGAGCGCGATGCGTTTGGCGCCCACCGCTTCGATCGCCGCGGCGAGGCGGATGAACAGCGCTTCGAGATCGTATTCGCCGGTTTCTTCGATTTCGCTGCGTTCGACGTAGACGTACTCGAAAGCGAGTTTATTCTCCGCGACGAGTTTGGCGGCGTCGAAATGCAGCGATTCGACGTTCTGAATTAGGTCCTCGGGCCGCTCTTCGAAAGAGACGAAAACGCCCGGTTCGCCCATCGCCGCGCCGCGAACGAGGAACTCCATCGCCAGCAGCGTTTTGCCGCACCCGGCTTCGCCGCAAACGAGCGTTGGGCGGCCGCGCGGCAGCCCGCCGTTGGTCACGGCATCCAGGCCGGCGATGCCAGTAGGGCATTTGGGAAGTGATTTCTGATCCGCATCGATTTCCGGCTTTTTCCGGGCCATGTTGCGCTCCTCGAAAAAATGAAATTCCGCTTGCGTGCATGTTTGAGAATGGAACTCACTCATACCGCTGCAAAAACAGCAAGTCAAGCTGTTGCTGGAACCCGCAACGGACGAAAAAAGGAAGGTTTTTTCGGGCTAGAGGATAGCCGGCCGCGACGCCAGTCGCGTGACGGAAAAATTGCGCTCTGTTTCATCGCCCTGACGGCATTCATCGGGAAATTAGCAAGATTGCCGCGGGGCCGCCGGCGACTTACCCATTACCTCAAGAACCGCTTTTTCCGGAACGTGCGGCGTTCGGGGCGGCTCCGGCGGGAAAGGGAGTTGCCCATCATGGAAAAAAGCAAACGTTCCCGCTTGGACCCCACTGGTTTGCGTAATCGCGCGGAAGAAAAGCTCCTCGAAAAAAGAGCGAATGCGCCTCCAGCGAGTGAAGATGCCGATGCAAAGCGGCTGCTGCATGAGATGCAGGTCACCCAAATTGAACTGGAGATGCAGAACGAAGAGTTGCGTCGGGCGCAAGACGAGTTGTCTGCCAGCCGCATCGCGTATGTCGATCTGTTCGAGAATGCGCCGGTTGGGTATTTGATTCTGACGGAAAGCGGCCTGATCGTCGAATCCAACCGCACCGCCGGCATATTGCTTGGCGTCGCCGGCGGCGCCTTGGCGGGCCGGCGACTGACCGACTTCATCGTCGCCGACGACCTGGATCTCTATCGCGGGCATCGCGAATTGCTTTTCCAAACCGGGGCCGCGCAGACCTGCGAGTTGCGGCTTTCCACGGCCGACGGGGGCCGCGTCTGGGCGACTTTCGAGGCGACGCTCGCGAAGGACGACGAGGGCGCGCCCGTGTGCCGCGCGGCCGTCAGCGACGTTACGGCGCGCAAAGAGGCCGAGGCGCTGCGCTCGCGAACCGCGGAACTGGAGCAGGCGCACGCCGAAACCGAGAACGCCAAGCGCCGCCTGGAAGCCGTGATGAACGCGCTGCCGGTCGGCGTGGCGATCGTGGACGCGGCGGGGGCGATCGTGCAGGCGAACGCCGCGTTCGAGCGGGTCTGGGGCGGCCCCGTGCCGCCGATGGCGTCCGTCGCCGATTACGCCGCGTTCCGGGCCTGGTGGCCGGACACCGGCCGGCTCGTCGAGCCGGAGGAATGGGCGGCGGCGCAGTGCGTGAAGAATCGGCAACGCGTCGAGAACCAGTTGCTGGTGATCGAGCGCTTCGACGGCGCCCGGGCCTTTGTGCTCAACAGCGCCGCGCCGGTGCACGATGCGCACGAGGGGATCGTCGGTTGCACCGTGGCCATCGGGGATGTCACCGATTTGCGGAAGGCCGAGGACGAACTTCGCGAACTCAACGCTTCGCTCGAGCGGCGCGTCGGGGAGCGCACGGCCGAGTTGGAACGCAGGGCGGCGCAATTGCGCACGCTGGCGGTGCAAGTGGCGCACGCCGAGGACCGTGAACGGCAGCGGCTGGCGCAGGTGCTGCACGACCACTTGCAGCAGTTTCTGGTGGCGGCCCGGTTCAGCGCCTCGTCGCTCGCGCGGAGTGTGACCGAGCCGGATCTCAAAGCGGAGAGCCAGCGCCTTTTCGAACTGCTGGGCAAATCCATCGAGGCCAGCCGCTCGCTGACGATCGAACTCACGCCGCCGGCGCTCCACAATGAGAATCTGCTCGGCGCATTGACGTGGCTCGCGGAGTGGATGCGCGACACGCATGGGCTCGAGATCGAGGTGGCCGCGCCGGAAGCGGACATCGCGTTGCCCGAGGACTTGCGCTTCGTGAGCTTTCGCGCCGTGCGGGAACTGTTGTTCAACGTGGTGAAACACGCGGGCGTGAAGCGCGCCCAGGTGACGGTTGCGCAAACCGCGGATGGGAACCTGCGCCTCGTCGTGGCCGATGAGGGGCACGGCTTCGACGCCGCGCTGAACGCCGGCAGCACGTTCGGGCTGCAAAGCATCCGCGAACGGCTTGCATTCATCGGCGGCGAATTGGCAATCGACAGCGCGCCGGGCCGCGGCACGCGGGCGACGGTGACGGCGCCGATCGCCCGGGGCGACGAGTCCGAGCCAGACGAGGCGGCGTCGCCGGCGGCCGCCAGAGCAAAATCGCCGGCGCCGGGTCCGATCCGCGTGCTGGTCGCCGACGACCACGCCGCGATTCGTCAGGTCATCGTGGAACTGCTCCGAACCACGCCGGGGTTGGCGATCGTCGGCGAGGCGGCCGACGGGCGGGAAGTGATCGAGAAGGCGCGGCAATTACGGCCGCAGGTCTTGCTGATGGATGTCAGCATGCCGCTCGTCAGCGGGATCGACGCCACGCGCATCATTTCGTGCCAGGCGCCGGATGTGCGGGTGATCGGCCTGTCGACCTACGCCGAGGCCGACATGGCGGCGCAGATGCGCGCGGCCGGCGCCGTCGGTTATTTGGCCAAAGACGGCCCGATCGAGGAGTTGGTGAAAGCGATCCGGAACGCGGCGGCGTGATGAGCCGCGGTAGCCAGTAGCTAGGAGGCAGCAGCCAGCAGTTAGCAGGCGCCAGGGAAGAGCCGGCGGTCGAGCCACTTGCAGAATCGATCCCGAAGCATTGGCTGCTCTCGTACTGGTATGCCGGACCGCTATCTGCGAATTCCTTTCGTGCCGCGAAGCGATTCGCGGCGGTCGAAGCCCCGTGGGCGGGGCGTAGGTGGTTAGCCCAGCAATTCATTGCTGGGTTTCGGGCGCCTCTCCGGGTCTCTCGCGCGTGGTCCACAACCCGTGGAACGGGTGTAGGCGCCATCCCGGGAATTCATTCCCGGTCGCCGCCGCGATTTCAATATCGCGGCGAGGCGGGTAACATGCACTGATGAGCCACACTTACGCTGCTTCGTTTTTTCACGTTGTGTTCCGCACGCGCGACAACCACCGGTGGATATCGCCCGATCTCCGGGACGATATGTTTTCATTCATGGGCGGCATTTTACGCGAAGGAAAATGTGCGCTTCTGGCGGCAGGCGGCACGGAAGATCACGTGCACTTATTGATTTCGCTGCATCCGCAAATTTCACTTGCGGACATGATGCGCGCAGTCAAGGCGAAAACGTCAAAGTGGATTCATGAAATGTTTCCGACTCGGGCGGGATTTGCGTGGCAGGAGGGCTACGGCGCATTTTCGGTCGGCACGTCGGGATTGGCGAAGACGACGGCGTACATTGCCGAGCAGGAGACGCACCATCGACGGACGACTTTTCAGGAGGAATTGGCGGCCATCTTGAGAAAACACGGCATCGAATTCGACGATAGATATTTGTGATCTTCGGCGGGGACCGGGAATGAATTCCGGGAATGGCGCCTGCACCCGTCTCCACGGGTTGCGGAAGGATGGGAGAGTTCGGACCGGTCCGAAGTCCCAGCAATAAAATTGCTGGGCTAATTACCTGCGCCCCTCCGGGGCTGACCTCTACAGGGAATTTTGCAAGAGGCTCAGCCGGCAGCCGGCGGTGACGGGGCAATCCGGGTGTAGAGCAGCCCACCGCCGCCGAATGGCGAATGAAGAATTGGCGATGCCGCGCGAATTTCGCCATTCGCCATTCGCCATTCACCATTCTACATTCCGGTTCCGGTCGCCCCGGCGCAAAACAGAGGGTAGAGAATGCCCCTCGTAAGGGCGCGCGGTTCGCTTCCGCGCTTGATCTTGCAATAAGCCCCGAGTAACTTCCAACGATACCGGGTCGGAACGGCGCGACGCGGAGGCGAATCATGAGAACACTGATCCTGATTGGCGTAAGCGTACTCGCGGCCCTGCTGTTGGCCATGGGCGGCTGCGGTTCCGCGGGCCACAAAACGTCGGGCGCGGCCGATGACGACGCCGCCCCGGACGATGATGCCTCGCCGGTCGACGATGACGACAACGACGACGCCTCGCCCCCGCCGGATCCGGCGCGACCGGGGCCTTACGATTTCGGTTACGCCGATTTGACGTTTCACGACCCGAGTTCGAACAAAGACCAACCGTTGCGCGCCTATTATCCCGCCGCCGGCGCCGGCATCGACGACGCCGACGGCCCGCGGCCGTTGATCGTGTTCGGCCCCGGTTTCGCCTTGCCGATGAGCCTCTACTTTTCCTACGCCGAGCACCTCGCGTCGTACGGCTACATCGTCGTCCTGCGCGACAATTATGTTATTTCGCACCTCGCCCTGGCGCAAACGACGTCGGCCATCATCGATTGGGTCGAGAGCCAGGCCAAACTGGCGGGGTCGATTTTTTATGACAAAGTCGACCTGACGCGCATCGGAACCTCGGGCCATTCGCTCGGCGGCAAGATTTCGCTGCTGACGGCGTACGACGACAAACGCGTCACGGCGTCGGGGACGATCGACCCGGTCGACACGAGCCCGTTGAACACGCCCGCGTACCCCGCGGTGACGCCGGGATTGATGCCGGATATTCACATCCCGACCCTGCTGCTGGGCAGCTCCGACGGCGGTTTGTGCGCGCCGCTGAACGCCGACTATCGCCAATTTTATCTCTACGCGAACCCGCCGTCGATCGAAATCGAAATCGAGAAAAGCGGCCACCTGACGTTTTGCGACCTGCCCGACGCGGTCATCGACGCCGCGGCGATCATCTGCCCGACGGGCGGCGGCGACTTCGAACAAATCCGGGAACTGGCGAACCGCTATCTGGCCGCCTTTTACAAGGTCGAGTTCGACGGCGACACGGCGTATGCCTACTACCTGACGGGTGCGGGCATGGCGCACGATGTGGCCGCGGGTCTGGTCGCGACGGCAGACAAACCGGGGAAATAATCAGGCCGGCGCCGATCCGGTCCGAGAACACACACCGGCGACGACGACCCCAGTTTGACATGTCGAGCGCGTTCAAAATACACTCAAGGCGTCATCAAGCGGGGAGAAATCATGGCCCAAGCGAAGCCCGACGCCGTCACGCGAATTGTGAAATGGGCCGCCATCGGCGGCGCGGTGGGAATACTCGTCTCGATCATCGGCCATCACTCGCCGGGAATGCTCAGGGCCTCGACGCCGCTCGGCGCCATCGTCGCCTTGATCGTCGGCTTCGCCTACGGCCGCAACGCCGAAGGGGGCTATCCGAAGGCGGCCGGCGGCGGCGCGCTGGTGGGAGCCCTGGCGGCCAACCTCGGCATCCTCGTCGGCCTGCTCTACGGCGATCAATCGTTGGCCGCGCTGCTGGGCATCGTCGGCGGCGGCATCGCCGGCGGCGTTGGCGCGGCGATCGCGCAAGCCCTCGCGCGGTAGAATGCGCCCAGTGTTGCCCGCCCGTCTTGACGCGGCGCACCGGTCGGCATGTAATGCCGCATCCCGCATTCCGGTCGGGCGGAACGCCGGGACGATGCGACCATTTCGATCCACGCGAGGGAGATGACGATGAGGCGCGTTTGTTTGCTCGTAACCGTCGCCGTTTTGGCCGTTGCACTCGCTCTCGCCTTTGCCGCGTGCAGCCAATCGAGCAGCAGTTCCAGCAGTGCGGCCGCCGACGATGACGCGACCGCCAACGCGGATCAATGCGGCTGCTGCTGGTGGGAGCCCAACGGGCTGGCCGACTACGAAACGCAGGCGGAGTGTTACGCGACCGAAGGCACGGAATGGCAGCCGATGACGCTGCACGATTGCGGTGGAAACCACGCCATTTCGGTCATCAGTGCCGCTTGCCAATAATCCGCAATGCTCGCGGCCTGCGTCGGGGCCCGTCTTGACGCCGGTTCGTTGCCTGCGGGGAATCCGGTCGCAGCCGTTTTTCCGGCCGCGCGGAAAGCGGACCGACGGCGAAAATAGTCATTCGAACGCGGCGGAGACAACCATTCCCCGGATTCTTCACGTCGCACTCCTTGTTTTTTCGGCCTTCGCAGTCGTCGCCGTTGCGCCCGGCTGCGGCAGCGGTTCGAGCAGCAGCGATGTCCATTATCCCATCGCCGATGACGATGATAATGACGACGACCAAACTTCCGATGACGACCTCTCGCCCGCCGACGACGACATCGCTGACGACGACAACGACAACGACAACGACGACAACGACACGACTTGCCCCGCCGGCCACGTTTGCGGGCAGGTGGTGTGGCCCGGCGGCGCGGACGACGACCAGCCGATCGTCGCGCAGGTCCAATTGCTGAATAACGCCACCGGCGACGCGCTGGACGGCGCCGATCCCGTCGTTACGGGCGCCGATGGGCGTTTCGCGCTGGCGATTCCTTCGGCCCCCGTGTCAATGGTGGGCGTGAAGGCCAGCCCGAGCGCGGCAGGAAGTTACCCCTCCGACGACGATGTTTCGCCCGATTTTTACGTTGACAGCTTCGTGTACAACGTCGACGTCAGCCCCTTGTGGGGGGATTCTGTGGGCGTGGGAACCTGGCCGTGGGATTTCCTTGTCGCGACCGTGCGGGGCCTTGCCGGAATCTCGCTGGATCAGGGCGCCGGCGTCATTTTCGGCCAAGTCGTTTCGGCGACGGACCACAGCTTCGTGGGATGCGCTCAGGTGACCGTTGACCCGCCGTCGCCGCCAGGAGATTTTACCTACGCCGGCAATCACTCGCAGCCGGAGACGGGGCTTTCGGGAACCAACCCAATCAACGGGATGTTTTATTCCTTCAACGAGCCGGTTGGCCAGAACGGCGGGTATGACGTTGAGGCGACGCTGCAAATCGACCGCAGCTCGACCTTTGGCGCCGCCCACATCCCGCGGCTCCGGGCGCATGCCATGACGATGACGCCGATTCTGCTCGCGGCCACAACGCCCGCGAATTGCCATCCGCCGCTCGATGACGACGACGACGCCAGCGACGACGATGTCAACGACGACGAAGCCGGCGACGACGATGTTTCGCCGGCGAGTCTACGGCTGACTCCTCATTCCGCATTCGCCATTCCGGGTTTCTATTGCCCTGGGCCGGACTTGAACCGGCACGCCCGATAAAGGGCCGGGGATTTTAAGTCCCCTGAGTCTACCATTCCTCCACCAGGGCGACGAGATTGCGGATTACGGATTGCGGATTGCGGAATGTTCCGGGCAAACCTCTGCCGGGCTTCGCGCGGAACGCGGAGCCTGTCCGCGGGGCTGACACGTCTGACAGGTCCGACGCATCCCGCGGCCCCGTGCGAAGCCCGAGACGTTCAGCGCACTTCAATCCGCAATCCGCAATCCGCAATCCGCAATTCACATGTCCGCCGTCAACCGCGGCTTGCGCGCGGCGGCCACTTCGTCGACCTTTTTGACGAACGAGTTGTGCGGCGCGTGCTTGACCAAGTCGGGGTTGTCGGCCGCTTCGGCGTAAATCGCGCGCATGGCGGCGATGAAGCCTTCGAGCGCCTCGGGCTCGAAGCTTTCGGTCGGCTCGACCATGATCGCGCCGTGAACGACCAGCGGAAAATACACGGTCGGCGGATGAAAGCCGTAGTCGATCAGCCGTTTGGCCAGTTCCATCGTCGTCACGCCGTTGGGCAGGTTCTTGTCGCTGAAGACGATCTCGTGCATGCACGGGCGGTCGTAGGCGACGGCGTACAAATCCTGCAGGCGCGCCCGCAGATAATTGGCGTTGAGCACGGCCATCTCGCTCGCCTGGCGCAGGCCGGCCGGGCCGAGTTCGCGGATGAACGTCCAGGCGCGCACCAGCATGCCGACGTTGCCGAACCACGAGCGCACGCGGCCGATGCTTTGCGGGCGATCCTCGTCGAGCCGCCAGCCCGCGCCGTCGGCCACAACCAGCGGCGCCGGCAGAAACGGCGCGAGGTGCTTCTTCACGCCGACCGGCCCCGAGCCCGGCCCGCCGCCGCCGTGGGGCGTGGCGAAAGTCTTGTGCAGATTGAAGTGCAGCAAATCGACGCCGAAATCGCCGGGCCGCGCGACGCCCAGCAGCGCGTTGAGGTTGGCGCCGTCCATGTAGAGCAGGGCGCCCTTGTCGTGGACGATCTTGGCGATTTGCTCGATGTGCGTTTCGAACAGGCCCAGCGTGTTCGGGTTGGTGATCATGATTGCCGCGACGCTTTCGTCCATCGCCGCCGCGACGGCCTCGGGCGTCAGAATGCCGTCGGGGCCCGAGGCGATCGCGCGCACCTGATAATTGCAGATCGCCGCCGAGGCCGGATTCGTGCCGTGCGCCGTGTCGGGGATCAGCACCGTGGTGCGGTTGTCGCCGCGCGCTTCGTGATAGGCGCGCACCAGCAGCATGCCGGTCAGTTCGCCGTGCGCGCCGGCGGCCGGCTGGCAGGTGACCGCGTCCATGCCCGCGATCTCGGCCAGGTCGCGCGACAGCTCGCCGATCAGCCGCAGCAGGCCGGCGTGCGGCGCCGCCGGATGCGCCCCGCCGAAACCGGGCAGCCGTGCGGCGTCCTCGGCCAGCTTGGGGTTGTATTTCATCGTGCAGGAGCCGAGCGGATACAGGCCGCTGTCGACGCCGTAGTTGTACTGCGACAGGCGCACAAAATGCCGCACGACTTCGACCTCGGATAGTTCGGGCCAACCGGCGGGGGAGGTGCGGCGAAGCTCGGGCGGCAATGCGGATTGCGGATCCCCGGAACCCGGAACCCGGAACCCGGAACCCGACTCGGGCAAACTGCACCCCATACGCCCGGGGGTCGAACGTTCGAACAGCGTCGGCTCGCACAGGGCGATGCCCCGTGCGCCGGGAACGTCACACGGACCGTACGATTTCGACATAGCGGTCGATCTCCTCGCGCGTGACCATTTCGGTGACGCACGTCAGAATGGCGTTATCGACAATCGGCGCGAAGCCGGCGAGCGCCACGCCGCCGAAAATGCCGGCGTCGGCGAGGGCGGCGAGCACGCGTGCGGCGGGCCGCTTCGGCGTCCAGCCGAATTCGTTGAAAGTCGGCGCCGGCAGCACCTCGCCGCAGGCCGCCAACTTGGATTTGAGATATTCCGCCTTCGTGCGATTGAGTTCCGCGACGCGGCGCAGTCCCTCGCGGCCGATCAGCGCCATGTACATCGTCGCGGCGGTGGCCATCAGGCCGTGGTTGGTGCAGATGTTGCTCGTCGCCTTTTCGCGGCGGATGTGCTGCTCGCGCGTCGAGAGCGTCAGGCAGAACGCGCGCTTGCCCTCGGCGTCGACGGTCTCGCCGACGAGCCGGCCGGGCATGGCGCGCATGTCTTTCTGCGTCACGGCGAAGAGGCCCAGGCCCGGGCCGCCGAATGACAGCGGAATGCCCAGCGACTGGCCTTCGCCCGCCGCGATGTGCGCGCCGGCCTCGCCCGGCGGAACGATCGCCCCGAACGCCAGCGGTTCGGTGAATGCGTGAATAAAGCGCGCCGGCTTGCCTTTGACGATTTCGCCGACGCGGCGGGTGTCTTCGAGCGCGCCGAGATAATTGGGCGATTGCACGATCACGCCCGCCGTTTCGCCGTCGACCAATTCCGCGAGAAGTGCGATATCGGTGCGGCCGTCGGCGGCGAGGGGCGCGGGCGTCAAAACGGCGCCGGTCCATTTGGTGTACGTGCGCAGCGTCGCCAGGTATTGCGGGTGCAGGCCGGCCGAGACGACGAACTTGTTTTTCTTCGTGAGCCGCGCGGCCATTAGCGCGGCCTCGGCGACGGCCGTCGCGCCGTCGTACATGCTCGCGTTGGCGACCTCCATCGCCAGCAGGCGCGCGATCATCGTTTGAAATTCGAAGATCGTTTGCAGCGTGCCCTGCGCGATTTCCGGCTGATACGGCGTGTACGCGGTGT